>CAMBEJ010000023.1 GCA_945865375.1 Akkermansia muciniphila | reverse complement strand
GTGACATCCCCGCCACCACTGATCACTGACGACTGACGACTGATCACTTTCTTTTGAACCTTTTCTCGCCGGCGGCATTCCACTGGGTGTAGATGCCTGCTGTGGTGCCATCAGAAAAGTTGCCGATCTCCCAAGCCCGAGCTCTGGATCCCCGGGCCTGGGACCAACTCTTCCGCCGCTACCAACTCCCTCTCTACACTTTCATCTTCGACCTCATCCGCGAGGAACAACCCACCCTGGATATCGTCCAAGAGACCTTCATCCTAAAAACTGCAATTGAAATGGCCACAAAAGAGCACAAAGATCGCAAAGAGAAGGGCTTTAGGGGTCAAGGTCAACGAAGAGTTGCTCACCCAGCGAGTGAATGATGAAGCCGAGAGATTCCTTTCAGAACTCATTCTCTCTGCGTTCTTTGCGTTCTTTCGTGGCTAAATCAACTGCCGGATTTAGGTTCAGGGATTGACCGGGAGCGTTCAAAGGAGTTGAGTGGCGCACCTGAAGGCACCGAACCATCAGGCGAGCACGGGCTTGACGACCTCCCCGTGAACGTCCGTCAGACGGAAATCGCGGCCCTGATGACGGAAGGTAAGGCGTTCGTGCTGAATCCCTAAACAGTGCAGAATGGTGGCGTTCAGGTCGTGGATATGAACGGGATCCCGCGCAATGTTGTAGGAGTAATCATCGGTTTCCCCAAAGCTCATCCCCGGCTTGATGCCGCCCCCAGCCAACCAGACCGAGTAGCAACGCGGATGATGGTCGCGGCCAAATGTCTTCTCCGTGAGCTCGCCCTGGCTGAAAACGGTGCGTCCAAATTCACCACCCCAAATGACAAGCGTGTCGTCGAGCAGTCCGCGCTGTTTGAGGTCCTGCAACAATGCCGCCGAGGGTTGATCCGTGTCGTAACACTGATGGCGTATGCCTTCGGGAAGTTTGTCGTGCTGATCCCAACCCCGGTGATAAAGCTGGATGAACCGCACGCCCCGCTCGGCGAGCCGCCTCGCCAGGATGCAGTTGGCAGCGTAAGTCCCCGGTTTCTTGGATTCCGGCCCGTAGCGCTCAAAAGTCGATGCCGGCTCCCTGGAAAGGTCGGCGAGATCCGGAATGGAGGTCTGCATGCGAAACGCCAGCTCGTATTGGGCGATGCGTGTTTGGGTTTCGGGATCCTGATAGTCGTCGAACTTCATCTGATTCAACCGCGCGAGGTCGTCCAGCATCCCTCGCCGATGCCCAACGCTCAAGCCCGGTGGATTCGACAGAAACAGCACGGGGTCCCTGCCCGGGCTGAATCGCACGCCTTGATGGACGGAAGGCAGAAAGCCGGAGCCCCACATGCGTTCGTGCAGAGGTTGAGCATTCGTCGGGCCGCTGGGCCTGGATATCATCACCACAAACGTCGGCAGGTTCTGGTTGACGGTGCCGAGGCCGTAGGAAACCCATGCGCCGAGCGCTGGACGGCCCGCGTTCTGGTGGCCCGTTTGCAGGAAGGTCATCGCCGGGTCATGGTTGATCGCCTCGGTGTGCAACGAACGGATCACACAAAGCTCATCGGCCACCTGGGCGGTGTGCGGCAGGATCTCACTCAGCCAAAGGCCGCTCTTGCCTCGCTGCTTGAATGCGAAGGTGGAGGGTGCCACAGGAAGGGTCTTTTGGTTCGCTGTCATGCCCGTCAGCCGTTGGCCACCGCGAATCGACTCCGGCAACGGCTCCTTAAACCGCTTGCTCAGCCCCGGCTTGTGGTCGAATAGATCGAGCTGCGAAGGCGCACCCGCCTGTGTAAGCCAGATCACGCGCCGGGCTCTTGGTCGAAAATGAGGCAGCGACGCGTCCGACTGCCCTTCCGCCAACGCGTGGAGCACAGGGTTCAAAAGCGACGCCAACACGGCCGAGCCAAGCCCCGTCGCAGCGCGGCCAAAAAAGTGCCGTCGCGTCCCCTGCAATGGATCGAATTCCGAGAACTTCATTAGGTCATTCCTTCGTGATGATCTCGTCGAGGTTCAGCAAGGTGCTCGCGACGGTTGCATAAGCCGCCAGTTTCACCGGATCCCAAGTCACGTCGGCTTTCGTTTCCCCCACCGCGATCAAACTCACGGCGCTCACAGGATCAGCACGAAATCCGGCTTCACACCGATGGAAGCCCGCAACCAGCACATTGAGTTCCTCGGAGGTTGGGGGACGAGAAACGGCCAGATGAAAGCCATGCCTAATGCGGGATTGGGGAGTGGCCCCGCCTTCGCGCATCATTCGTTGTGCGAGGGAGCGCGCGGCCTCGACGTAGGTCGGGTCGTTCATGAGGTTAAGGGCTTGGAGCGGCGTGCTGGTCCGCGAGCGCCGCACAACGCAGGTCTCGCGAAACGGAGCGTCAAAAGTGAGCATTGCCGGGTTGGGCACCGAGCGCTTCCAGTAAGTGTACAGGCTCCGCCGGTAGAGCTCTGCGCCCTTGCCTTGCACATAGGTGCTTGCCGAGGATCCAGCCACCACTTGCTCATAGAGTCCTGGCGGATGATAAGGTTTTACGGAAGCCCCACCCAGCCTCTCCGTGAGCAGGCCGCTCACAGCCAAGGCTTGATCGCGAATGGTCTCCGCAGACAAACGGTAGCGCGGGCCTCGGGCCAAAAGGCGATTGTCCGGATCCAGCATCCGCATCGACACCGTGGTTCGGGACTCTTGGCGGTAGGTCGCGCTCATCAAGAAAAGCTTCATCATCCGCTTCGCATCCCATCCAGTCCGGATGAATTCGGTAGCCAGCCAGTCGAGCAGTTCTGGATGGCTCGGCGGTTCGCCCTGCACTCCAAAATCCTCGCTGGTTCTCACCAATCCTATGCCAAACACCGCCTGCCAGAGCCGGTTGACAGTGACGCGGGCGGTGAGCGGATTGGCGGGATCGAGAATCCATCGGGCAAGGCCCAGTCGGTTCTTCGGCCAATCGGACGACAAGGCGGGCAGGTGCGACGGGGGTGCCGAGGTGACCTGTTCCCCTCGCTTGTCGTAAGCGCCCCGCATCAGCACGTGGGTGGGACGTGGTTCGGCCAGCTCGGACATGACCAGTGTGATGGGAATTGACAGATCGGTCTCCTCAGCCTGCTTCCTCAAGTCTGCAGCGCGCTGGCTGATGGCCACATGCTCTGGCGCATGAGCAAGCCGAAACTTATCCACCCTCCCCTGCTCATCGATTGTCCGCTCGCCAACAGGTTTTTGAACCACTCCTAAAAGCTCGTTTGGCAACAGCAGTTCAGGGTCCATATCGGTGGCCCGTAATCGTAGTTGCCAGGCCGGGAGCCTCTCGCCAAGCGCCAGGTCCAGGTCGAGTTCCAGTTTGAACGTGACTAGGGGAGTCCCTTGAGCGCTCTCGGCCAGCTCATAAACTCCCGCCACAACACCGTCCTTGCCCAGGGTCACCGTCCAAGCGGTGTCCGGCTTTCGGTCCACTGCCTTGGCAGTCTCCACGGCGGACTCGGCACGATCGAGCGAAACGGGGATAAGCTTCAGAGGGGACGACTCCGATTTGGATGTCTCGACGCGGCTGAGACGCAGTTCTGACACCGCCACTTTCACGGCGGTGTTCGAGCCACCCTCTGGCATCGGGGCCAGTTCGATCCGCACTGCCGTGACTCGCTTCAAGGCCACGCGCGCGCTGAATGCTATCGGTTGCTTGTCGTGGGTGCGCGCTGGCATGGGCAACCAGTTGCCCGCCGGATAAAGTTGAGAGGGGCCTTCGCCAGCCACCGGAGTCGACGCTTCGACATCCGTCCATTTTAGTTGAGCCGATACCGCTCGGCCAGCCCACTCCGTCGCGGAGGCCAAAGCGTGAGCGGCCACGGCGGCCTGCCGCGCCTGAACCTCCTCCAGTTCGCGGTTCAATGCGGCCAGCTTCGCCTCGGCCTCCGGTGCAGGGAGTTTCAGAAATGGCGGTGTGTTACGGCGGATGCTCAAGGAATAATCACCCACCCCGTTCTCCGGCACATTGTGGAAGAACGCGAGCAAACTGTAAAAGTCCTTTTGTGTGAGCGGATCATACTTGTGATCGTGACAGCGGGCGCAGTTCATCGTCAGGCCCAGCCAGACGGTCGCTGTGGTTTCCACGCGATCGGCACAATACTCCGCCAGGAACTCTTCCGGGATGATGCCGCCTTCCTCGTTGACCATGTGGTTGCGATGAAAACCCGTGGCAATCCTCTGGTCCATCGTGGGATTCGGCAGGAGATCGCCGGCAAGCTGTTCCAGCGTAAACCGATCGAACGACACATTGTGGTTGAACGCCTGGATGACCCACTCGCGCCATGCCCAAAGCTCGCGATCCCGATCGACCTGATAGCCGTTGCTGTCCGCAAACCGCGCGGCATCCAACCAGTCCTGCGCCATGCGTTCGCCGTAGCGCGGTGAGGAGAGCAATCGATCGACCAGTTTCTCGTAGGCTCGCGGCGATTTGTCGGCGGAAAATGTGCGAACCTCTGCTGGCGTTGGGGGAATGCCCGTGACATCAAGCGACGCACGCCGGAGGAGTGTCGCCTGGTCGGCAGCCCGCGCCGGTTTCATCCGCTTCTCCTCAAGCCGGGCAAGAATGAAACGATCCACCGCTGTTTTCACCCATCCGGATTGTTTCACCTCCGGCAACGCGGGCCGCGTGGGCGCGATGAAAGCCCAGTGCTCGCGAAACTCAGCGCCCTCGGCGATCCACCGCTGGAACAACTCCTTCTGAAGCAGCGTCAGCTCTTTGTGGATTTCCCCGGGCGGCATCACTTCCTCCGCGTCCGTTGTGAAAAGGCGCCGGATGACTTCGCTCCGCTCCGGCTCGCCAGGAACGATGGGGACGGCACCTGACTTAGCAGGCTTCAACGCCTCTGCCCGGACATCGAGCCGCAAACCACCCTTGCGAGTCTTCGCATCGGGACCGTGGCACCGGAAGCATGTGTCCGCCATCACCGGCCGGATGTCGCGATTGAAATCCACCCGGGCAGCCGCAGACGCGCCACCCCAGTGCAAGGCGGCACTCAGACAAATCCAGAACCAACCCCGCCAGTCGAGCAGGCTGCTGGCGGCGTGCAGAGAGGATCGGCGCGGCATGACTGAAGATGATGCCCTGCTGAGATTCGATCGGCAAGCCGCTTGACAAACAGTTGAAGAGGGCGACTTGACAGCGGGGGCGAGACGATCGGATTAACAGCTGACCTTGAGGTTCGCGCAAAAAACTAATCCCGACTTTGACCCGACCGTCAAGGCCTCCCACGGCTTGCTCGGAGAAACCAGGAACCTGCTGACTTTACTGCCCAGGGATATTGATAGAGTAAAAGCATTGCCAGGTGCCAGCCCCCGAACCCAGACCTACGGTGCTGCCCTTGCGCCACTCAACATGTCCGTCTTCAAACAGGAAATTGCCTCCAGTTGGGGCATTGCGGGGGCCAGCCCAGTGATTGGCTGATCTCCAATTTTTGCCGCCGTCGCTGACTGTCCACGCGAGACGCGCGTCGTACATGTTGGTCGTCCGTGGTCCGACGCCCTGCATCCTATCGATCAAAACCGGTGCTCCGCTGTAGATGCCACCCATTTTCTTACGGAAATGCCATTCTTTCAGCTTTTCGGAATCGTAAGGCCACCCGCCAGCGACTCTGCCGGGAAGATAAAAATAACCCGTCAGGATCGGGGATTTTTCCGCCCCAGTCTGGCCAAAGCGCCAAGTGTCGGCCTGCCGATGCCACTCATCGGTGGGGCAGAAGATCACATGGTTCTTGGCTTTCTTGTCCTTAGCGCTGTTGGGACGTTCGGAGCGGATCAGGTAATTCTCCCAGAACGCGATCATCTTGAGCCCCATCCAACTCAGATCCGCTCCGTCGCTGTTATCAGGGAAGCTGTCGTCGAAGTCAGCCGCATACATGGCCAGGGCGATCCCCCACTGTTTGTTGTTGCTGGCGCAGAGAGTCTTGTGGGCTTGCGATTTGGCCTTCGACAAGGCGGGCAACAACATGCCGGCGAGAATCGCGATGATAGCGATCACGACCAAGAGTTCGATGAGCGTAAACGCTCGTTGAGAGCATCGGTGATGGCTTTTCATAAATTCTTGATTCTTTGGGGCTTGACTCTCAATCGCATAGCCTCTTCGCTCGGCGGCGTCAACAACGGATCTTGAGTTGCCACCGATTCTCATCTGAATGAGGGCTGCTAGATTCTTACTCATCGAATCTCGATGATCTATCTCTCAGAATGTGAACCACGGAAACAACACCGAAAAGGGACCGAATAATTCCGCTTTCCATTCGTTGGATTGCCCCCCCATCGGTTCCATTTCGGTAGTTTTTCCGTGGTCAATACCCATGTCCGAGTCGGTGGTTCAAATTTCAAATCTTTTCGGTTAAGTTTTCAGACGGCCGAGTTGACGCAGGGGATGCAACGAGTTTAACTCGGAATAGTCCCTCGTCTCCGCGATCGAGTCCGATTCCGGAATAAAGTTTATGAAAATCCAACCACCCTTCTTTTCCAATTGTTGACCTGCTTCGCATGCAGCGGCGCGCTGGCGGTTCAAGTCATCGCCGAAGCGCAGGCCAAGCTTCATCGAGATCAAGCCCGTCGCGGGGGATATCGCACTGAAGTTCATGGCTTCAAAGAACTTCAACTCGCGCCTCGAGGCTTCGTCGAACCTCTCCGAGTGGGCTGCACTCGCGACCTTTCCGAGAAGTGCCACCGCTCTAGATTACACCGACTCGAGTTCGCGGCGTGTGCCGTCGCGCTATTATCGTGTGAGGCAACTGACCAGCACCGACGCGCTGACGGGAGACCATTTGACTACGGCCGAGGGCGATGTGGTGATTCATCCGATCAACCACGCGACCTTCGTGATGAGTTGGAAAGACACGGTGATCTGCTGCGACCCCGTTGGTGGAGCCTCGCGCTTTGCGGGCTTGCCAAAGCCGACACTCGTGCTGATCACGGACATCCACGGCGATCACCTTGATTCAACCACACTGAACGCCATTGGTGCCGTGGACGCGGAGATCATCGCGCCGCAGGCCGTCTTGACGATGCTCTCAAGCGGGTTGCGCGCTCGAACGCAAGTGCTGGCAAACGGGGCCACGACGGAGAAACAGGGCATCGGCATTGAGTCGATCCCAATGTACAACACCACCCCTGCCCGGCTCTCTTATCACTCGAAGGGGCGGGGTAACGGCTACGTACTGACGGTAGGTGGGAAGCGTCTTTATGTGAGTGGGGACACCGAGGACATCCCGGAGATGCGCGCTCTCAAGGTGGGCGATGCGGCGTTCATCTGCATGAACCTACCCTTCACGATGACCGTGGACCAAGCAGCCAGCGCGGCGAGGGAGTTCCGTCCGGGCAGAGTCTATCCCTACCACTCTTCCGGCAGCAATCTTTCGAAGTTCAGGGATCTCGTGGGAACCGACCTCGGCATTGATGTGCCGTTGCGGAAGTGGTACTGAACCAACGGTCTGAAACACCCGCACCGCACAGAAACTTCCGCGCTACGCCAACCAGCTTGGCTGGGATAAACATCCCCTTCAGGCAGTCCAATGCCAGCCACCAGAACGCGCGCCTGCTGGCTGCGGCTACCGTAAATTTCCGAACATGCCTCGACCACCAGGACCCGAGGTGTCATCTGTGGGAAACCAGAAGCGCTTGGTCCGCTCCACCTGCGCGAATTCCTTCTTATTCATCTTGGCCACATGAAGGTCCGCCATCACGAGGTGTCCGCGGTTGTTGTGACGGAACGCCAAGGTCTGCGACACCATCGCAGGACCGACCTGCCCCGAATAATCGGTGGGACCCATGTTGCCTTCCATGTAGAGGACTGTTTTTGTGGGCTCGACAAAAGCCGAAAGATCGGTCGCGTGGCAGATACCGCAGTTCATCGCGTAACTGTAATCCCGGGTCGCGTTCCGACCGGCAAACCCGCTGACCGTAGAGCTTCCGGAGGACGGCTTGGGACGGTTTTTTGCCGTGAGTTGAGCCTTGTCCGTTGGGCACATGTAAACCGGCTTGGAATTCAGATAGGGGTAGAGCTTCCCAGTACTCAGATCCCCTACTTTGGTTGTATAAAGCCAGTTTCGGAATGAGGGAAGATTGCCATTGGAATCCATCGAATACGTCACTGAAGCCAGGGCGATCTGATGAAGGTTGCTCATGCAAGAAACCGACCGCGCCGTTTCCTTGGCCTTGCTGATTACAGGCAGCAGAAGGCTAACCAGGATGGCAATGATCGCGATGACAACCAGCAACTCTATGAGGGTGAAGGCGCGTGGGGCTCCCAACCAACGTCCCAAACGACTCTGTCGCGGACATGCGGTGGAACGGTTTTGGATAGGAAAAGGCGATCGGGACATGTCTTTTAAAATTGAACCTGCTGATGGCGGTGTCAAGCGCCATCCATCCTCATTTTGGACATTAAATTGAGAACGGCTCCACAGGACTTCAGTCAGCCTTGAACGAGGCGGAGGACCAGTGACGTATCCCCTCCTAGTTCGGTCACAGAGGAACCTCGGCCAAACCCCTAGGGGTTCCTCGTTTTCTTCTTGGACTTCTCGGGCTTAGATGTTTTTGAGTCCTTCTTGCGGAGGTCGCGCTCACCGGGATCTTTCGCAGGCGGCGGAGGAACCCCATTTTCCTGGGGGAGGGCAGAAATCACCGGAGCCACTGGAGCCTCTTTTGGAACGAAACGAGCCAGCCCGCCGACCACCTCCACGAGGCCGCCCTCGACACCGCGCAATGTGGGCCTGGATTCGGTTATCTCATAATCCTCCCTTTTCAACCAATCGCCATCGGGGCTCAAGACGCAGTAATTGAAAACCCTTGCCCCGTACTGATGCAGGACATGCAGGCGGCTCTCGGAATCGATCTGCCGGTCCGGGTTCCCAAAGGAAACGAGATTCCCGATCGGATACACCCGGTACACAAGCCTGCCAGAAGTGTCGGTGAGCCGGAAATACAGTCGGGTAACCTTCGCCTGAGTGGATCGCATCAAGGCATACTTTCGGACTTCTGGAGCGGATCCATCCTTGCCGCTCCCAGGGAATCCAAATTCCTCTTCCCAAATGACAGTGCCCGTCATGATGTCGAAATCTTTAGGTGTGCTTTGGAAACTCTGGTTCCATCCTGGAATTCGAACATTTGCCACGACCCTATACCGGGCCGGTTTGCTCAGATCATAATACGGAGCCAGATTGAGCCGGCGTGTTCCCACCTCCGAGGTCTTCACAAGGAAAGGCAGCTTGACTGGAACCTCCTCGATCTTCGGAACGATAAACCCGTCTCGTGCCTGCACCCCGAACGTCAGCCACTCATCATCTTCTCCCAGCATCAGGTCCTGACCCGAAAAATTTGTAATACGCACCGCGAGATTGATCCGTTCGTGGGGCAGGAATGTTTCTTGATCCGTCAAGACCTCGACCCGAACCTGGGCGTGCGCGCCGCACATTCCAAGCCCACACAGCAGCACCAAAACAAATCGTTTCATATTGAGCCTTTGACAGCCGGAGGCCGGCATCTATTCGCCTGAGTGATCCACCCTACAGCCTGACGGTCCGAAGGCACAGAAGAATTCTCCGACGGATCGGCCACCGGGTGCAACTCACGTTATCCGAGGTCGCCTCCCCTGACGCGGGTATCCCGCCGCTTAACCACACTGGCGCACCCACGGATGACACCGATAACACGGATGAGGAAAGGGAGCTGAGAGGGGTACTTTATCCGTGCTATCCGTGTTATCCGTGGTTAACTCTTCCCATTCTGCGGTAGGTATTGTCCTCCGAACGACACCTCCCGGAAACCGTGAGTTGCACCCTCGGCCACCCCCTAACCTGGCATTCGGATTTTCACGTTTGCAATTCCTGCCTTCTTGCGTAGCGTTTGCGCACGAAATTTGCGGACATGCCGAGTGTATTCATAAAAACCTATGGTTGCCAGATGAACGAGCGCGATTCGGAGGCGGTCGCCGCTCAGCTTGTGCTCAAAGGGTATGTGCTTGCGCCCTCCGAAAAAGGAGCCGATGTGATCCTCCTCAACACTTGCAGCGTGCGCGACTCAGCGGAGCAAAAGGCCCTCGGGAAAATGCGGATGCTGGCGGCGGACGTTCGCAAGCACAGGCCTGAGGTGGTCCTTGGGTTCATGGGCTGCATGGCCCAGAGCATGGGCCGCGAACTCATCGATCAACTGCCAGATGTCGACCTCGTAATCGGCACTCAAAAGTTTCATCGCACCGCTGAACACCTGGACGCCATCCTGTCCGGCAGGAGTGAAAAGGTCGTGGACACGGAAGCGGAGAGAGGCAGTGAAGGCAGCATCCGGGAACACCTGCTCCACGGGTCCGGGCTCTCCAGGTCCGTGACCGCCTTCGTCAGTATCATGCAGGGTTGCAACCAACATTGCACTTTCTGCATCGTCCCATTCACCCGGGGCGAAGAACGAAGCCGGCTTATCGAAGACATCGTCCATGAGTGCCAGGAACTGGCCTCGAGAGGGGTCCGGGAGGTCACGCTTCTAGGTCAGATCGTGACCAGTTATGGCAAGCGTGAGATTGGAACGCGTGATGGCATTTCCGCCTTTGTTCAGCTCGTCGAAGCCGTGCAGGCCGTGGATGGAATCCGTCGCATCCGCTTCACATCGCCCCACCCCAAAGGCTATGGCGACGACCTCATCGAGGCTTACGCACGCTTTCCAAAACTGTGCGAAAGCGCTCATCTGCCGGTACAAAGCGGCAGCGATCGGATTCTTAAACTGATGCATCGAGGTTACACTCGTGAACGTTTCGAGGCCATCATCGAAAAGCTCCGGGCTGCTTGCCCAACCATGGGGATCACGACCGACATCATTGTCGGTTTCCCGGGTGAAACGGAGGCCGACTTTGAAGCCACTTTGTCCCTGGCGCGAGCGGTCGAGTTTGACAACGCCTTTCTTTTTAAATATTCGCCACGAAAGGGAACTCCCGCCGTGGACCTTCCTGGGCAAATCCCGCAACCGGTGATTGAAGAACGCCACGCCTGCCTGTTGCAAACCGTCAACCAGATCATTGCTCGAAAGTACCAAGCCAGCGTAGGCTCCACGGTAGAGATCCTCGTCGAAGGTCCAAGCAGGAAGAACGCGGCCCGTCTGGAGGGACGAACTCGAACCAACAGGATCGTGGTTTTTGAGGGCTCGCCACGCCACGTTGGCCAACTCATGGAGGTGCGAATCGAGCGCGCCGGCAATTTCACGCTTTACGGCGACCCCGCCATTGTCAATCTCAACGGCTCATGAAGTTCTCTACTCTGTCGGTTCTGATCGGACTCGGTTTCGCGCTGTCTCAAGCGCGCGGCCTGACAAACCCAGAAGCATTCAAGAATGGCCTTCGCGCCTTTCCCAGATCTCTTCCATGGGGCTACGGGCTCGTGGCTCTGGGCACCCTGTGGTTCCTACGCAACCTGAGCAATGAACGCATCTCGGATTTCGAGCCTTATAAAAATATCATGCTCGCGGGGTTCGCTGGCATCGGCGTGGCCACCTGCGTGTTCGTCAAGGACTTCCTTGCGGCCCGCGGCCTGGCAATCGTGATGCTTTTGCTGGCCAAAATAACCGTCGATAGCGCGCGCTGGATCGAAAACGACTGGCGCCTCGTCGTCGTGACCTGGGCCTATATCTGGATCGTGGCCGGCATGTGGATCACCATTTCTCCGTGGCGCCTGCGGGATTGGTTTGATTGGATCACCGAAACACCGGCCCGAATCAAAGCGGGCTGCGCGGTGCGCCTAGCCTTCGGCCTGTTTGTGGCAGCCTTGGGTGTATGGGTGTTTTAAACGGACCCCAACCTCCTGGCATCCGTCCCTCCAGCCAAATCCATGGCATCAGATCCTCGCCACGAATTTTCGAGAATTCTCGTTGCCCGCGGAGGGGCCATTGGCGATTTCGTCCTCACGCTCCCCGTGTTTCAAGCCCTGAGATCCAGATTCCCAAAGGCGCTCATCGAAGTGCTCGGCTACCCGCATATCGCCTCGATAGCCACCCTGGACGGCCATGTGGACCGGATCACTAGAATCGAGTCCCCTGCCTTTACTCCGCTGTTCGCTCATTCAATCGAGATCCCGCAATCCACCCGCCACTACTTCTCCAGTTTCGACCTCATCGTCTCCTACATCCATGACCCGGATCGGCATTTCCAACAGCGTGTGTCGGAGCTCTCCGCTGCGAGGTTTTTGACAGGGCCGGGACGTCCCAACCAGACCTCCACCGCTCACGCGGCTGAAACGCTGCTGAGACCGCTCCAGGAAATCAGCGTGTTCGCCACCGACCACGAGCCGCGTCTCCTGAGAGAGCCTGCTTCCAAGGAGGGGGCTCGACCTCAGCCACCAAGTCCACACCAGGCGGCTCAACCCGCCCAGGCTGGAATGAGTGCGCCAACCGCCGCGAACTGGACGTTCGCCTGCCATCCGGGCAGCGGGAGTCCTGAAAAAAACTGGCCTCTTGAGAAATGGGTCGAACTCCTTTCATGGCTCATCGAGGAGACTCCGGCGCGCCCTGTGATCCTGGGAGGCGAGGCCGACAAACCACAGCTCGACAGGCTGAAGACGGCTCTTCCACGAGGCCGTTACGAGGTCTGGGAAAACCTTCCGCTGCCCGAGCTAGCGCGCCTGCTGAGCCATTGCGGGGCTTTCATCGGACATGATTCCGGCATCACTCACTTGGCCGCGGCAGTCGGCATCCCAACAACCGCCCTCTGGGGATCCACAAACCCGGACGTCTGGCGTCCGCTGGGTCCGCACGTCAAACTCGTTTCGGCAGAAGAGGGTCTGAAACATCTCTCGGTGGAGGCGGTCACTTTCGAACTGGGTCATCTATTCGATTAGTTCGATCCCAACCGGACAATGGTCCGAGCCCATGACATCCGCCCGAATGAAAGCCTTCAACAAACGGGGCCTCAGGCAGTTTGATATCAGGAAATAGTCGATCCGCCAACCCACATTCCGGGCCCTGGCATTGGCCATGGGGCTCCACCAAGTGTAGAACCCGCCAGACTGCTCGAATTCACGGAATGTGTCCAAAAATCCACCCTCCAAAAGCGCGCTGAATCCGTCCCGCTCCTCCGCTGTGAACCCGTGGTTACGCACGTTCGATTTCGGGTTCGCTAGGTCCAATTCGGTGTGCGCCACGTTCAGGTCGCCACAGAGAATCACCGGCTTGGATTGCTGCAGTTTCCTGAGATAGGCGCAAAAATCTCGGTCCCAGTCCTGTCGGTAAGGCAAACGGGCTAAATCGCGCTGGGAGTTGGGAACATACACGTTCACGAGGAAAAATCTTTCGAACTCAGCAGTGACCACACGTCCCTCCGCATCGTGCTGGGCCAAACCGATGCCTCGATTCACTCTGGACGGAGGTCGTTTAGTAAAAATGACGGTCCCGGAATACCCCTTCCTCTCCGCGCTATTCCACAACGTGGCATAATTTGGGGGCCACACGACCGGTACGTCCTCCTGAGTCGCTTTTGTCTCCTGCAAACAGATCACGTCAGGGTCCTCTTCCGCTAGGTAGGCGAGGAAATTCTTCCGTAAGGCAGCACGCAGGCCGTTCACGTTCCAGGAGATCAGTTTCATAGTGTGGCAATGCGGAAAGACCGACGCGTCCCCCCTCGCGGAGGAATCCCGAGAAGGCATTGGCTGGGGCGTTCAAACCGGCGCAGCACCGATGACTGCCTGCTCCTTTGCCTGCTGACAACGGGTGCCGTAACGCAGCAGAATCGCTTCGAGTTCATGCACCCGAATGGGTTTGGCGATGTAATCGTCCATCCCGGACTCGAGGCACTTCTCGCGGTCCCCTTCCATGGCGTTGCCCGTGACGGCGATCATTATGGGGCGGCCGGTGACCCAACGCTCGCAGATTTTTCGAGCGGCCTCACACCCATCCATCTCGGGCATTTGGACATCGAGAAAGATGAGGTCAAAGGATCGAGTCTCCAAAGCCTTGAGCACCTCAAGGCCGTTGGAAGCCAATTCAGCACGATATCCCATCTTGTTCAGATACGCCGAGGCGACTTTCTGATTCACGAGATTGTCGTCGGCGACAAGAATGCTGAGAGGCAGTCGCTCACCGAGACTCCGGTCAACCTGCAGTCCTTTCCCCACCTTGGAAGGCCCTTCCAGGTCACCAAAAGCGCGCTTGAGGGTGGCGAGGAGTTGCTCACAACGGATGGGTTTGTAGACAAAGAGCGACACGTCGAGATCCCGGGCGCTGGCGTCCCCAGCACGCAGCCGGACGGACGAAAGAAAAACAATAGGCATCGGTGCGCCACCCATGCAGGTGAGCAGCCTTCTCACCCTCGTAAACCCATCGCCATCAGGATCCTGCAGGTCCACGATCGCGGCGTCGGCCCTGCCTCCCGATCGAAGCCATTCAAGCGCTTCCTCGGTTCTGGAAAAATTAATCACGCGGATGCCCCAACGTCCGGCGTACTGCGCGATAATCTGCCGATTGGTAGAGCTGTCCTCCAGGAGCAATACGGTCTTGCCTGCCAACCCCTGCTGCGCAAGACGCCACCCAGGGGTCGGCTGAGGGGCATCCACACCGAAGAGGATCGTGAAATGGAACGTGGAGCCCACTCCCGGTTCGCTCTCAACCCACATTCTGCCTCCCATCAGTTCACACAGACGCTTCGAAATAACCAACCCAAGCCCCGTCCCGCCAAAATTGCGCGTGGTCGAGCTGTCCACCTGGCTGAAGCTCTTGAACAAGCGGTCCAGACGGTTGCTCGGGATCCCTATTCCTGTGTCGCGCACGCGGAAATGCAAACTCACTGTGTTGGTCTGGGGCTGGCTTTCTCCAGGGTCTTGGCTCACCGTCAGAACCACCTCCCCTTTGGTCGTGAACTTTGCTGCGTTGCCCACCAGATTGACCAGAATCTGCCGCAGACGAGTCACATCGCCTTTCAAGCGATCTTGGATCGTATCTTCAAGGATGTATCCCAAATCGAGATTTTTGCTGGAAGTATTCGGAGCGATCAACTCCAGCGCCTCTTCGAGACATCGGTGCAACTCGAACGGGTGCTCCTCCAGATCGATTCTGCCGGACTCAATTTTCGAAAAATCCAGGACGTCGTTGACGATCGCCAGAAGGGCGTCCGCACTGGTTCGAACGGTCGTCAGGAAATCCTGCTGCTCCACGCTCATCTCCGTGTCCAGCATCAAGTTCGCCATCCCCAAGATACCATTCATCGGAGTCCGCAGCTCATGGCTGATGTTCGCAAGAAAATCCGACTTCGCCCGTGTCGCATCCTCCAGCTTTTGATTCAAGGTGATGAGTGCCGTGTTCGAATCCACCAACTGTTGCTGACTCTCACGCAACGCCCGGTAGGCCGCGTCGCGCTGCAACTGCACGGAGTAGGCTCGCGAATGATAACGGATGCGCGCCACCAACTCCACGCGATCCGGGAGCTTCACCAAATAGTCGTTTGCCCCCGCGGCAAAGGAGTCGCTCTTCGTGACTGGATCCTCCTTGGTTGACAGCACGATGATGGGGATGTCCTTGGTCGCTGGATTCGCCCGGTACTGCCGGACAAGGGAAAGCCCATCGATGTTGGGCATGACCAAGTCCTGCAAAATCACCGTCGGCTGGATCCGGTTGGCCACCTGCACTGCATCCTCCGCGTTTGAGCAAAAATGAAAGTCCAACCGGGGGAGGTTAGACAGATACCGGCGCACCGCCTCCCCCACCATGGCCTGATCATCCACCAACAACACCATCGTGGGGCCGTCCCCCGGAAGGTTCCCAGCGGATTCTACTGCGAAAGGTGCTTGGCTCATAAAAATAATTTAGCGGACGCACGCTGGAACACATAACCGCAAATGTCTCACTACCGCCTCAGAAATCTTGTTCAATGGAACTATTTCCACTGCGGCCCCGATGGCGGCCGCGGCTCTCGGCATCCCATACACCACGCTTGTTGCCCGATCCTGGGCGATGGTGTGGCATCCCGCATCCCTCCACGCTTTGGGTCCTTGCGCCCCATCTCGGCCCATTCCCGTCAGCAAAACGCCCACCATATGAGGCACTCGGAACCTCAGTGCGCTATTGAAAAACACATCGACCGAAGGCCGGTACGGGTAATCCTTGGGCTCCTTCGTATACCCGAGAATGCCGGGCCTCACAAAAACGAGATGATCGGACGTTCCTGCAAGCAAAACCGTTCCGGCAATCGGTGCGTCCCCTTCCCGCGCCAATCGCACAGGGAAGGTGCTCTGGTCACCAAGCCACGAAGCCAGACCATTGGCGAATTCCAAGTCCAGATGTTGCACGATGATGATCGGGTGAGGAAAGTTCGCCGGGAGCGTCGACAACAATGCAGCCAATGCGACCGGGCCGCCCGCGGAAGAACCAATTGCCAGAAGTCCGTTCGAACGGGATGTCGGTTCCATCGCAGCGCCGACAACGGCCCCGGATGAGAATGGCGCTGAATCCTTGACGAGCTTTCCTATCAAAGAAACTTTGGTCAACAACCCTGCCGCTCCCATACCCTTTCCTTCCGGATCCATAGCGGGGGTGCTCACGGCATCCAGCGCCCCAGCCCCTAATGCTTCGAACACTAAGGCCAAATGCTCCTCGACCGAGGCCGTCACCACCAAAATCGGACAAGGCGACTTGGCCATAATCCGCCGAGTCGCTTCGACCCCGTTCATTCCCGGCATCATCAGATCCATCAAAACGAGTTCGGGACGATCCTCCGAACACTTAAGGATGGCCTCCGCTCCATCGCGCGCCACCCAGATAACTTGGTGCAAGCCACCGGCCCGCAAGGCCCGCTTCAGAGCCTCCACTGCCATCGCCATATCGTTGACAATCCCGATGCGCACTATTTCTACCGTCATCCTGCGGGACCTATCAAATCAACCACTGCATTCACCAGCGTTTCATCGTGGAAGCTTCCCTTCCCAAGGTAATAGTCAGCCCCCGCATCAAGCCCTTTGCGACGGTCTTCTTCCCGGTCCTTATACGAAACAATCATAACAGGGATGCGAGACAGTCTGGTGTCTTTTTTGATCATTGTCACCAATTCAATGCCGTCCATCCGGGGCATGTCCACGTCGCTAATGACCAGATCGAACTTCGCCCCCCCCAGAGTGTTCCATCCTGCCCTTCCGTCCACGGCGACTTCTACTTCATAACCCCGTGCCTCCAGCAACTTCCGCTCGAGCTCACGCACTGTCAGAGAATCGTCCACCACCAAAATACGCTTCCGCTTCCCTGCCTTCTCCGCGCCGCCTGGTTTGGTCCCTCGCTTCAACCCCCCACCCGCGAGACTGGCCTCGATCGAATGAATCATGTCCTCCACGTCAATGATCAGCGCCGGTGATCCGTCGTCCAGAATGGTGCCCGAGCTGATGTCGTGAACTCTGCCCAATCTCGGATCGAGAGGGTGAACCACCACCTCCCGCTCACCCAAAAAACGATCCACAACCATGGCAAAGACATCAACCCCCCTCTCCAACAGCACGAGAGACCACTCCTTCTCATTGTAAGGCCCCGCTTCCAATTCCAGGACTTCCGCCGCATGAACCAACCCGATTTGTTGATCATTCAACTCCACCACAGGCCGCCCCTCCAGAGGGCTCACCAGCGCTGGACTTATCTTCGCCGTCTTGCTGATGCCCGCGAGCGGAAATGCGTAGGGCTGTCCCCCTATCTCCACCATGAGCGCCCGAATCACCGACAGTGT
Organism: Akkermansia muciniphila; assembly: GCA_945865375.1. GTDB lineage: Bacteria > Verrucomicrobiota > Verrucomicrobiia > Limisphaerales > F1-80-MAGS106 > F1-80-MAGS106. The sequence continues at coordinate 27,510 of CAMBEJ010000023.1, read as the reverse complement.
CAGCGGCAGTTCCAACTGGAACCGAATCCCTGCCCCTGGATTGTTGAACACCCGCACTTTTCCGCGCACCTGCCTCACCATGTCCCGCACCACATCCAAGCCGACGCCCCTTCCCGAAATCTCACTCACCGTGTCCTTCATGCTGAAACCGGGAAGAAACAGGAAATCGAGCAACTCCGCCTCGCTCAATTTTTCCGCGGAAATCTGGGTCGAAAGTTGCTTTTTGACTAGCACCCGGCGGATTTGCTCGGAATCCACACCCCGCCCGTCATCTCCCACGCTCACCAGTAACATGCCGGCACTGTGGCGTGCTTCTAAAAAGACGACGCCTTCCTCGGCTTTTCCGGCCGCTCTGCGTCCCTCCGGATTTTCCACGCCGTGATCCACGCTGTTCCTCAAAAGATGCGTCAAGGGAGCATCCAGCTTCTCCAGGATGTCTCGATCGACGCGTGTCGCCGCACCTCGCAGCTCCAACCGTGCCTGTTTCCCAAGCGCTTTTGAAAGATCCCGCACCATCCTGGGAAACGCCTGAGCTCCTTCCGAAAACGGACGCATCCGACACGCCAAAGCACTCTCATACAGAGAATCCGAAGCGAGCGTCAATCGTCGGTCGAAAAGTTCCAGATCCATCAACCTCTCGCCTAGGGATCGCTGACATTCCAAGGACTTCTCCCTCGCCAGTTCAAGGGCCTCCACAACCGTCCCTTCCTGTTTTTGTCTGGAGAGAATCTCCCTCACAAGATCGATGGATCGCGCCAATTCCGCGTGATGCCGCTTTAAACGATGCAGAGATTCCCCAAAGGGCATGATCCACCGCGCATGAACCATCGATTCCCCGGCCAACCCCATCAACCGATTCATGTTGTCCGCAGAGACCCTGACCGAAAGCTGGAAATCATTGGCTTTTGACACGGATGGCACTGTCCCCGGAGCCGGCTGGACCTCAACCAAATTCCTTGATTCCAAAACCTGGTTCGAGGTCTCTTCCATCACGCCCGGCCGGCTGACGACGATCGCGGGAGGGCCCGCTGAAGCATTCGCCGCTTCAACCAACCTCGGAGCGGGGTGGGGTGCGAGCACTGCCGACTTCGGAGCTGTCGCGGCTGGCTTTTCACCTAAGCACGCCGACATCAAGGCTTTCAAGAAGGCGTCTATCTCGCCCCCACGGGCATCATCCAGGCTCGTCCCAAATTCCACCGCGTCCTTCGCGAGCAAGCCCAGCAAGTCCACCCCCGAAAGCAACACATCGATTTGGTGCTGTTCTAGAAGGAGTTTGCCTTTTTGAGCTGAGACGAAACAGTCCTCCATCGCATGCGCGACGGATACCACGGCCGGAATGTTGACGATTCGAGCCGCTCCTTTGATGGAATGAGCCGCGCGCATCAACGGCTCCAAAATCTCCGGTGAAACGGGATCTCTCTCCAAATCGACAAGGAGAGAGCTCATCTGGGCCGTCATGCTCTCCGACTCAAGCTTGAACAGCTCGATCATTGACAAGTCACCCAAATCGTCGTTCATACAGCGCCCGTGCCTCTCTCCGCTCGCGACTGGCCTTCCATCACCTCAGATGCCTTTCCAAAACAACAAAAAGCCCCTCAGCATCGAGTAAACGGATTGTCCGCTGCCCGTAAGCCAGAAGACCCCTAAGGCAGTTCCCTGGCGTTTTCGCAACCGTCGAAGGAAGCGGCTTCAGCTCTTCCAGTCCGTAACGGACAAGCCCTGTCACTTCATGGACGGGCATGGCTAGGCGCCCAGACTTCGTTTTCACCACCAGAACCCGGGTCGCCCCCTCCTTGTGGTCAGAGGTCGGCTTGTTGGCACCCTCCCCGCCAAGCCCCAACGCCCCTGCGAGCGACACCGCCACCAAGAGTTCACCTCGGATGTTCACAATTCCCATCACAATGGAGCCCCGACGGTGTGGCAGCGCATGGATGACCCGTTTTACACCCACCTCAACCACCGACACGCTGGGCAGAGCAAACCATTCGTCGCCATTCCGGAACACCACCGCCGATTCCGTCAGCCTCGCCACGCCCCGATCCTGGGCTGCGAAGTGCCGCGCCCAATGTTCCAGGTATTCCTGTGGCGGTTCCCGATCCAGCAGCCTCGACGCGGCGCTTTTAAATACCGGGCATGACCGGCAATGGAAATACTTCACCAACTGCGGACACGTCGCGTCACCCCACACGCCAATCCGGTTCCAACAGTCCTCCGAGAACTCCTGGATCACGGTTTCCGATTGAGACTTCTGAATCGCGTCACTCATTTGCCCTGGATCCTGATCGCACGCTGTCGCATCAATAACGCCTCGGCCTTTTCACCCCGAATCTCCAGCACCGCCGACAAATGCACCAAGGCTTCATAATGAGTCGGCGACAGATACAGGGTCTTCCGATAAAAAGATCCTGCCTCCACTTGCTTTCCCCGGGCGTCGCATACCAGACCCATGAGATAATAAACCTCCGCCTGGGGAGCGTGGCTTTTCAAAAACTCATGGCAGATTCGTTCAGCTTCGTCCAGTTTGCCGTCGTCCGCGAATTGAGCCGCCTGTTCAAGCAGTCCGGAGGGCGTTGGGTTTGTCGGTTTCTGCGGAGCGGCAGCCGGTGGGTACGCCAATGGGGCTCCAGAAAATGGCATGGAACGAGGCATGGGTGCCCTGGCGTTCGTCGAACCAAGAGCATTGAAAGCGCGAGGGAAACCCGGAGGTGCAGCGGGAGTCTTTATTTTGGCACCGGGTGCGACGCGCCGGAAACAGGAGATGGGAAGTCCGTCCGCAGCCTCAAACCCCCATCCCGAGACCAAAGGCGCTTCCGCCGGCGTCACGATGAGAAGGCCCCCCTCGCGGACTAAACGCGACAATGTCCCGAAGGCCAAATCACGTGATGCCAGATCAAAGTAAATCAACACGTTCCGGCAAAAAACCACATCGAAAGCTCCCAGCTCACTCGCCAGCTCCGCAGCAAGAATATTCCCGCACCGAAACCGCACCATAGATCGAACGGCATCCCGAATCTGATACCGCGTGCCCTCCGGCGCAAAAAAACGCTCCCTGAAACCAGTCTCCTCTCCTCGAAACGAATTGCGCCCATAGATACCTCTCTGCGCTAAGGCGATGGAACGTCGGCAGACATCCACGCCTTCGATCATGGCACCGTCGCTCTCAAACCCAGCGCCCAACAGGCACATGGCGATCGAGTACGGCTCCTCGCCGGTCGAGCATGGAAGACTTAGGAGCCGCGAGGCTTTACCCCTTTTTCCGCTCCTGACAACACGGCGAACTTCCGCGGCCAGGGAGTCAAAAATCTGAAGATCCCGGCAAAACCAGGTTTCCGGCACGACCGTGGCGTCGATGAGTTCGAGGATGGCGCTAGGCGTATTTTGAAGATGCGTCGCATAATCCTGCAAGTCCTTGAACCCCGCAGCCTGCGAGCGTTCACGAACGACCCTGTCCAGGATAGAACGGCCCATGGACTCAGGATCCAACCCGATCTCGGCCCTCAGTAAATTCTCAATTTGAGCTCGTGCATCCACAGTTCAAACCACATTCATCACCGCTCGGACTGTCGTTGTAGCTCTAGGAGCCAAATAACAAATCTCGCATCGCCTCTGGGACCAAATTTTGCACGGTGATCGACTGGATCAAACGGTGCTCATCCCTGAAAACGGGGCCAAGATACGGCGCGCCCGGCGTCCTCAGCCCACTTTCCATAAAATCCTGCTCCTTGAGATCCTTGGTTTCTGTCGCCCTCTCGACAATCATGCCAAGAGTGCGGCGGGCGTCCCTCATGGGATAAGCCAACAAAAGGATCCGGGTGCTGAAGCGTCTGGGACACGGCTTCCCGTGCGCGAGTTCGGCAAAGTCCAGCACGGGCACCACAGTCCCCCGGTAGATGAAGGCCCCCGCGACACCTCTCGGCGCTTGCGGTGTCGTGCGCAACGTCAGCAGTGGCAACACCTCCACCACATGCCGAGCATCCACAACGTACTTATCCTGACCCAGTTGGAAACAAAGAAACAACATGAAAATAGATTCTCAACTCTCTTCCCGCCGGCCAAGCGCACCTTTGACCATCGCGACGACTCCGATCCAAACCCTCAGCGCCATACCAATCCACGTTAACCCGCGCTCCATCCCCCGTCGATGCTGAATGCAGCCCCGGTCACAAAGGCTGCCTCGTCGCTCGCCAGGTAAACCGCAGCCGCCGCAATCTCCTCGGGCCGGCCCATCCGCCCCATCGGCTGCGTGGCGCACATTTCCTCATACGCCCTCTTCGGATCCGGATACTCCCGCAGCCTCGCCGCAACAAAAGGCGTCTCCACTCTCCCAGGACAGATGCAGTTGATCCGAACCCCATCCCGGGCATGGTCGAACGCCATCGACTTTGTCAACCCGACGACCGCAAACTTCGTCATGCAATAAGCCAGACGCTCTCGCACGGCCACCAACCCTCCGATGGAAGCCATGTTCACCACGGATCCCGAACGGCGCCCGATCATCCCAGGCAAAAACGCCTTGGAAATGTTGAATACGCCCCGCACGTTCACCCGATACAAGCGGTCCAGATCATCGACCGTGGTGTCTTGGATCGTGCCCACGTGTCCGATGCCCGCATTGTTCACCAAAATGTCCAAATGCCCGGTTGCCCCGGCCACCTCGCTCGCAATCTGTCCGCACGCTTTCTCATCCCCAACATCCAACGCCATAAAGGCCGCTCTGCCGCCACGCTCCAAAAGTTGCGAGACCACGGCGCGGCCCAGGGCTTCGTCGCGGTCCACGACAAAAACGTGCGCCCCGCAATCAGAAAACGCCCCTGCAATGGCGGCGCCAATGCCCGACGCCGCCCCCGTCACCATGGCCACTTTTCCATCCAGTCGAAACATAATCGTTTAAGGCTCAATCCAATCAAGGGAGGCGAAGCAACTCTTCGGCTGTCCACGCATTCTGCCGATCTTTGGTCAACTCGCGCACTTTCGCCACGGAAGCGGATGACACCGGTGCCGAGTCGTGGCCCCATTCCCGCCGCAGATAGGTCAACACCGAGGCCACGCTCTCGTCGTCCAAAGCGCCAAGACCTGGCATGTCCAGCTCATAGGTCCGATCCCCTACCTTGATCGGTCCGAGAACGCCTTGCAAGACCACCCTCACCAACCGCGATTCAGGCCCGAGAATCCACTCGGAATCCAGCAGGGGGGGGGCGAGCCCATCTTGCCCCCGTCCGTGGGGTTGATGGCACACGGCACACACGGTGACAAAAAGTTCACGCCCCGCTTCAAAAAGCTTTTGTTGCGCGGCTGTCAACGGAGGCGGGAGATCGTTTTCTGACACCCCCGGCTTCCCGGGCCAAACCAAAAGCGAATCGATCTTCGCAAGCCGCTCTACGACCTCCGGTGACCCCGCCTGCAGCATCCCTTTAAACCCGGTCGGTTCCGCATCCAGTCGCGCCGGTCGAGGTTTCCTCCCAGGCTTCACCGCCAAATCCACAAGTCCGTCCAACAGTGCCAATTGTCGATCCTCCCGCTTCGATCCCTTGCTGAGCGTCTCGATCAGATCGTGGATAGGCTGTGACTTGCGCTCCACAAACAACGATTGCGCGAGCGACTTCAAAACCAAGTCCCGCCCGCGACGGGTCGCCTTCGGCCACCACCTGTCCCCCATCGCAATATCGATCGCTGCCAACTCCTTGCCCGACAAACTCGCCAGAGCGGCCTTCTGCACATAATCCGGCCCCCCCGAATCCGCCAATTCCATCAATCGCAAGACGCTCGCAGGGGACGTGAGCTCAGACAATGTCAGAGCCGCCTGCCACCGAACCGAAACCGAATCGTCGAAAGAAGCCTTCAACACCGCAGCCACCAGCCGGGGCGACTGCCCGCCGCGCAGGAATCGTTCGGAAATCCTCAACGCAGCCCGCCTCATCCCAGGATGCAGATCCCCCAAGACGGCCTCCAACAGCGACGGATCGATCTGTTCGCATCCATCAAGGGACCACAATGCGTGCAATCGTGTCCGCGCATCACCCGCTTCGATCACCACTTTTTTTAAAGGGCCAACGGCCTCCGCTGAATTCCTCTCCACCAACAGCCGCTGGACGACATCCCGCTCCCAGCCGTTCGGGTCGGACAACTTCGCGACCAGCTCCGCCGCTTTTGCTTTGCTGAGTTTCTGGCTTTTAGCGCGAATTCCTTTCTCATGCGTGATCCGATAGATCCGGCCCCGGTCGGTCGGGCTGTCCAGCTTCCGGCTCTCCAATTGTTTCCGCAGATAGCTGGTCAAATAGATGCGGTGTTGAATCAATCCCCTCGCCAAATCCACCACGTAAAGCCCCCCGCTAGGCCCATTGTAGAGGTTTACCGGACGAAACCGCTCATCCGTTGACACCAGAAACTCGGTCTGCGATTGGGCGTTCGTCGCCGTAATCCACCCGTCCTGCTCAATGAGCTTGGATCTCCGGATGAAATTGCCCGTGGGCTCGCAGACGAAGGCGTCTCCTTGGTATTCGGTCGGAAAGTTGGATCCGCGATAAATCACAGGGCCGCAAGCTCCGGTGAACGTCGCGAGTGTCCCATCATCCCGCAACTGCTTGGGTTGATATCCCCGGTTCACTCCTGGATTCATGCGCCCAGGCCACACCGTTTGATTCTTGTCGATCTGGACGTTCAACCCGGGAGGCGTCGGCACAATCGGACTCCGGTTTGCATAATGCGATGGAATCAGATCACCGCGCAAATAATCGCTGTTCGAGTTAAAAAATAACCGGCCGAAATCATCCTGGGTCATCCCCCACTGACCCCGATTCAGAGTCGGTTCGCGCTGCCATTCGCCGGTCACATTCCGAAACCGGACCGTATGGTTCGCGCTGTAGATCCAGTTATCCAAAGCCCAATAGAGACCGTTGGAAGAATGTTCCGGATTCGATCGCGCACCGCGTTTTGGGTCGTTCTCAACCGCGTAATCCCGGGCCACAACCTCTTTCTCGTCCACAACACCGTCGCCGTTCGTGTCCCGGACAAACCACAGCACGGGAGGCTCAGAAACCAACAAACCATCCCGAACCAGCGCAATCGCTCGCGGCATGACGAGTTTGTCCAGAAAAATCGTCCTCTTGTCCATCCGTCCATCTCCATCGGTGTCTTCCAGCAGCACAATCCTACCGGTGGGCTCATCCTCTCCCACCCCGTCATAAGTCCGCATGTACCCCCGCATCTCCACGACATACAAACGTCCGTCGGGATCGAATGCCATCGCAACTGGCGAATCCACCAGAGGCTCCGCAGCCACAATCTCAATGCGAAAGCCCTCGGGCACCCGGAAGGTTTGCAGCGCTTGCTCGGGTGAAAGCACCGGCGCGGGTGGAATCCGCTCAGGCGAAATTCGCACGCCTTGCTCCTCCCCCGCCTTATCTCCATTCTGCCCTCTGACAAGCGTGTCGGCTGCCAGCAACCCTGCAAGGATCATGATAAACAGTTGCATGTGGCAGCTTTGTTAACCCACTTGTGGCTCCGATGCCAAGCCGGTTCTCAGCAAATCTGAATCATTATGGCGGATCAACTCCAGAACTCCGACTCATGGGAGCGCATCAAGTGGGCTCGAAGGGGTCTCGCCCTCCCCCTTTTTATTGCATGTCAAGCAACCCATGGCTTGGCAACCGCAATCCATTCGATAGAATCGGCGCGTGACCTTTAGTCGCCACCTCTCAGAAGCGAACGCCCTCCTGTGCGCCGTGGCGTGGGTTGTTGCCCTGACAGCCCTTGTCGGATCGCCGTCCAACGCGGCGGAACTCAGCTTCGCGCGTGAAATTCTTCCCCTGCTTTCTGAACACTGTTTTCAATGCCACGGCCCGGACGAACGAGCTCTAAAAGCCAAACTCCGGCTGGACACCAAGGAGGGTCTCTTCGCGAAACGAGCAGACGGAACGTCCGCCGTCGTCTCAGGGAACATCAAAGAAAGCCAGATCTTCCGCCGAATCACCTCCACGGACGTCGAGGAAGTGATGCCGCCAGAAAAACTCAAGAAACCTCTCAAACCGGATCAAATCAAACTCGTCGAGCGATGGATCGAAGAAGGGGCCAAGTGGGGAACGCACTGGGCTTTCGAAAAGCCCGATCGGTCCGCGATCCCCACGCCTCCCAGGCTGTCCCGAACCAGGAACCCCATCGACAACCTGGTTCTGAATCGGTTGGGGCAGGCGGGCATCGCACAATCCGCCGAAGCCCCTCGGGAGATATTGATCCGCCGTGTCACTCTGGATCTTACGGGGCTGCCTCCCACATCCAGCGATGTCTTGGCTTTCCTCGCGGACAGTTCGTCAGACGCCTACGATAAAGTGGTTGACCGTCTGCTCGCTTCTCCTCGGTATGGCGAGCGCATGGCATGGGACTGGCTCGATGCGGCACGGTATGCGGATTCCAATGGCTACCAGGGCGACTCCGAGCGTACCATGTGGCCGTGGCGAGATTGGGTGGTGAGGGCGTTTAATGAAAACCTGCCGTTTGACCAATTCACCTTGTGGCAGCTCGCGGGGGATCTCCTCCCCAACGCCACGGACGAACAAAAGCTGGCCACCGGCTTCTGTCGCAACCACATGATCAACGGCGAGGGCGGGCGAATCCCCGAGGAAAACCGCATCGACTACGTGATGGACATGGCGGAAACGGCGGGCACGGTCTGGCTGGGTCTGACCCTCAACTGCTGCCGCTGTCACGATCACAAATACGATCCGCTGACGCAAAAGGACTACTACCGATTCGCCGCTTTTTTCAATCAAACGCCCGTGACAGGCGGGGGCGGCGATCCTCAAACCAAACCCACCCTTGAAGTGCCCACGACGGCTCAAGTCAGCGCCTCGCACAGGGCCGACCGCGAGCTCACACAAACGACCGAGGCGCTGGTGCGGTTCGAGGACGTAAAATTTCCGAGGCCCGCCGATCGGCCGGTGACCGATTCGGAAGGGATCAAAACTCTGCCGAAGGAAATCCAAGAAAACCTTGCGATTGTTCCCGCCAAACGCGATGCCGGCCGTCTCGAAAAGCTAGGCGCATTTTGGAAAACCAATGACGCCGCCTACGCGGCGGTCCTGGAAAGCCATCGCAAGGTCTTCAACGAACGTTTGGCGAATCTCGCCTCGATCCCACGTGTCATGATCATGCAGGATCAAAGCACGAATCGGGAAACTTTCGTGTTGTCCAAAGGCCTTTATGACAAGCCCACGGAAAGGGTTGAACCGGGGATTCCCTCAAGTTTGGCTTTTCCGGCGAACAGTCTGCCCACGAACCGGCTTGGTCTCGCGCAATGGATTGTTTCACCCCAAAATCCTCTCACATCGAGAGTCGTCGTCAATCGACTCTGGCAGCAGTTTTTTGGGATTGGTCTGGTCAGCACATCCGAGAACTTCGGAGTTCAAGCCGAGAACCCATCGAACCCGGAATTGCTCGACTGGCTGGCCACAGAGTTTCTGCGGACCGGGTGGGACGTGAAGGCGCTTTGCAGGCTCGTCACCACCAGCGCTACTTACAAACAGCAATCCAACGCTCCGGCGGAGCTTTGGGAACGCGACCCGCAGAACCGGCTCCTAGCAAGGGGACCGCGGTTCCGGATGCCCTCCTGGATGCTTCGGGATCAGGCCCTGAGGGCGAGCGGTTTGCTCATCGAATCCGCCGACGGACGGCCCGTCAAACCTTACCAACCGACTGGAGTGTGGGAAGAAGCAACCTTCGGCAACAAACGCTACATCCAGGACGAAGGCGCGGGGCTCTACCGCCGAAGCCTCTACACGTTCTGGAGACGAATCGTGGCTCCCACCATGTTCTTCGACAACCCCTCACGCCAGACTTGCACAGTCAAACAACCTCGAACCAACACGCCGCTGCAAGCGCTCGCAACGCTCAACGACACGACCTATGTCGAGGCCGCAATGTCCCTAGCCGCAACGGCGCTCCAGAAGCCAGGCCTGACACGAGACGACCGTTTGAAGCACCTATTTCTAAACGTGCTGGGACGCCTCCCAAACGCCACCGAGCACGCACGGCTTCAAGCGGCGTTCGATCGCTATGTGAAGGAGTTTGAATCGGTCCCTGAACGAGCGGTCGCTCTCCTGAAATCGGGAGGGGACAGGATCTCCGGCCACGGTTCAAGAGCCGAACTTGCGGCCTTGACGGTGGTCTGCTCCACTTTGTTCAATCTGGATGAAACACTCACAAAACCCTAGCGGATGAACCCTTTCACCGAGAACAAGCTGCACGTCACGCGACGCGAATTCTTCGGGCGCGGCGCGATGGGGATTGGGACGGCGGCGCTGTCGGCGCTGTTTTCGAAAGACGGCGGCATTTCGCGGGCGGCCGCAGCCACAGCCACAGCAGTGGTCGGCGCAACCGGAGTCCGCGGTCTGCCGGATCTGCCTCACTTCGCTCCCAAAGCCAAGCGAGTGATCTACCTGTTCCAAAACGGCGCTCCAACCCATGTGGATCTGTTCGATTTCAAAAGCCGTCTTCACGAACTGCACGGCAAACCCATCCCGGACGGCTACATCGGAGGCCGCCGGTTCAGCACCATGACGGGCAAGGCCGATGGCAAACTGATTCTTGCACCCGTGGAGCCTTTCAAACAGCACGGCCAATCCGGGGCCTGGGTCAGCTCTTTTCTCCCGCATATCGCGAGCATCGCGGACGAATTGTGCTTCGTGAAGAGCATGCATACAGACGCCGTGAACCACGCTCCAGGGATCTCTCTCATCCTGAGCGGCGCTCAAATCCCAGGCAGACCAACGCTCGGTGCATGGCTCGCTTACGGGCTTGGCTGTGACACCGAGGATCTGCCCTCCTTCGTGGTCATGACATCGGTCAGCAAAGGGACGTCGTGTGGACAGATCTTCTACGACTTCTACTGGGGTGCCGGGTTCCTGCCGTCCCGATTTCAAGGGGTCAAGTTCAGGGGCAGCACGGATCCGGTGCTTTATCTGAAGAGCCCCGAGGGTTTGAGCCGGCCCATGCGCCGGGAGATGTTGGATGACATCGCCGCACTCAACGAGCTGAAGCTGAAGGAATTTGGCGATCCCGAGATCGCCACGCGCATCGCCCAGTACGAGATGGCGTTTCGGATGCAGGCGAGCGTTCCCGATCTCACGGATGTTTCCAAAGAGAAACAGGATGTCCTCGATCTCTACGGCCCCTCGGTCAAGGAACCCGGAACCTATGCCTACAATTGTCTCATGGCGCGTCGGCTCATCGAACGAGGGGTGCGGTTCGTGCAGGTCATGCACGCCGGGTGGGATCAACACAACAGTATCACCACCGAGCTCTACACCCAATGCAAAGACACGGATCAACCCTCGGCTGGACTGATCCTCGACCTCAAACAACGCGGGCTCCTGGACGATACCCTGGTCGTTTGGGGAGGCGAATTTGGCCGCACGCCGTTCATCCAAGGCAACCTCGATGACCGCAAACGATGGGGACGGGACCATCATCCCTACGCGTTCACCGTCTGGATGGCGGGAGGCGGGATGAAAAAAGGCCTGAGCTACGGGGAGACCGACGATCTCGCCATGAATGTGGTCAAAAATCCGGTCCACATCCACGATTTGCAAGCCACGGTCCTAAAACAACTTGGCATCAACCATGAGAGGCTTACCTACAAATTCCAGGGCCGCAATTTTCGGCTGACGGACGTTCATGGGGAAGTCGTTTCGGACATCCTGGCTTGAGGTTTCGCGGAGAAACCGAAGCGGGCAAGGAACTCGAAAGTGGGTGCTTCGATATGCACAGTGCGGTTCGTGAACGGGTCCCGATAAGTCAACCCCACGGACCGAAGTCCCAACTCAGGCAGTAAGTTTTTTCTGCCATCTTTCCTCGGAGGCAGTTCCTCATGCGGCGCGGACTGACGCCGATGAACCGGTCGTGAATCGGGTGTCTTCCTGGATTGTTTCGATGAATCAGGTCCGTATAGAACATCCCCCACGATCGGATAACCGGCCTCCGCGAGATGGACCCGAATCTGATGAGTTCTACCCGTGAGGGGACGCGCCTCCACCAAGGTCCGAACCTTGGAGCTCTCAAGCACTTTGAAATCAGTGATCGCCGACCGCCCCGCTTCGGCATCCACCAGAACACGTGTTCGCGGTCCAGTTGTGCTTCCCAGCGGCAGCTCACATCGCCATTCTGGTTTGTGAGGCTTCCCTTCCACCACGGCGAGATAGCGCTTTTCAACCAGGCGCTGCTCAAACAGATCGCTGAAGGTTTGCAAGGCCCCCTGGCTTTTAGCAAGCAGCACGACCCCGGTGGTGTCGGCATCGAGTCGATGAACATACCTCAGATATTTGAGGTTTCGCTGCCGCACCCAATACGGGCTTTCTCGAATCGAAGATTCCAAAGCCAACTGCAGATTCTTGTCTGTCCGGGACCATCCCAGGGGCACAAACATCCATCCGAACGGTTTATCGATCGCCATCACGGATCGGTCTTCGTAAAGAATGTGCAGGCGGGTGCCGTCGCCCAAAAGAATTTCATCTGGCGTGTTCGAGGGTTTCATGGTGTCACAATTCGAAAAAAAACAGACCCCTGAGGCGCCCAAGGCAGGTCCTGCACCAGGAGCACTCCGCTCTGGTCGTTTGACGTGAGCTCGGCCACGACCGCCCAATCCCCTTCAACCACCTTCTCGGATCGCAGAATCCGGTAGCTCCGACCTCGCACCGCGTTGAATTGAATGGCGATGCCGTTTTTCGAAGGAGCCACCGACGTGATCTCAAAGCGCCCCGAGGGGATCAACGGATGAGTGCCCGCAAAGTACTCCTCCAGATTGCTGAATCCATCGTTGTCGGCATCAAACAAGGCATCGGACGGATCCAGGGAATTGAGACCATAGAGCATTTCGAACCGATCCAACATGCCATCGGCGTCGCTGTCACTCTCAAAACCGGGGTCCTCGGGGCGCCAATCGGCGAAGGATTCCGCAGAGGCCGTGAGATCCGCACGGCTCAGCAGCATGCCCCGGCCATCGGCCAGTTCGGGCCATGGATAAGCACTCCCATACCGAACGCGATCGACAGGCAGATAGGGAACAAAGATCGAACCGTCCACTCCTGGAACCGGCGTCCCGGGCCGACCGATTTCAATGCTCTCCCCACCATTGTTCAACCCTCCCTCAAAGGGCCCGAAAATGAGCGCGCCCTCTCCCACTCGGTTCTTTGCCCTGAACACGCTCGGATCAGACCCAACGACAAGCAAACGCTGGTTGGGCGCGAGTTGGACATCTCTTGGAAAAACAAACTGGATCGCCTTCGAAATTCGCCAGCGGTTGGCTGGAAAGAGTGGGTCGAAGAGGTCCAGTGCTGTCTCCGAAGTGTTAGCGAACTCGATAAACTCATCCCCGCCAGGCAGTGGGTGGTACATGATTCGCGACACCACCAGCGGCCCGATGACCGGAGGGAGGTTTGGCGCCCCGGTCCCCTTACGGAACTCCTCGATTTTCTCGGCGGGATCGGACGCGAGGACCGGGCTTCCAAAACTGGGAGCCCTCAAGGAGTGGCCCCACGGACCCACACCATCGGGATAACGTCCCGAGGACACACGCAGGGCTCCGGCATCAAACTCCACGTGATCCACGAACCGGGTTACCTGGGCGAGCGAATCAGCCGCGACCAGCCAGAGATCTCCCTTGCGGGTGCCATCCACCCGCATCGAGGCGGGCGCGTTCGTCTGGCCAAACTGAAATTCATAGAGAACTGAGAACCCTCGGCGCGGAACCACGGTCCCGTCTGGAATCCGATAATTCTTCAACTTCGCAGCACTTTCGCTCAGGAACCAGCCACTCACATCCACCGCAGTTTCCGAGTTGTTAAAGAGCTCAATGGCCTTCTCAAATGGTGGGTTAGCATTGGACAACAATTCATTGATCACGACACCCATAACGGCGTCGGTTCCAGGACCTCCAGGGCTTCCCAAGTAGTCAAGGCTAGATCGCCAACTGCTGGGATTGGATGGGTTGACGTTGACATCGAGCAGTTCCAAGGAGCTGCCTGCCCCGAACGCCCTGCCCGGCCAAGCCCCGCTCGCACCGTATGAAAAGTCGAGGATCACTCGGGACTGGGCATCGACAAGAGTCAATCGTTCACCCGCATTATCCAGTTTGCCACTAAACGTGCCGGACGCCAGGCTCCGTCCTCGATCGCCATATCGAGAGACAAATGCCTGGTGATCTTTCGCGACCACTATCCGTTCTCCTGCCGCGAGAGTGGCTGCGCCAAAAACGAAGGAAATCCCGTTGGTGAACCGAGCTCCTGACAGATCCGCAGGCGTGGAACCGCTATTCATCAATTCCACAAACTCGAACAGTTCACCCCCAGGAGGGGTGCACATCAACTCGGTCAATCTGATGGATTCCTGCAACGCGGAAGAGCCGGAAGGATCCACCAGCAAAGCATGGTAAAACGAAGAAACCACTCGCTTGATATCCGACCTCGCAACAAACAAACCCACCTTTTCGGCCAGCACCCCGGCAGGAAGCGTCACCGAGGCTAGGAGCCCCCAAGAACCCGCCGCCGTGCTTTCCAAAAAGAGGCTGCTCCCCTGCTTTCGCGCCCTCAACCCGACCTTGTTCGATCGCAGTGTTTCAGTCGCGATCTTCCCCGTCACAGAGCTCCCATCCAATCGTCTCGCAACCACTTCCCCAGCCCCTGTCAGCGCGACGGTGTAACGGATAGATTTTCCCGATTCCACAAGATCCACTGCCAATCCTGTCTCAAAGTCGCCATCAGCCCCGTTCGCAATCGCGAGCTCGGTCAGAAAAGCCCACTCGCCGACCGCAGGCAGATCCCGCCAAACGGCAGGGAAAGCGGCAGAGCCCAAGCCCAACGGACGCCCTGCATCCTCCAGGATCGCAAGGCTCAACACGTTTCCGGGCTCTGAAAGCGAAAGCCAGGTGCCGGAGGCTTGGTTGCCGCGGTAGCCGACCCCCTGAAGAGTCCAATAATCCTCTAGCTCGTGTTGATCGAACCGGCTGAGACCACGCCGTCCGTACACCGCCACAGTGTTGGTAAAGCCACCGGTTTTCCCCTGGGAATCGACACATTCCAACGCCACCTCGTACAAGCCAGGAAAGCTGGCCTTGAAGACACATCGCCCGGGCGTGTTGGTTTGCAGGAGAACCCCTTTGGACGGTGTGACCTCCCACCGGAAAGCAAGAGCGCCTCCCTCTGGATCGCGCGAGGATCTTCCATCGACCTCGAAATCGTCCTCGACCGCTGTCTTCCAATAAGGTCCATCGGGTAAAAATCGAACCCGTGGAGGCCCGTTGCCCTCCTTCACGAAGAGCTCACCTGATTGCTTGACGGCTCTTCCAAACGAATCACGCCCCACCACGGTCAATTGGTTGGTGCCCTCCATGAGTGCGATGCCGCTGAATCGCCATTCCACATCCGAAAGCCACTGCAACTCCGCCTCAGGGTGGCCTTGGATGACGAGGTCTGCCAGCCCATAGGGGGCAGTTCCGCGGAGGGTGATAGCGTCCGCCTCGATGGCGCCGCCCCCTGTCGTGACGGGGAAAACCTGGAGGAGCCGCCCGTAGTTCGTACCCAGCGCCCGCAACGCATGCGGGTAGCGCTCATCAAACCATTGCTTATAAAATGCGGCGTTCGCCGTGTAGGCGGTGCTCGCTTGTTCCTCCGCCTGAATCCATGCGGCAAATCGCGGCGAGTGGCGACTGAACCGTTCCATCAACTCGGCTAGATAAGTGTTGAATCGCCTCACATTATAAGGCTCCCTTGCCCACGAATCATACCCAGGAACACCCGCCTGGAATGTTCGAGTGACATCCCCAAATGCCTGGTCGCTGTCCCAGTGCAAAAACTGGAATCGACCATCCACGGGCCGTCGATAAAACCATGCGTTCTTCCCGCGGTTCATCGAGAAGAAATCCCAATCCGCCACATACCCGCGCACCGCCGCCATCTTGAGAATCGCCTCAGGATCCACCAGGCGCTCAATTTGTTCCTGGGTGTGGTTGCCGGACACCACTTTGAAAAAATGGATCAGCGCGCGGTAATCATCATCCTCCTCATTCGTTCTTTTCATGTACTCGGTCCGGTACAGGCCGGCATTCTCGGTGAATTTGTAAAGCCAGTCCGCGTTCCGATAGTCCTGCTGCCCAGCGTCCGTAAACCACCATTCATCATCCAACCGATACAAATCCCCTTCGGCCCCGTTCTCAAAATGGCGGTCAAGATATTCGTTATCGATCGGGTCCGTCTCCTCTTTCATCAGAAAAGGGCCCGCATTGATGGCGAGGTTGACAAATTCTTGTTCGTTGATCGGCTGGCCCATCCAATAAAGAAGCTGCCTCGTGACCCGGTTATGCGAGATGTGCCCCTCCGCGTCGTTGTCGAAAACAAACTTGGTGCGGTTTCGAAAGCGCCGGTCGCTCGGCAGCTTCCATTTGCCTCGGCCCAAGTCCTGGCTCCGCGTCCATGGGCTTCCCGTGTTGCGAACAGAAGCCCCATAGTAAATGTCCTTTTCCTCCGACACGAACGTCGCGTTAAAGTAGTGATTTTGCAGCCTCGGAAACTTGAAGTCGTATTGGGCTGTCCCGCCATCGGAGATCGCCCCCAAGTCGTACGCGGACATTACCAACCGTTCGGCGCGCAGATCCCCAGGCACCTTCTGGTTGTCCACGACAAACAGCGCGGGCTTTTCCGGCCCGAGCTTCGGAAGCATCGCCGTAGCCCCTGACAAGCTGGACGCGCGCACAAAGAACTGCGTCACCTTGCCCGATTCCACAGCCGCATCCAGCTCTCCCGAGTAAATCCCATCGCCACTCGCCTCGTCCCCGCCTCCGGCCCCATCGTCAAACATCGGTTTGGTAGCCCAAGCTCCCAAGCCATCCGCACTGTCCACCCGATGCACCAACTCCACCCTTGCCAAAGAGTCAACCGAACCCACCCTGGCGGTCACGCGCACTTTCTGATCTGACCGGGGTACTGCGGGTTGATGCAACAGCTCGTCCACCTGCGGCGCCGAGTGCTCCTGATACCGAGAGTTGCGACGGCCCGGCGTCCCTAGATTCTCTGGTCGATCGAGCTGAAAGCTGGCTGAGACACTCCGATCCCACGTTTGCGCAATCAGCCGCGCAGATCCGGCAACCCACTTCGCATCGAAGGACAACGTGACAACGTCATTCCTGTTCATCCCCACAGCGTCGATTTCCGCCTTGTTCACCCGGCTGTCTCCACGATCGTCCGACACCAGATGCAGCTCGCCCTTGGCCACAAAGCTCCGCCAATGTGTTCCCTGGCAAAGCCACCCGGAATCCCCCCTGCCAGTCGAGGAAATCTGGTTCGCGCCGACAAGTAAGTTCGCGGTTGAACCAAAACGAGACAGCTTGATTTTGTCCAGGACCACATGGCCCTCCCCCACAAGGTAAAGGTGTATCTCCTTGTAATCGGTCGCAGTGCCCATGGCTTTCAAAACAGAGTAAACCCCCGTCGTAGAAAAACTCCGGAAGGAACTCTTCGCGCTCTCGTCGCTGTCTTTCCAGGCGGAGGCCCTGCGGTTGTCGGCGAAAGGGTGCGTGAGTTCCAAACTCGATCCTCCCCCATTCGCCCAATCCGGCCAATCCCCACCAGCGCTATAACGCAGTTGGTTCACCCTGTTCCCTGAACCATCCTCAAGCCGAAGTTCGTCGCCCAGTTTATTCAACCGTCCCCGATAATCGCCCAGCACCGGGATGTCCCCGTAAACCCGCCGCAGCGCGCTGGCGCTGGCACCCACCACAAGATAGCCCCCGGCTTGTAGGGTCGTTCCCACTGGGAAACTGAATTGCACCCCCCCTGAGAGGCTCCACCCGGAAAGATCCACCGGCTCGGTCCCCCGATTATAAAGCTCGATGAATTCTCCAAAAGCTTCCCCCGACGGCGGTGCGCACAAGATCTCATTGATCACGATGCGCTGCTCAAGCCGCGGCGCGTTCGGAGCCGCCCGGGTCGAATTCGGGGTCGCATACCACTCGGATCCTCCGTCTGGAAAGAGCTGCATTGAAACCCCGGCTCGCACACTGATCCGCGCAGCGTCCAAGACCACCCCCTCCTGATTTGCCAAGGACAAAATCACGGTATCGCTCTGCGGGACGACCGGCAGATCGACCGAGACAAAACCATGCCAAGGCACGGTCCCACTCAGCGTCACCACGTGCGCGCCTCCACGATCGACACTGAGACGAAGGCCGTCCGCGGAAACCGGAAACGAGTTCGGATTGAAGACCTCCACCCACTCCAATCCCGATGGGCCAAACCGTGTCTCATTGATGCGCAAGGGCTCGATCGGGGCACCCCCTGATGCGTTGCGCTTCGAAGGCGTGGGGGTCAAAAGCCGAACCCACGAGGATTCTCCATCAACGTGGCGCGCCACAGATCCGACCGCTGCGGGGTCCACAACCTTCATCGCGCAAACGGGCATCTGCCCATCGGGAGCTATCAGATAGAGCTCCGTGAATCCTGCGGGGAACGCGCTCCGATCCAGTTCAATAATCCCCACTCCCCGGGCATCCAGCAACAAGTCTGATGAGATCGGTATCTGGGTCGGTGAACTCATGTTGTGCTTCAGGGAATAGCCTTTCAGATTCTTCTGCTCACCGCTCCTGTTGTAAAATTCAACAAACCCCAGGCTCCCGACGGGCATGTACAATTCGTTGAACACGACGAAGGGTTCACTCTTCAAAGCGCTGCGCAGTCTCAAACCGAAAACCAGATCGCTGCTGTTCCGAGATGCTTGATGCACCTCCACAGCCAGCCTATTGGCCCCTTGAAGCAACAGGCCGGGCGGCACCGAAATAATCCCGATTTCTTCAACCGCATCCGCGACGGCTTCCGATGCCAGAGTTGAACCATCGACCGCCCCGTCGGGCATTCGAGCTCTGCCAATTTCTTTGCCGTTCAAATAGACAATCGCTCCATCATCGACGATCAGGTCTAGGCTCGTGTTCCTGATCGTCCCAAGGTCTGGGACCACGAACGTGTGCCGAAAGTAAAAGGAAACTTGCGCGCCCAGATTGAGGGGAGCACGAATGCCCGGTGCCGGCAAAGTGGCGGACTCCGATCCCAGCAGACCCAGTCCTCGAGACCATAACCCGTCATCGAATGAGGGCTGGTACCAGTCCGTTTCGACCGCAACCGGACCCACCTCAAACCTCCAGATGCTTCCGTAATCGACATGGGTGACCGAGTTGGATACCGCGATTTCCAGGTCCGGGATGGGAACTGGGGAATCCAGTTTTAGTGTGTGTTCGGGTTCCCCTGGCGACCCGCCTGGAAGAGCGCTGGCTTTCCAATTCAAAACATCGTCCACCTTTCGATTGGCATCCACAAGAACGAGGGAGTGGCCAAGACCATCCGCTGCCGGAGGCCATCCACGCTTGTCGTCAAAATTCAAGGCACACAAGCGGGTGCCATTTTTGTCCCGCAGCACGATCCCTTCCCCGGTGTCGCTCAAACTCCCGGACCAAGGCCCGAACACCCTCACCCCAGGGGGAATGGAATACGCGCTCCGGAACGTTGAAGACTGCACCCCAGTCACAAGAATTCGTTCCTTGGGCCCTAAAAATGAACCCTGCGGAGAAAGGGCTGAAAACTCGGGAAACTGAAATTGCACTCCCCCTTCCAATCTCCATCTCGCGAGATCAAAGGGAGTTCGGCTGGTGTTGTAAATTTCAACGAACTCCGGCTTGCCCCCCGTAGGATGAAAATGGACTTCGCTAAACACCACCAGATCCGCGCGGCCTCCCGCACTCGACAGGACGCAACAGAGCACGAGCAATCCCGCATTGACAAGGCGGCGCGACGACCCACTCGGAGCCGCATCGCACCTCCGGCTCGCCCCCCATTTTTCAATCAGAAAGTTCGAAGCTTTTAGCATCTGTAAACGGTGGCTGACATCGGCCGACTCCTTAATTGCAGCAAAAGCCGCACCAAAGCCACGGCAAAGTCCGCGGGCCGAATTTCAAGGGCCGCCAGAAACCATGCCGTGAATGAGAGGGTGAGTTCCCGGGTGGGGAAGTTTGTCCCGGGACACCTCGCTCTCCCAACAGGACCAAAGCCGGATACTACTGGCTCAGAATCAGGGAAGTGAGTTCAAGAAAAAGAAAACGGGCCCTGGGTGACACACAGAAAAAAACACCCAGAACCCGCCATTCCTTCCATTCGGAAGTTCAACAACCAAAGACATTCATTACCTGGCGTACTCCGCCAGTTGTTCGCCCTTGGGCCGTTTGGGATAGCGAAGAATTAACCGGGAAAAGGAGAGGATTTCAAGAAGTTTTTTTGAGAGATTTTCCAAGGATCTCTGACCGACTCTCTCACGGAACCCCAGCAGGCGTCCCAATGACTCTTCGTAGTTTGAGCACCGAAAACGATTGAACCTGGAAAGAGCAATTGAATTAACCGCAAAGAACGCAGAGAAGCCAAAGGCAAGAACTTGTGGAGTTCTGAGAGCGGGATGATCCTTCTCTCCTCGGTGATGATTTGAAGCATCACGCTGTTCCGCGTCCCGTTCTCTATGTGTTCTTTGCGATCTTTGCGGTCAAATGAACGGCCGGATTAAGGTTGAACCGTTGAAATTCAGAATTGCGCTTGCGTATCCAAGCATGAAGCCACTGGGACGCTTCCCACCAAGAGCAAGGGTCGCCCTTGAGCAGGATCCACATGACGTTTAAAGCACTTGAATAGCGAGCTGGCTTGTGGAAGGTTCACTGACAATGAACCCCGTCAAACACGATCAAGGATTTCGACAACTCCTGGAATTTCTAAGCTCCTTCCCCATGCCGATCGAATCGCGCGTTCCTCGCGCCCACTGTCCGGGCGAGGCCAGGGCACCAAGGTTCCAAGCAGCGGGCCGTGAGGCTTTTACCTTGATCGAACTCCTTGTGGTCATCGCGATCATAGCCATCCTGGCAGGCATGTTGCTCCCTGCCCTCAGCAAGGCCAAGGAAAAGGCTAAGGGGGTGAAGTGCATGAGTAATCTCCGGCAGTTGGGTCTTGGGATGATGATGTTCGTCGATGAAAACGGCCACTATCCTGTCGGCATCAACGGGGCCCAGGGCTCTTCATGGATTTGGCCAAGCCAGCTTCGGGCATTGATCGGAACGGGGCAGAATGTGGATTTGTTTAAGTGTCCATCGGCCCCGCTTCAAGCACAGTGGAAGATCACATTCGGCAGCAAGCTTCCCGCCGAAGACGGCTATCTAGCCGACGAAGTGCGATTGGTGCCTGGTGGCAAGAGTTTCATGAGCTACGGATACAATGTCTGGGGTGCCTTCGCGGGGATCGTCCCGAACCAGGGTTTGGGCGTTTTTAAAGGGGACGCCGCCGCAGGTGAAACGAAAGAGTCCGCCGTTCTGCGGCCCACCGAGATGATCGCCATGGGGGATAGCAACTGGAACCTCAAAAAAAAGGGTGACCCCGATTGGAGCGGATTTATTGGGATGTACGAAGAACGCCAATGGCCCCTCGACCTCCACAACCGCCGCGCGAACATCCTTTTCTGTGACGGCCACGTCTCGGCGGAGAGACGGGTTGATCTGGCGGCCCAACTCGTGAAAGACAAGGCTGACAAGGAGCGCGTGGGACGCCGTTGGAACGTGGATAACATGCCCCACTTGGACGGTCGATAGCGCCCTGTGCCAGTCCGCCCAGAAACGCGGCCTGGGCACAGAAGGGTGCCACTCACGTTATCCGAGGTCGCCTCCCCTGACGCGGGTATTCCGCCGCTTAACCACGCTGGCGCACCCACGGATGACACCGATAACACGGATAAGGAAAGGGAGCTGAGAGGGGTACTTTATCCGTGTTATCCGTGGTTAACCCTTCCCATTCTGCGGTAGGTATTGTCCTCCGAAAGACACCTCCCGGAAACCGTGAGTTGCACCCGGCATAGAACCATTTGCTTGTCGCGTCTCGCCCATTAACCTAGTGTCCACTCGCATCTGATTGAAACTATGCGCTCAACACCGCTCCTATCCATGCTGGTCGCTTCCTCGGTTACTGCCTTTTCAAGCCTCGCCATGGGGGCCACGCTGCCCGGCGTGGGGGCTGCCATGAAGGCAGCGGTGAGCTCTCGCGAAATTTCCGGTGCCGTCACCGTGGTGGTCACCAAGGATAAATTTGTTCACATGGAAGCCACGGGGCAAGCCGATATCGCGACGAAAAAGCCCATGGCAGCCGACACCCTGTTCTGGATCGCGTCGATGACGAAGCCTGTGACGGGCGTTGCGATACTGATGCTGCAAGACGATGGCAGACTGGACGTCGCTGATCCGGTCGCCAAATACATCCCTGAGTTTGCCAACCTCAAAACCCCGAGCGGCAAGCCCGCCAACTTGACGATTTCTCAGATCCTCACGCACACTTCTGGCCTCGGAGAAGCGGCCGGCCCCGCCGCACAAAAGGCAAAAACACTGCTCGATCTCGTCCCACTTTGGCTCTCGGCACCGATGCAATACGAACCGGGCGCGCAGTGGCGATACACCCAGTCTGGCATCAACGCCGCAGCACGTATTGTGGAGATTGTAAGCGGCATGAGCTTCGACACTTTTCTGCAGGGGCGCTTGTTCGATCCGTTGGGGATGGTGAGCACGACGTTTTATCCAACGGCAGAGCAGCGATCCCGGCTCGTGACAGCCTACGCCAGGAACAAAGACACTGGCTTGTTGGATCCTGTGCCTCCGCGCCCCGAATTCGGTCCGCGCAACCGTCCGCCCCAAGGCAACGGCGGACTGTATTCCACCGCCCGGGACTATGCGCGCTTCTGCCAGATGCTGCTCAACGGAGGAAAGCTCGACGACCTTCATTTCCTCACCGAAAAATCGATGAAGATTCTTTCGTCAGTGCAAACCGGCAACCTGCCCACAGGTTTCTTCCAAACGGACACCTTCGGACAACGGGGAGCCAACTATGGCTGGGGCCTGGGAACGTGTGTTTTGCGCCAGCCCCACGCGGGGGTGGCGGAGATGCTGTCGACTGGCAGTTATGGCCATGGCGGCGCATGGGGAACTCAGGCGTGGATCGACCCTGTCAAAGGGGTCGCTTACGTGTTGATGGTGCAACGCTCCAACTTTCCTAATAGCGACGCCAGCGATGTCCGAAAGGCATTTCAGCAAGCGGCCGCTCGAGCGCTCGCTCAACCTTAAATCTCTGTCAATCGACGGACCGAACCACCGATTTGCGGCCCGCTCACCCCCTTTCGGCCCATGAAGTCATCCTCTTGACTGTGTGTTCCGCTGAATGTCCATCAGCCGGCCAGCGCAAGCCGCCGATACAAAACAGCAACCATGGGGTTGCGACCTCCGCAGGGATTCCATTAGGTTAGAACTCGTTATGACAAAACAAAGTAAACACTCTCGGTTGTTGTGCGTCCTCGCTGCGATTTCAACCCTGGTCGCTCATGCGGATGAACGGTTCTTCACCTACGTCTATGAATCCGAAGTCTTGCCGAAAGGCGGATGGGAGTTCGAGCAGTGGTTGACCTACCGCAAAGGATTTCCAGGAGGCGACCGGAGGTTCAGCCAGCACATTTGGGATTTCCGCGAGGAAATCGAATACGGTCTGACCGACCGGCTTACAACCGCCCTGTATCTGAACTTTCGTAACAAACAATCGGTCGCGCGCGAACCCGGTCTTCAGGACTCCAGCGAGTTCAATTTCAAAGGGGTCTCCGCCGAGTTCAAGTATCAATTGCTCAACCCGAACACAGACCCCGTGGGCCTCGCTTTGTATGTCGAGCCGACTTACAATGGCAACGAGGTGGAGCTGGAGTACAAGGTCATTGTTTCGAAGAATATTGGCGACAAATGGGTGCTCGCCGCCAACGCCTCCCTCGAACAAGAGTGGGAAAGAGAGAATGGCGCGACGAAGAAAGAGTCGGTGCTCGAATTCACCGGCGGCGCTGCCTATCGATTCACGCCGCATTGGTCCGCGGGTCTCGAAGCCCGCTACCACTCGGTCTACCAGGGCATCGGCTTGAACGACCATCTCGGCACGGGTTGGTTCGTGGGGCCGAATGTTCATTACGGTTCCTCCAAATGGTGGGCCACGCTCACGGTGCTGCCACAAGTCAGCGGTCATCCAGGCGACGGGCGGATCAACATCACCGAGCACCAGACCTTCGAGACGCGGTTGATTTTTGGATTCAATTTCTAAGGAACACGGAATTTCGAGTTCGAACCTTTTGGGACCCCTGATTGATGCGTCCGACAATTGAATGGGTAGTTCTTCCTGCGGCGATGGTTTCGGCACCCTGCGCGACGCATGCCGTGCAATACCTGAGCGTCGCCGCCGCGCAACAGGCCATGTTCCCCGGAGCGACACTGACACCCGCCGACCGGCGACTCACCGACGCGGAACACAAAGCCATTGAGACAGCCAGCGGCGTGCGCGGGCGCGGGCGCCAACGGGACTTGAAACTCTGGCGCGTCGAAGGCGGAGGATGGTTCATCGTCGATGAAGTCATCGGCAAGCACGAGTTCATTACCTACGCGCTCGGGTTGAACGCCGATGGCTCTGTGAAGCATATCGAGGTGATGGATTACCGGGAAAACTACGGGGCCCAAGTGCGCGATGAGAAGTGGAGAAACCAGTTCAGAGGCAAAAGTCACGGAGCAAACCTCAAACTCAACGACGACATCAGGAACATCTCCGGCGCGACCCTGAGTTGCCGCCATCTCACCGATGGCGTCAAGCGGCTGTTGGCCACGTATGAAATCGTGCTCAAACACTGAAGTCCGCCGATGCCGCCCGCTGCTTGGCACGTTCGTCGAGATCACGGCTACCGGACTGGACGAAGGGCAGATTGGGCGCGCAATCGAGGCCGGCTTTGACGCGATCGAGCGAGTTCAACGGCTGATGAGCGCGCACGACCCGTCCAGCGAACTCTCTCAGGTGAATGAAGAGGCCTTTCTGCGCCCTGTCAAAGTCAGCCATGAGACCTTCGAAGTCTTAAAGCGTGGCATATCGCTTGCCCGTGAATCCGCCGGAGCCTTTGACTTCACGATCGCCCCGCTGCTCGCACGATGGGGTTTGCTCCCGGCTCATCTGCGCCGTAGCGGGAACGGGGACTGGCGAAACGTTCAAATGCTGGCGCACCGCCGGGTTCGGTTTACCAAGCCGCTCGCCATTGATTTAGGAGGCATCGCCAAGGGGTTTGCCGTGGATGAAGCGATCGAGCGATTGCGTCGTTGCGGGGTTTCCTCCGCCCTTGTCAACGCGGGTGGCGATTTGCGGGCGTTCGGCCCGAAGTCGTTTATTATTCGTCTTCGTCATCCGATCCAACAGCGACTGCTGACTCGTACGCTGCGCCTCCGCGACGCCGCCCTGGCGACCTCCTCGCCGTGTTTTACAGAAAGCCGCTTGCGGAGGTGTCCCATCAGTCACCTGATCAACCCACTCGACGGCAGCGCCGTCACGGGTGGGATCAGCGTCACCGTCCGCGCCCCGGAATGCTGGCTTGCCGACGCCCTCACAAAAGTGGTGTTGACCCAGCCCATTCTGGCGACACAGTTGCTGGCAAAACATACTTCCGAAGCTCTTGTTTTCACAGTATGAAACGCCGCAGGCTTCAACTCACCAAAGGGCATCGCCTGACGCTGTATGCCTTCAGTTTAATCCTGCTGCTTTCCGGCGCGGCGTGGGCATGGATGCATCGACTCGACGAGGCGGGAGGCACAAACGACGCTTGGCGCAACCTGAAACCCTGGTTGCTCAGAATCCACGGCTTGGGGGCACCCTTCTTCGTTCTCCTGGTCGGGACGCTGTTGCCCGGCCACGTCCGCCGCTCGTGGCACGCGTCCAAGAATCGCGCAAATGGAGCGTTCTTTCTCACCACCATCGCACTGCTCACGCTTTCAGGGTATGCTCTTTACTACCTGGGTGATGAGGAGTGGCGGCGCTTCACAAGCCAGTTCCATCTCTGGCTTGGCTTGGGCGCACCCCTGTTGCTGTTAGCACACGTCCTCATCGGCAGACGCGCCACACGTGCCAGGGATTCGTGATCTTAATCTTCGGAGCGCTAAGTCGGTTTGTGCAAGCGGGTCAATTGTCTGCGGATCTCCGTCAGCAATTCACGCAATGAATTGAGATCGGAATCGGAGGTGTATTGGGAAAGCACGTTAAGAAAGAAAGAATCCGGTTGCTCCGATCGGGCCATGAGCTGGGTAAGATCGGCTTCGTATATCGCCACGCGATCCAAATCGAATTGCCGGTAAAGCTCCGGCAAGGCAAAAAGCTTTAAAAGTACGAGCCCTTCAATGGTCGCTGTTGGCATTTTGCCGAATGCATAATCGAGGGAAGTGGAAAACTCTTTGAAAATGCGCCCGAAAAAGGGGTTTTCAATAGACAGGCAATCGATGCGAAGTTCCTGGAATCTCCCAAAAGCAAACATCTCACAGCGAGATAACGCGCACCTTCAACAGTTCGAACCGCGTGATCAAACAGTCAGGACTCCATGACCCTAAAAGGTCGAAACCCTTTTCCATTCAACCTCCAACCCGAGTCGCGTGACCCATTCGCCCATGGCTAGGTGATCGATTTGTTCACGCGACACCGCCAGCATGGAGCGGATGTCACGAACGTGCTTCTCCGAACCGCCCTCGCGAAAATACTCGAGCTTTCGGAGGATGACGTATTCGGGTGGAGCCACTTGAACAGAGGTCGATTTCAAGAAATAGTGCTTCGCATGCCTAAAAGCCCACGCATGCAACACATCCTGATTGGCTGTGTAGAAATCCGCCTTCAAACCTGAGTCCGTGTCGATGACATTGAAATGGCCGCGTCTTTCACGTGCCACCTCGGCAGCGATGACGCTCAGAGGTGGCAGGTAAAACTGGGGCCACGGATAAGCGTCAGGGAACCTAGGAATGTCCTGAGCACGGAGGAACACAACCAAGTCGATGTCATGGGTCACGCGGGGTTCACCGTACAGCATTGCCGCCACGCTTCCGCTCACCAGATAACGGATTTTGTGCTCATTTAGAGGCTGCACGAACAACTCGATCAAGTCAGGTTCGAGCATTGAGAAAAACCCGGCGAACCTCGTCGGCTACTTGATTTTTAGTCCAGTCTGGATGCTGGGTCTGCAGGAATGCCGCCTTGTGCCGGCGCATCGTCCAATAAAGGCGATGCGCTGCGTGCCAGCGTTGTTCCGGCTTCATCCGCCGGAATACTTCGACCTGCTCGGGACTCGCTTGTTCATCTGCCAGCACGAAAAAACAGTGCTCCGGATAATTCAACCAATCAATCTGAAAACCGGTGATGTCCGGGGGAAGGAGGAGAGCTGGTGTTAAAACCGCCGAAGGGGACCGAAATAAAACCGAACAGTGAGGAGAAGAAAACTTGAATCAGTTATCAGGGGTCAGGGGTCAGTTATCAGTGGGGAGAAAAGTTAACCGCAGAAAGGGGACTGAAATGGAACCGAAATGGGTTGCTATTCAGGAGGGTGCCCGCGAATCACGCGAATGGACGCGAATCTGAACCACCGTCTCCGAAT
>CAMBEJ010000022.1 GCA_945865375.1 Akkermansia muciniphila | reverse complement strand
TTAGCCAGGGGCAAACGAGTCTGCGAGTGCCGCCCCTGGATCCCAGCCCCAATGTCAGTCGCCCCCTCCTTCGCCAAGGCTTCCGCCTTCGCTGAAGCTACGGTGGACGGGACGGCGGGCAGGCCGGAGGGCCGATGGATTGGGTCTTAGAAACCAACCCGAGGAATACCGTGAGTTGTTGAATGGAAACCGTATGATTGTTGATGCACCTGACTTTTGGTGAACCCTGCTCCAACACCCTTTCAGGGCGTGAATCCAATTCCAAAACCGACCAGGTGCCGCCCTCGCGGACTCGCTTGCGCCTGGCTAACATCTCCGACCCTTGCAGGGCAAAAGGCGCTTTCCGAGCCTCAAGAAAGCGGGTCATTCCACTCAAAACAGCGAAGAACCCCCCTTTCCTTGCCAAATGCAAACCCAGAGTTGCTTCTCACGCGATCCCCGGTCGTCCAGATCGATTTCCTCCAAGCCGAGATAATATTCCGGCACGGCGGCGGCACTGGTCTTCAACAATCTCTTCTTTCCGATCTTCGAGCTTCACGCGGGCACGATGGCGGCCTTAGCCATTTATGCCGTGGGATTCTTTGAGCGGCCGCTGGGAGGTGTGATCGTCGGTCTTTTCGGCGACGTCTGGAGGATTACACGAGAGGATGGGTTGTCACGTTCGATGCTGCTCTATTTGGGCCCCCTGCTCCACCCCACTCCGGCCGGGACGGTCGGCCAGAAATGAACCTTAATCCGGCGGTTCATTTAACCGCAAAGAATGCAAATCACCGCACTCAAGGTCGGCGAGTTCTGGGAACGCCGAAACCGATCACGCTTCTTTTTCGTCCTCGGGGATGCGCATGCAATAGAACGACCTGTAAACAAACACCAGCGCGATGGTGAACAGCACGGCTCCGATGATCTCCCGGACCCGTTGGTTCTTCATCTGGACCGCTATTTCGACTGCCAACAAACCGAAGAGGGTGGTGAATTTGATGACGGGGTTGAGGGAAACCGAGGAGGTATCCTTGAAGGGGTCCCCGACGGTGTCTCCCACCACGGTGGCTGCGTGCAAGGGGGTGTTTTTCTGACGCAGATCCACTTCGACAATTTTTTTAGCGTTGTCCCAGGCACCGCCGGCATTGGCCATAAAGAGGGCCTGAAACAGTCCGAAAAAGGCCATGGCGATCAGGTATCCGATGAAGAAGTAGGGGTTAAAAAAAGGCAGCGCCAGGGATAGGCAAAAGATGACGATGAAGATATTGATCATGCCCCGCTGGGCGTAGAGTGTGCAGATGCGAACCACCTCTTTGCTGTCGTCGATGGACGCCGTTTTTCCATCGAGTTTGATGTTGTTTTTGATGAACACCACGGCGCGGTAAGCTCCCGTGACCACGGCCTGCATCGAAGCGCCGGTAAACCAGTAGATGGTGCAACCGCCCATGAGCAACCCGAGCATGATTTCTGGTTGCACCAGACTGAGTTTTTCGATCACGCCCCCGAAGTTTTGTTCGAGCATGAGGATGATGCTGAAAACCATGGTGGTTGAACCCACCACGGCGGTACCGATGAGGACGGGTTTGGCTGTGGCTTTAAAGGTGTTTCCGGCGCCGTCGGCCTTTTCCAACTCATGCTTTGCCTTCTCAAACTGTGGTACAAAACCAAAATCCCTCTGGATTTCCTCGCTGATATTAGGCGCGGACTCGATCTGGCTTAACTCGTAGACCGACTGAGCGTTATCCGTGACCGGTCCGAAGCTGTCGACCGCGATGGTGACGGGGCCCATGCCTAGAAATCCGAAGGCCACCAACCCGAACGCGAAGATAGGCGCCGCAAAGCCCAAGTCTTTTGGCATCAATGCCTGCAGGTCCGGGCTTTTGGAGGCGAGGTAGCTGAGGAGCATGAGCAGCATAATCACGAGGCCTTTCCAGAACGCCGAGAAATTGCCGGCGACGAGGCCTGACAAGATGTTCAGAGAAGCTCCTCCTTGGCGTGAGGCGTTGACGATTTCGGAGACATGTCGTGAATGGGTGCTAGTGAACACCTTGGTCAGTTCTGGAATGATTGCGCCTGCGAGCGTTCCGCAACTGATAATGATGGATAATGTCAGCCAGACCGAGCCCAAGTGGGTGGCGCTCCCCAGCAGAAAGTAACTGGCCCCAAACGTCACCAGGACCGAGATGATGGAGGTCATCCAGACCAGATTTGTGAGGGGTTGCTCGAGATTGAAAGTCGCCCTGCCGCCGAAGACCGCGTTGGTCAGTTTTTCATTGATAAAGTAAGAGCCCAAAGAAGTCAGGATCATGAGGACTCGCATCACAAACAGCCACACGATGAGCTGGCCGCAAACGACGCTGTTGTTCTCCAGAGCGAGAGCGAGAAACGTGACGAGCGCCACGCCGGTCACTCCGTAGGTTTCAAACCCATCCGCAGTCGGTCCGACGCTGTCCCCCGCGTTATCCCCGGTGCAATCGGCGATGACACCCGGATTTTTGGGATCATCCTCCGGCAGTTGGAACACGATCTTCATGAGATCGGCTCCGATGTCGGCGATTTTAGTGAAGATCCCCCCGCAAATCCGGAGCGCGCTGGCTCCGAGGGATTCACCGATGGCGAACCCGATGAAACACGGGCCCACTGAATCGGTTGGCAGGAACATCAGGATGCTGATCATGAAAAACAGTTCGACGCTGACGAGCACCATGCCGACGCTCATCCCGGATTGGAGAGGGATGGCAATGACGGGCAGAGGCTTTCCTCGGAGGGCGGCGAAGGCCGACCTGGAGTTGGCCTGGGTATTGATGAGGATACCGAACCACGCCACGCCGTAGGAGCCGAGGATGCCCAGAATCGAGGAGGCCAGGATGAGGAGCACCCGGGGGAGGGATTCATCCTGCAACACTTTGTAATAGTAGAATATGCAGATCGCGATTAAACCCCAGAGGAGCACCAAAAACCGGCCTTGCTGAAAAAGGTAAGTTTTACACGTCTCCCAGATGGTTTCGGAGACGGCCTGCATGAGTTTATGAACTGGAAGAGCCTTGGTTTGGCGGTACTGCGCGACACCGAATGCAGCGCCCAAGGCGCACACTGCCAAGCCGATATAGAGTAGCAAAGCACCGCCAACAGAGGTGCCAAAAACGTCGAACTGAACGTCATGGACATCGGGAATGATGAGGTTCGCATCACCGGCGCGCGCGGCCAATCCGCCGAAGGCCACCCAGAGGGCGGCCGAGCAAAGGAACAACGTGGACCGAAGGCAACCTGTGGAGCATGTGAATTTCATAACAAAACAAGAAAAATGTCAAAACTCGTCCGCCCGGAAGGTGGCAACGGGCTCGTCGCGATGAGCTTAAACCAATTGGAAAATTATTAGGACCATTAAATGCGCGCCCGCAGGCCTGGAGTCAAGAACGTTCACCGCATGGATAGCCCACGGGATTACGAGAGGTTGAATTTCTTGGAGTTCTATACAAAACTCGGGGTGAGCAGTGTCTATCTTGTGAGTTGCATGGATGAATTGAGAAACCAGAACGGGCATTGGTGTCGCGAGCTTTACGAGGCTCATGCCGCCACGTTGCTGCTGTACGGCCGGGCGCTTGGGTTGGGTCACGCGGAGTCGGAAGACGTGATTCAGGAGACCTTTCTAGCCCTGCTCAAGTTGGATGTGCCGCCGGCCAACGCCAAACATTACCTGGTTCGGGCATTCCGGAACCGTTCGATCAACTCCAAACGAGGATTATTTCGCCGATTGGCCAGGGAGTTGGAGTCCAAGCGTTGGTTCGACACCGATCCCGGTGAGACCCCGCGCGAACTCGCGGCGATGGAAACCCTCGCACACCTTCCGGCGGATCAAAAAGAGGTGATCGTGCTTAAAGTTTGGCATCAGATGACCTTTGAAGAAATAGGCGATTTACTAAACATCTCACCCCACACGGCCGCCGGACGTTACCGTTACGGCGTTCAAAAGCTTCGCGACCGACTTTCCCACGCTTCCTATGAACCAGAACGAAACAGCCCATTTAGAGAACCAATTAAGGTCCTGGAAACTGCTTAGACCTTCGGCAGAACTTGAGGAGAGCCTCTTCGGTTCCATGGAAGCGCTGCACGCGTTGCCGGCGTCCTCGCCTGCCGGTTCGAGGGACGCTGTGATGGCGTGGCTGCAGCCCTTGTCGAGGTGGCTCGCTCCGGTCGTCGTGTGCTGTTTTGCAACGCTTCTCTCCGTGACATGGCGTTCGTCCGATGTCCTCGGTGAGTCAGGTCCCCAGAACGGCAGCACGCTGGCGTTGGCGGCCTTTACCAACCAAAGCCTTGCCGCCTACCTTCCTTCCACGGGGGCAGTGGAACATAACGGGCTGCCCTCGGGACTGAATCTCGTGCACAAATGATTGCCCACGCCGCAGTGTCGAGCAAGCCTGTTCCTGTATTTTAACATCCCATGAGCGTTGACAAAAATAAAATGTTCCAGGACAAATCAAAAACTTCATCTCCAGCGATGGAAACCACCGCACCGTCGACTCCGGCCGCTCCAGTCGAAGCCCTTTTTAGGAGGATTGACTGGATTTGCTTCCTGATCACCACGTTGGTCGTGATGATCGGTTATTACATCACGTTGGCACCCGATTTGACGCTTGAAGATGCGGGTGAGCTTGCGGTGGGATCGATGTACGCGGGTGTTCCGCATCCGCCCGGGTATCCGGTGTGGACGTTGTATACGTGGCTGTTCACGGTGCTGTTCCCGTTTTCGAACATCGCCTGGCGTGTGGCGTTGTCTTCAGCGGTGGCGGGAGCCTTGTCATGCGGTTTGATCGCCCTGATGGTGTCCCGGGGCAGCAGCATGATGGTGGAAGGCATTGAGCTCCTCAAGAATCTGGAGCGTCGCACGGAAAACGCTTTGTGTTTGTTTTCGGGCGCGTGCGCGGGCTGTTTGCTGGCTTTCAACGGGTTCATGTGGAGCCAGGCGGTGATTGTGGAAGTTTACACGTTTAGCGTGCTGTCGCTCACGGGGGTGCTAGCCCTTCTAATGCGATGGCTTTACGCCCCCGCTCAGCGGCGGTACCTCTATTGGGCTTTTTTCCTTTTCGGCATCTGTTTTACCAACCACCAGACCCTGATCGTTGCCGCGATGGGGATCGAGGTGCTGATGGCCATGGCAAACCCCGCCCTGGGTCGCGACATCTTCCTGGCAAACGGGATTTTGTATGTCGCGGGTTTGATGGCCAAAGCCCAGGGAGGCCTTCATGCATTTGACGAAAACGCGCCTTTGTTTGCGATCTACAACGTGGTCGGGCTCGGGTCGCTGGCCGCGTTTGCATGGCTCTGGATGCGGACGAGCAAGATTCTCACCGAATGGAAATCGATTCTCATCTGCGGGCTGTTGTGGCTCGCCGGGGCGGCATTTTATTTCTACATGCCCCTGGCGTCCATGACCAATCCCCCGATGAACTGGGGGTATCCGAGAACCTACGAAGGATTCATTCACGCGTTAACTCGGGGTCAGTATGAGAAAACGAACCCCACGACGAGCATCCTCAAATTTGCGGATCAAGTGCGGATGTATTTTGAGGGGGCGGCCGAGGAATTCGGGGCGGTCTATCTGCTCATCGGGTTGATCCCATTTCTATTCTTCAAGCAGATGCAGAAGCGTGAAAGGGCTTGGATCGGCGGGCTCACGGCCATCTACCTTTGCCTGGCCTTTCTTTTGCTGATCCTGATGAATCCGAACACGGACAAGCAGAGCCGTGAATTGATCCGAGTCTTCTTCACGGCATCCCATGTTGTGGTGGCGATGGGGATCGGCTACGGATTCACTCTTTTGGGAGGGCTCATGTCCACCCATTACGCGGTCATTCGGAGCTGGCTGTTGTGGGGAGGGGCCGCCGCAACGGGGCTTGCGGTCTACTTCCTTGCCAAGACTTTCGATGAGACTCAATATGGCATTCTGCGGATGTCCGTCGTGCTCGGGTTGGCGGTGCCGGCGATCTTCACCTTGGCGGTTCTTGCTTACCGGAAAGCGCCGCCTAGCTCGGTGTTCCTGGCTTTGATCCTGGTAGTCCCTGTCCAGTCGATTCTGGCTCACTGGTCGGACAACGAGCAGCGCGGACACATCTTTGGCTACTGGTTCGGGCACGACATGTTCACGCCTCCCTTCAAGGACAAGAGCGGGGCGGCGCTCTACCCCGAAATGACACGGAACGCTGTGCTGTTTGGAGGCACCGATCCTGGACGGTTCAATCCAACCTACATGATTTTCTGTGAAAGCTTTACTCCGCCGAGCAAGAAGCCTATGGACCCGGCGTTTGACCGGCGGGATGTGTATCTCATAACCCAGAACGCTCTTGCCGACGGCACGTATCTGAACTACATCCGTGCGCACTACAACCGGAGCACTCAGAAAGACACGCCATTCTTCCAAGAATTGCTGCGGACCCGTCAGGATGTGGAGCGCACCACGACCAATCTTTTGGCGAGGATGGCCGCCCCTCTCGACGGTTTTTTCACGAGGCTTGGGGATAAGATCGAGCAACGACGACGCGTCGAGGGGGTGTATCCCAAGAAGGAAATTCTCACACCTTCGCCTGAGGATTCTTACGCCTGCTACAACGAATACATCTACGACGCCCAGGTGCGAAGTCAGCGGAACCAGTTAAAGCCAGGGGAGGATGTGAAGGTCGTGGATGGACGAGCTCAAGTTTCCGGCCAGGTGGCCGTGATGGCCATCAATGCGCTGCTGGCCAAGATTATTTTCGACAAAAACCCTGACCACGAATTTTTTATTGAGGAAAGCTTTCCGCTTGACTGGATGTATCCGTATTTAACGCCGTTCGGAATCATCATGAAGATCAATCGGGAACCTTTGGTGGAGATCACGGAGGAAGCTGTGAGGTTGGATCACGAATTTTGGAGCCAGTATTCGACCCGCCTCATCGGGAACTGGATCACCTACGACACGTCGGTCAAGGAGATCTGTGAATTCGCCGAGCGCGTTTACCTGCACCGCGACTACTCTGGTTTCAAAGGAGATCGCAAATTCATCCGCGACGACAACGCCCAGAAGGCGTTTTCCAAATTGCGCAGTTCATTAGGAGGTCTGTATAGCTACCGGGTGAATGCGGCGAAAAGCCCTGCTGAACAGAAGCGCATGATCAAGGAAGCGGATTTTACTTTCCGGCAATCTTTTGCATTTTGTCCATACAGCCCGGAAGCGGTTTTTCGGTATGTCAACCTCCTGGTGACACTGGGTCGCATGGACGATGCGATTCTGATCAGCGAGACGTGTCTGAAACTGGACCGTGAAAACTCCAATGTCGCGGTGCTTGTGGCTCAGTTGCGGGGCATGGGAGGCCGTCAGCAGGGTTCTCTCTCCCGTGATGATATGGCCGCGCTTGAATCGCAGCTTCGGGCGAACCCCACTAATCTGGCTGCCGCTTTCAACCTGGCCGTGAGTCACCTCCAAGCCGGGGATACGAATTCGGCACTTCAAATACTGGACCAACTCGCGGTCAATCCCCTCTCGGACGGGACGATCCTTCTCTCGGTTGCGGATGCGTATTCCAAGCTTTACCAGACACTTCGATTGGAGCCCTTGTTCCTGCGGATCGTCAAGTTGATGCCCGAGAACGCCGAGGCCTGGTACGATCTAGCAGGGATCCAGACCGCCCTGGGCAAAACACCTGACGCGATCAAATCCCTTGGCGAAGCCCTGGGGTTGAGCAGGCAACGGATCGCGAAAGAACCTGGAGCTCGCAACTTGGTCGCCGAGGCCGGCGGCGACGCCCGGTTTATGCCGCTCAAAGCCAGGCCCGAGTTTCTGAATTTGTTCAAAAACTGAATCTGAGCGGGAACCTCCATTTTTAAGTTCACGGATGTTTGGGCACGCCTTGCCAGACCCAGTCTCCTTTCTCGGCGCTCCAATTCGCTTTGGACTGGGCATCCTTGGGCTGCTCCATCGTGCCGCCATCATCTTTGGAATTCCAGCCGATCGAATAAAGCAGATATTTGCCGTCATCTGTGCGCCGGTAACGCAGGGGTCGGCCGTCGAAAATGTCGTGCGGGAGCTGGGAAGCAAACTCCGGCACGAGCGCTTCCTGATTGTCCGGGTAGCTGCCCTTGGCGGCGAGGTGGCGATGCTTCCGCCTCCAAAAGCTGCCGCAAGGTTTCGAGGGGCGTCTCGCCGACAAACGGCGCTTTGCCGGTGAGTCACTGATACAGGATCGCGCCCAACGAATAAACGTCGCTGTGCGGTCCGACTTGATGGAGTCGGCCCGCCACTTGTTCCGGCGGCATGTAAGCGGGACTGCCCATCACCGCGCCGCTTTGCGTCAGGCTGCTGTCCGCCTGGGTCAACTTGGCTAGGCCAAAATCCGTCACCCGGGTTGGGGACCTGGGCGCATTCCTGGGTGACCGCTCCGGGATATCCGTGCCTTAAAAGCTTTGCCTGTCCTTCGCTTCCGTCTAAGCTGTCGGCATTCGCAACCGGCGTTGACACGAACTTGTCCAAAATGGCACACGCAAAGAAGCCCGCTGCACCCGCCGACGTCGAGTCGGATTTTGAACCGTTCATCCCCGCGACGGCGCGCATGGCGGAGCTGACGCCCCGCGCCCTGATTCTTGGCACTTTGCTCGGTATGGTGTTTGGCGCGTCCTCCCTGTATTTGGTGCTGAAGGTGGGGATCACCGTGAGCGCCTCAATTCCCGTGGCCGTCATTTCGCTGGCTTTCTTTCGCTTTTTTTCGGCCCTGGGCGGGCGTCACGCGACGATCCTGGAAAACAACATTGTCCAAACCGCGGGTTCGGCGGGGGAATCGATCGCTTTCGGGGTCGGCGTGACCATGCCGGCCATTCTGATATTGGGTTTTGATCTCGAGGTTTTTCGTGTGACCCTCGTGGCGGTGCTGGGAGGGTTGCTAGGGATTCTGATGATGATACCGCTTCGCCGCGCGCTGATCGTCAAGGAACACGGCTTGTTGAAGTATCCCGAGGGAACAGCTTGCGCCGCCGTTTTGAAGGCAGGGGCCTCGGATTCCTGCCTTGAGGCGGCCTCGGCCTCGGCGAAAGAAGAGGCTCGAGCGGCCCAAGCGGCGGGTTTGTCGAGGAACCTCGGCGGCCTGCACATCTTCACCGGATTTGGGATTGGACTGCTTTATAAGACCCTGATGGTGGCTTTCAGGGGTTGGAAAGATGTGCCTGAAAAGGTATTTGGGGCGCCGTTCAAGGCGGGGTCCGTGGGCGTTGAGATCTCCCCGGAATTACTGGGCGTCGGTTACATCATCGGTCCGCGTATCGCATCCATCATGTGCGCGGGTGGCGTCCTGGCTTATCTGGTTCTCATTCCGATGATCAAGTTCTTTGGAGAAGGCATGACTTCCGCCCTCGCTCCCGGAACCGTTCCGATCGGTCAGATGTCCCCGGGGCAGATTCGTGGGGCTTACATTCTTTACATCGGCGCCGGGGCGGTGGCCGCGGGGGGGATCATCAGTTTATTCCGATCTCTTCCCACCATCTGGCACGGTCTCAGGGCGGGGCTCAGGGACTTTCAACTTGGCGGCGCGGGCCTTTCCCGAGTTCCCAGGACGGACAGAGATCTGTCGATGAAATTTGTGGGGATCGGGATCTTTGTTTTGTTGAGTGCGATCGTGGTGGCCCCAACCCTCCACATGAACCTGTTTGGAGCTTTGCTGATAATCGTTTTCGGGTTCTTGTTCGTGACGGTGTCCTCGCGGTTGACGGGTGAGATTGGCTCCTCGTCGAACCCTATTTCGGGGATGACCGTTGCCACACTGCTGCTCACGTGTCTGATCTTTCTGGGATTGGGTTGGACCGGGGGCGCGCATTACGTCATGGCTTTGTCGGTGGGGGCGATCGTGTGCATCGCATCCTCCAACGGCGGCACGACATCCCAGGACCTAAAAACCGGCTTTCTGATCGGCGCAACCCCCAGGTTGCAACAGATTGCGATCTTGGTGGGAGCCTTGGCTTCCGCGCTGGTGTTGGGACCTATTTTGATCACCTTGAACCATGTGGGCACGGTTTATGTTCCGATCAAGGAAGTGGCATCCGGTCTAAAAACAGATCCAGGAAATCTGGGTGCCAGCGAGTCTCTGGTGGGGCCGCAGTCCCGTGACGACTCGAAGACATACCGTGTCTGGCACAAGACGGATTTGACGGATGGTCCGTCGGGAAAGTATTTGATGGATGAGCAGGGCAACGCCGTGTATATGGTCGATCCTGGCATCAACGGCGTCCACGCGAAAAGGCCTGATGGGAGCACGGTGCGCAAATTTGAGGCTCCAAAGGCAACGCTGATGTCCTACATCATCAAGGGCATTTTGGACCGTCAATTGCCTTGGGGACTGGTGCTGTTTGGCGTCATGATCGCGATTGTGCTGGAGATGTCAGGCATCCCTTCTTTGGCGTTCGCCGTGGGTGTGTACCTTCCCCTTTCGGCCTCCAGCCCGATTTTCATAGGGGGTCTGGTTCGTTGGCTGGTGGACCACAAACGCAAGGCGGCGTTGCGTCACACGGGCATCGAGGACGCGGCGTTGGAAGCCGAGAGCGATAAGAGTCCGGGAGTGCTGCTCGCATCGGGTTACATCGCTGGAGGGGCCATCGCCGGCATCCTCATCGCTTTCCTGGCGGGGGTGCTCGACAGGTTGGATGCGTCCATCACGAAGTGGGCCACCGCCAACAACCCCCTGTTTACGGGAGATTACTCGGATGCCCTATCGATGATTCCATTTCTGATGCTTACAGGATTCTTGTACGGTGTGGCGCGTGAAAAAGTCCTTGCGGAGAAAACCGCATGATCGCTTCCACGCATTCCGTCGCGGCCCTTTGGAACGGCGAACCGTCCGAGCCGCTCATGCGGCGTTGGGCGGAGGATTTGAGGGCCAGTCTTTCGACTTCTCGGGTCGATCTCGCACTGGTGTTCATGACGCCCCATTATTTCGAGGCTGCGCCCCAGATTCTCGAACTTTTGCGGGTCCACGCCCAAACACCCCTTCTAACGGGTTGTTCCACGGGAAATCTGATCTGTGGGGGAGACGAGATCGAGGACCAGTCCGGGATTGCGATGGCCTTGTATTCGCTCCCGGGAGCGCAGCTCGAAGCCGTTCGGTTTGGGGCGGATCAGATGGGGGAGGCCAACGGACCGGCGTACTGGCATAGGGAAACAGGGGTGTCTCCGAGCACGCCTGGGGGATGGCTGGCGTTCGCGGATCCGTTTAACGCGAACCTGGAGCGTTGGTTGAAGGGTTGGAACGAGGCGTATCCCAAGGTACCGATTTACGGCGGTATTGCGAGCGGTCCCATTAACGAGCAACGCACGCAGGTGTATCTCAACGGCGAAGTTTTCGAGGACGGAGGCGTCGCCGTGGCGGTGTCCGGCGATGTGAAGTTAACCGGAGTCATCTCACAAGGCTGCACGCCCATCGGGGATACCTGGACCATCACCCGGGCCGAGAAGAACCTTATCTATCAGATTGGCAACCGCCCCGCGTATCAGGTTTTATTAGAAACTTACAACAGCCTTTCCGCCGAGGAACAGCTGATGGCCAGGGGCAATATATTTGTGGGGTTGGTGGTGAACGAATATCTTGAGGAATTTCATCGAGGAGACTTTTTGATTCGCAATTTGTTGGGAGCGGATCCGCAGAGTGGAGCGGTGGCTGTCGGGGCGCTGCCCCGCGCGGGGCAGACGCTCCAGTTTCAAAGGCGGGACGCCAGCGCGGCTGATGAGGACATGAAAACGCTGCTGGACATGACCCGCAAGCAGTTGTCGGGGAAGAAGCTCTTTGGCGGCTGCCTCTGCAGTTGCAATGGCCGGGGCCATCGGCTCTTCGGAAAACCCAGTCATGACGCGGGTCTGGTCCAAGAAAAGCTGGGGCCTTTGGGGGTGGCCGGCTTTTTTTGCAACGGTGAAATAGGCCCCATTGGCGATCTTAATTTTCTGCACGGCTACACCGCTTCGCTTGCCCTTTTTGTGGAGAAATGAGATTGAGATTACACATCGATATTTTGTCCCGGCGCGCGGCCTTCCAGGCCGCAGCGGCTGGGAAAGTGGGGAGATGTGACACAATTCACGAGCCTAGCCAGAACGAACATGCTGCGGCCTGGAATGCCGCGCGCCGAAACCGACCTGTCGCTATAGTGCTAGGCGACCGATGTCGCGTCCTCTCTGGCGATCACATCCACTGAAACGTGCAGTTTGTGTTTCCCACCCCCCAGCACCACCCCTCGAACGGGGCTGACATCGGAGAAGTCCCGTCCCCACGCGACCGTCACGTGTCGTGTTGTTGGGATCACGTTGTTGGTGGGGTCGATGCCTATCCAGCCAATGCCATGGCAGTAAAATGAAACCCAGGCATGAGAAGCGTCGGCCCCGGCCATGCGGGGGCGGCCGGCTGGGGGATCGGTTTCCAGGTAGCCGCTGACGTAACGCGCGGGAAGACCCAGCGAGCGCAAACAGGCGATTTGTACTTGGGCAAAGTCCTGGCAAACCCCGCGCTTGTTCTTAAAGACCTCCGCCACCGGTGTGGCAATGGTTGTGGCGTCGGGGTCGAACCTGAATTCCGAATGGATTCTGCGAGTGAGGTCTAGGACCGATTCGAACACCGGCCATCCCGGCTTGAAAGATCCCAGTGCATAGGCTGCAAAGACTTCGTTTGCTTGCACCAACGGGGAGTCGAAGACGAACTCGGCAGCCTCGAGAGTGGCCCCTGTTTGACGTCCCTTGCAAAAGTCACATCTCTAAAATCCTCCTCCACAAAGTGGGGCAGCATGAAACGATCGTGCAGTTCCGTTCCCCATCGCACCAGAGGTTGCCGGCAGGGATGCTCCCAAAACCGGGCGATTAACGCTCGCAGGAGGAGTTGTTGTGTGAGGCTCATCCGCGCATGGGGCGGCATTTCAAAAGCGCGCAGTTCCACCAGGCCCAGCCGCCCGCCAGGCCCTTTGGGCGAGTACAGTTTGTCGATGGAGAATTCAGCGCGATGCGTGTTTCCAGTGGCGTCCGTCAACAGGTTCCTAAAAATCCGGTCCACCAGCCATGGGGCAACCGGCCCGTGCTCGGGAATCTGGCGAAACGCGATCTCTAGTTCATAGAGCGAATCGTTCCGAGCCTCATCGACTCTCGGATGCTGGCTCGTGGGGCCGATGAACAAGCCGCTGAAGAGGAAGGACAAAGACGGGTGGTTTTGCCAATAGCAGAGCAGGCTCCGCAGTAAATCGGGTCGGCGCAGGATGGGGCTGTCCAATGCTGTGGTGCCGCCCAGGACCACATGATTTCCTCCTCCCGTGCCGACGTGGCGTCCGTCGATCATGAATTTCTCGGTGCCCAGGCGGGTTTGTCGGGCTTCCTCATACACGATGTGCGTGTTTTCGACTAGCTCGGTCCAGTTGGAGGCGGGTTGGAGGTTGACCTCGATCACGCCGGGATCCGGCGTCACTTTGAGGTGTTCGAGGCCGGGATCGTGGGGCGGTGGCGATCCCTCAACGATGACTGGAAGTTGGAGCTCGGCGGCCGTATCCTCAATTGCGCCCAGTAATTCCAAGTAATGCTCAGCCGTGGCGAGAGGCGGTATGAACACATGCAGCCGCCCTTGGCGCGGCTCGATGCACAGGGCCGTGCGGACGATCGACGAAGCGGATTGGTTCAGCCTCGGTGCGGTGTCAACCTCCCTGTCCGATTTCGAGTCCGAGGCGTCGGGTTTTGAAAGAGGGGAGGGTGTTTCCATCGGATCGGGCTCATGAACATGCGGATAGTCCGCCGCGCTCACCCAGGGCAACGAATCGGGAGGCAACCGCAATCCCATGGGGGAATCTCCAGGAACCAGAAACAGGTGCTCGCGGCGCAGAAACCAAAGGCCGCTCCTCCAACCCCCTTCCTTACCCGACCGCTTTTCCATCGGTAACAGATGCCCCACGACCTTCTTTAGCCCCTGGTCAAAGACCTTTCCCAGGCGCGCCTTCTCCTCGGCGTTTTCAATCCTGGCTTCCAACGGATCCACATTTGAAGGCAGTTGCCGCTCGCGCCAAAGGTAATACCAAACGTCCTCATACGCTGGGAGAATGTGGGTTGCGCGCAGATCCAGGCGGTGCGCTAGGTGGGCCATGAAACACTGCGAATCCTTCGCGGTGTGGCCGTAATCAACCTTTTCGTCCGCAAAGAGCGAGGCGTCCTTCCAAACTGGCACCCCATCCTTGCGCCAATAACACGCCAGCGCCCACCGCGGCAGCGATTCGCCCGGATACCACTTCCCCTGGCCATAATGCAGAAGCTCTCCCCGTGCGAAACGATCCCTGAGTCGCCGCAACAGCTCGCCTGATAACCGCCTCTTTTCAGGTCCCATCGCGGTGAAGTTCCATTCCTCACCGTCAGGGTTGTCGATGGAGACGAACGTCGGTTCCCCCCCCATCGTCAAGCGCACGTCGAGCCTGGCCAAGTCACAATCGATGGCATGTCCCAAGGCCTCGATGCCGCTCCATTGTTCATCGGTATAGGGTTTGGTGACTCGCGGAGTCTCGGTGATGCGGGTCACGCGCATCGCGTGAGAGAAGGTGATTTCGCAGGCATCCACGGCCCCCGTCACGGGTGCCGCCCCCTTGCGATGAGTTCACAACCAGAGACCCTTTCTTGAGCGCCACCCGGGTCAGTCCCCCCGGCAGCACAAAAATCTCCTTGCCGTACAAGATATAGGGGCGCAAATCGACGTGTGTTCCCTCGAAGTGATCCCCGGAGATGGTTGGCACACGCGAGAGCGACAAGGTGGGTTGAGCGATGTAGTTTCGAGGCTTATCCCGGATTTTCACCGCGAATTCCGCTTGCTGTTCCCAGGTCGAATGAGGCCCCACCAACATCCCATACCCCCCGGATTCATTGGCTGCTTTCACAACCAGCTCCCCGAGGTGCTCGAGCACAAACGCGCGGTCCGCTTCTTCCGAGCACAGATAGGTTGGCACATTAGGGAGAATAATGTCCTCCCCCAGATAGTACTTCACGACCCTAGGAACGTAGGCGTAGACCACCTTGTCGTCGGCAACCCCCGTTCCCGGCGCGTTGGCGAGCGCCACGTTGCCTCGCTTGTAAACACTCATCAGGCCGGGAACGACCAACATCGAGTCGGCACGAAAGGCTTCCGGATTTAGGAAGTCATCATCGACCCTCCGGTAAATCACGTCCACCCTCTCAAACCCCTGCGTGGTCCGCATCCAGACGAACTCCTCTGAAACCACCAAATCTCCGCCCTCGACTAACTCGATCCCCATCTGCTGAGCTAGAAAGGAATGTTCGAAATACGCGGAATTATGAATTCCAGGGGTCAGGACCACCATGCGCGGTGGCGTCACCCCATCGGGCGCCAGGTGCTCAAGCATGTCTCGGAGTCGGATCGGGTAGTTCGCGACGGGTCGGATCCGCGACTCCGCAAACACCTCGGGAAACAAACTTTTCATCAGATGCCGGTTTTCCAGCACATAGGAGACTCCCGAAGGGCATCGGATGTTATCCTCCAGCACGTAAATCTGCCCATCCCCATGCCTGACCAGATCGGTCCCCGTGATACGACACCAGATTCCCCGCGGGGGATTCATCCCCACGCACTGCTCTCTAAATCCTTTTGAGGACCGGATCACGTGCTCCGGCACAACGCCGTCCTTGATAATTTTTTGGTCGTGATAGAGATCGTCGATGAACAGGTTTAGAGCCTGAATCCTCTGTTTCTCAACAGATGTCAGAGAAATTTTATCCCGCGCCGTTGTGGCCTGTTTTTGACTCCGAGCTCAGCCGCTGAGCCACTGGACTGCGAAATCAACCCTTGGAGCGTGAACAAACTTCCGCGCAATGCTCAAAAAGAAACACCTCAATCGCGCCATCATGCCACGTCAATCCCGCAGCCAGGATTTCATGAACTCCGGGTTGCGTCAGGGGACGCGTTCTGAAATGCTGCCGAGCACCGTCGACGAAGCCGGATTGATTCTTCAACAACCACCGTGAATGCCAAACCGCCCCCCGTCCTTGTCTTGAGGCAAGGAGATGATGTCGCCATTGCCAGGAGGCCGATTCGCCTCGGGGAACAGTTGAAGGTTGGTGGCGATACGCTGACGACTTTGGACGCGATTCCGTCAGGACACAAAATTGCGCTCAAGGACGTCGCGGATGGAGAGCCCGTCAAGAAATACGGCCAGGTGATTGGCTTTGCCCGTTGCGCCATAGCCAAAGGGAGCCATATCCATCTGCACAATCTCGAAATGAGGCTGTTTTCGAGGCCCTTTGTAACAGGGCCGGCGCGTGCTGTGGCCTATTATGGCGACTCCGAAACGCCCCGCTTCCAAGGCTACCTTCGCGCAGGCGGAGCCCTTGGCACAAGGAACTACATCGCGGTCATTTCGAACGTGAATTGTTCCGCCTCAGTGTCAAATTATGTCCGGGATCATTTTCGTCAGAGGAGCGCCGAATACAGCCGTGATTTCCCACACGTTGACGGAGTCATCGCGTTCACTCACAAAAGCGGCTGTGTGATCCAGCCTGGGGAGCCCTCACAAATCCTTCACCGTGTTCTTGCTGGAATCGCCAGACACCCAAACATCTCGGGCTATGTGATGATGGGGCTGGGTTGTGAAGGGAACCAGTTGCAATTTATCAGGCGAGATTTCGGGCTCGACAACATAAAGCCCGGCGAGAGCGAGCCGTCGTTCTTGACGATTCAAGCCGCTGGCGGAACTCGAAAGTCCGTGGAGGCTGGCATCAAGGCGGTCGAAAAACTCCTGCCTGCCGCGAATGCGGCGAGGCGATCTCCTGTTTCCATCAGCAAGCTGATTCTGGCTGAGAATTGCGGCGGATCCGATGCCTGCAGCGGCATCACCGCGAATCCCGCCCTGGGATGGGCCTCGGACGAATTGATCCGACACGGAGGCACGTCCGTGCTGGCGGAAACGCCCGAAATCTACGGTGCCGAACATCTGCTCGCGGAACGCGCCACATCGCCTGAGGTCGCCAATCAATTGATTGGTTTCGTTCGGTGGTGGGAAGAACACGTCCGTATCCACGGCTGCAGCATCGACAACAACCCCTCATTTGGAAACAAGGAAGGCGGTCTCACGACCATCTTCGAGAAGAGTCTCGGGGCCATTGCGAAAGGGGGGCAATCGCCGCTGGCGGCGATTTACAAGTACGCCGAGCCGATTCTCTCGCGCGGACTCTGTTTCATGGACACGCCTGGGTTCGACCCGGTGAGCATGACAGGCCTGGTCGCCGGGGGGTGCAACGTGGGGGTGTTCAC
Organism: Akkermansia muciniphila; assembly: GCA_945865375.1. Taxonomy (GTDB): domain Bacteria; phylum Verrucomicrobiota; class Verrucomicrobiia; order Limisphaerales; family F1-80-MAGS106; genus F1-80-MAGS106. Next base: position 29,965 of record CAMBEJ010000022.1, on the reverse strand, counting down.
AACCGGGAGAGGGAGCGTGTACGGATGCAAGCCGATGCCCTGCATCAAGGTAGCCACGACCACCCCCCTGTTCGAGTGGATGAACGAAGACATGGATCTCAACGCGGGAACCATTTTGGATGGGACTGAATCCGTGGCGGATGTCGGGCGAAGGATCTTGGAGAAGATCATTCTGGTCGCCAGCGGTGAGAAAACAAAAAGCGAACTGGCGGGTCTCGGCGACGAGGAGTTCGCGCCCTGGATCCAAGGGCCAACTCTGTGAACTCAGCAAAACGACCCTGTTTAGCCTGATGCTGGAGGAACTCCAATGCCCTTCTCCTTCTCCTGCTCCTAATCGTAATCGTAATCGTAATCCACGCCTCTGCTTCAAGGGCAACACCCGAGGATGACGAGTAAGATTACGATTACGATTACGACAAATGGAGGAATTGGGGCTGTGCGTCCAGATCACGAATTCGACCGATTTTAGTGAGGTCTAACTCTGTGATCGCTGGATGACAGGGCCTACGCCCCGGCGTGTTTCTTTATGAGCTGCGAGATCTGGCGGCTCCAGTGAGCTAGAACCGGCTGTTCCGGTCCCTCAATGAGGAGGCGAGCCTTGGGTTCTGTGCCCGAGTATCTTAAAAGGATGCGGCCTCCCCCAGGTTTGACAATTTCTTCGGCCTGGGAGAGCAGTTCGGAAAGGCCAACGATTTGATCGAAAGGCACCTTTTCGTTGACCTTAATGTGGGTCACCAACTGCGGAAACCGGGTCCAACATTGGGCCAGTTGGGAAAGCCTGACCCCTCTGAGCTTCATGATTTGGAGGATTTGGAGCGCGGCAACCAGACCATCACCCGTGGTGCTGACTTCGCCGAAAATCAGATGCCCGCTCTGCTCGCCTCCGAGGTTATATCCTTGCCGCAGCATCTCATCGATCACATTCTTGTCTCCGACCGCAGTCCGAACGACCCTTCCTCCCGCAGCCTTGAGGGCCACATCAAGACCTGCGTTGCTCATCACCGTCGCCACTACAGTTTTCTCCTGCAATCGACCCAGATTCAGCAGGTTCAAACCTGCGATAGCCATGATGTCATCGCCGTCAATGACTCTTCCGGCTTCGTCACAAAGAACCACCCGGTCCGCGTCGCCGTCATGGGCGATGCCGATATCCGCGCGGAACTCTTTCACTTTTTGAGCCAGTGCGGCGGGATACAATGATCCACACTCCTCATTGATGTTCGTTCCGTCGGGGGTATTCCCCATCACGATCACCTCAGCCCCCAACTCCCGAAGGACGCATGGGGACGCTTTGTAACCCGCGCCATTGGCGCAATCCAAGACGATCCTCATGCCGTCCAGCGTCAGGCCCTTCGGGAAAGAAGCCTTCGCGTGCTCGATATAACGTCCCAGCGCATCATCGATCCGCACCGCTTTGCCGATTGCCTCGGCGGTGGGGCGAATGTTCTCGATGTCTCCCCCGAAGACACGTTCCTCAATCTGACGTTCGATGTTGTCGTCGAGCTTATAGCCGTCCGCGCGAAAGAACTTTATTCCGTTATCGTCGTAGGGATTATGGGAGGCGGTGATCACGATGCCCGCGTCCGCCCTGAGGCTGCGTGTCACGTAGGCGACCCCTGGAGTTGGGATGGGGCCGATGAACAGCACATCGACCCCCATGCTCAGGATTCCCGCGGAGAGCGCGTTTTCGAGCATGTATCCTGAAAGCCTCGTGTCTTTGCCGATCACGATTTTGTGGCGGCCCCTGTCCCGCGCCTGAGTTTCGTGGTTCTTGAAAAACCAGGCCGCCGAGCGCCCCAATTTCAATGCGGTTTCGGCCGTAACGGGTTCGACGTTCGCTCTTCCGCGCACACCATCGGTGCCGAAAATCTTCTGAGCTGTGCTCTTTTGAGTGTTTGGCATGAGGAGAGTCAGGTGAACTATTGTTGTAGAGAGGTGACGGGCTGTCCCTTCCGTTACCAGGGTGTTATCGGCTAATATCCGGCGTTCGCACGATGCGTACCGAGGCTGGAACCACCTCCAGGACTTTCACTCCACGAGGAGGGTAAACCTGAATTTTTTTTTCCAATTCCTGGAACGATTGGACGTCTGTCAGGTCGACGAAAACCTGCACATGCTTTGGAGAAAGAGCCTCGATAATCGAGGGCGCGCCCTGAAGGGTCACGGTCACGTCGCTGGGCGACACGGTAAAACCTCGGATCTCGGCTGCGGCGGTCATCACGGTGATTGAATGCCGCGGGAAGCTCCTCACTGCGGTCATTGTGGCCGGGGGTAAGCCGGGGTCATTTCGTTGGATCACTCCGTTGATAGTCAGCCAGACCAAAGTCGCCAAAAGAAGGGACGCTGCTTTCCAGCCGAAATTATTCCTGATGAGCTCGCGGAGAATCATAGGGTTCGGAGTCAACCAGGACGTTCATCGGAGGTTGGTTTTGTCACGGAGTGGGTTGGGTCCGCACTTCGTTCTGCGGCTGAACGCGGCACTGGAATGCTTTCAGTGAAGCTCGTTTTGGCCCATTCAAGCAACCCCTTCGATCGAGGTCTCTTCACTAGAACAGAGGTCAGGAAGGCTCTCAATTCCTCCGATGAAACCCCGCGGGCGATCTCCCCCTTGTAAGCGTAAGAAATGGAACCGGTCTCTTCTGAAACCACCACCGCAACCGCATCGCTTTCCTCCGTGAGACCAATTGCGGCTCGATGCCTCGTCCCCAGTGACTTCTGCAAATCCTGGCGTTGTGTGAGCGGGAAGATACACGCCGCATGGGCGATGCGGTCACCCCGGATGATAACGCCGCCATCGTGGATGGCGTTATTCGGGAAAAAGATGGTTTCCAGCATCTCTGGTGTCGCCTCACAATCGACGACGATGCCCGAGTCCACCACTTCCAGGAGCTGGATGCTTTGCTCAAGCGCGATGAGAGCGCCGATGCGCACTTCCCCAAGGCGTTGCACGGTTTGAATAATGACCTCAATATTCTCCCGCTGTTCCCGTGCCGTATTCACGAACGGGAGGTTCCCAAGCTCCGCGAGCATGCGCCGCAGCTCGGGCTGGAAAATCACGAGAACCGCCACCGCAAAAAATGCGAAAAAAGTTCCTAGAAGCCAGCGTAACACACGCAGATCCAAGGCGGCACTCACCACTGTGGAGGCTAACAAAAGCAGCAAAAAACCGGTCACGATAGGGGCGCCGCGCGATCTGCGGAAAAAAAGCGTGGCATAATAGATCCCGACGGTGAGGATCAAAACCTCCACCGCCGGACGCCACACTTCCTGGAAATATTTTACGATCATCGAAAAATCAAGACCCGAGCTCTCGCCCTAGTCGGCTCACTGCGGCGCAGCGCTAACCGCGTGATGACGCTCGCCGTGCTTGAGAAAGGGAGTCAACAATCCGTAGGGCCTGGACGGTCTCAGGGACATCATGCACCCTCAACACGTCCGCGCCCTCCAAGGCTGCCCAACAAGCCCCGGCCAAAGAGCCCGGCAGACGATCCGCCACGGCCGCTCCCGTTAAGTCGCCTATCATGGACTTGCGCGACAACCCCGCCACCAAGGGCCTCCCTAAAATTTTAAATTCACCCAGGCACGCCAGCAACTGTAAATTGTGCTCAAGCCGCTTTCCAAATCCGATTCCCACATCCAACAGAACCTGTTCCAACCTCACTCCCGCAGCACGGATCCCTTCCAAGCGGGCTTCAAAAAAGCGTTTCACTTCCCCGACGACCTCTTCGTAACACGCGGTCTGTTGCATCGTTTCCGGGATCCCTTGCATGTGCATCAGAACGTAGCCTGCTCCTGTTTCCGCGACCAACCTCCATAGATCGGAACGTTCCCCTGCTGCCCCGACGTCATTCACAATGCAGGCACCCATATCGATCGCCCGCCGAGCCACGCCAGGTTTTCGCGTGTCCACCGAAATCAGGGTCCGGCTGCGGGCCGACAACCCCGCTATCACTGGAAGCACTCTTCTGCATTCCTCCGCCTCAGACACCGGTGCGGCACCGGGTCGTGTGGACTCCCCTCCCACATCGATCACCTCGGCCCCCGCATCTTCCATTCGGAGCCCATGTTCCACGGCTTGCTCGGCGAGGGTGAAACGACCTCCGTCGAAAAACGAGTCAGGCGTCACATTCAGGATCCCCATAACCATCGGGCGCCTGGGGAATTCTAGCCGATGATGGCAGGCGCTGAGGATCATGATTCAGATTCCAATGAGTTCAGAGGGGTAACCCTCGATTCGCGATGGGTTGTGGCCAATAGACTCAAGGCTCAACCTGGTTCACCACCACGCTTGGCTTTGTGATAGGGAGACGAGAGATTGAAATAAACTCCGCAAAGAGGCCGATCCTTGTCACACTGGCTGAGCATGACGGTGATCTGTTTGTCCAGAGCGATTCCATGGCGGAGGTGGGGTTCACGGTTCACGTAGGCCGTGATCGCCTTTTCCAGGAGAGAGATCAGCGAGGCGCGACATTCATCCGGAGTTTTGTCGATGCAAATAATAAATCGATCAAAAGATTTGAGAGCGTCTTGAAGCTCCGATTCGAATGTATCCGGCGTGAGTTCCATAATTGGGCGTATCTCGAGCCATGCCCCGGGGTCCACGGTTCACTATCTCAACGCATTGCACAAATAAAAAGGCATCAACCACCCGCGGCGGATTTGTTTCCGGACCGTCCAGCCCCAAACAAGGCCGTCCCAACTCGAACCATCGTCGACCCTTCCTCGATGGCGACCTCAAAATCCCCGCTCATGCCCATGCTCAACACAGGCAGGGGTGCTCCGAGCCCGTCGCTGCAGCGGTCATGCAACTCCTTCAGCTCCCGAAACAGCGGCCTTACACGCTCCACTTCATTGGTCCACGGCGCCATACCCATCAGCCCGTGAATCTCCAGGTTCGGAAGTGAGTTGATTCGCGTCAAATCAGCCAGCACAGCGTCGGGTCGGTATCCGAACTTCGTCGATTCTCCAGCAATATTGACCTCCAGCAGGATCTTGAGGGTTTTTCCTGCCTTTCCAGCGGCCTTGTTCAGTTCCTCGGCGAGCCCAAAACTATCAACGCTCTGGATCATCTCAAACAAAAAAGCGGCATCGCGGGCCTTGTTAGACTGCAAATGTCCGATCATGTGCCATCGAAATTTTCCGGGGCACATCGAAATTTTTATCTTCGCCTCCTGAACCTTGCTTTCCGCGAACAAGGTTAGGCCCTGCTCCGACACCCTCCTTACGGACTCCGGCGAATGCCCCTTGCTCACAGCCACCAGGGTGATGGAGTCCGCTGGACGGCCCGATCTGACCGCCGCCTCAGCCACCTGTTCGCGAACTCGCCGCACTCTGTCTTCAAGGTCCATGGGGCAATAGTGCCACGGTTCCAAGCGTCGTAAACAGCGATCTGTCGATCCCTTTTGCGTTTGACCTGCGGAGCCAAGCGCAGATATGGTCCGTTTTTCGGGTTGCGGTTATTTAACGGAAGTATGTTTGTAAGCATTCGTCGTCATCAAAAGTGGCTGTGGTTTATTATCATCGCCGTCATCATCCTTTCTTTCGTCGTGTTTTTCAGTCCGACCGCCCGATTTTCCGGCAGCGGCGGACGAGAAGACATGGATCTCGGAACGGTTGACGGCGAACCCATCGAGCGAAGGCGGTTTCTAGAAACCTACCGGGAGTCTCTTCTCAGTTACCTCTTCCGTTTTGGAGAATGGCCAGCCAAGGATTCAATGAGCCGCCAAAACGATTACGATGCCGACTCCGAGACTCGGAACCGCCTCCTCCTTTTGAGAAGGGTCCATGACCTCGGCATTCGCATCAACGATGAAGGCGCGGCTAAGTGGATCGCGAACTCCCAGGTTTTCAAAGACCGCCAGACCGGGCTTTTTAAACAGGAGAGTTACGATATGTTCGTCAAGAACAAGTTGGCGGAAGGAGGGTTGGCAGAGCTGGACTTCCATCGCTTCGCTCGCAACGAAGGCGCCATTCAACACTTGGTCGAGGTTGTGAGCGCGGGCGCGAAACTTATCTCCACGGGTGAGGGTGCTGCTCTCTACCGTCAGGAAAACGACCTCGCTTCGGTTTCCTTTGTGCATTTTTCCACTTCGAACTTCGTCGCGTCGGTTGCTGTCACGCCCGACGAAATTGGGAAGTTTTACACGAACAGGATGTCCCTCTACAGAAACCAAGACCGTGTTCAGGTGGGCTACGTCCGCTTCATGGCCACAAATTACACAGTGGAGGCCGCAAATCTAATGGCTGGGGATACGAATCTCAGCCAGCAACTTGACCAAATCTACCTGCAACGGGGTGTGAGTTTCTTTGTCGGACCTGATGGCAAACAGCTGTCGGCCCCAGCGGCAAAAGAGAAGATCCGCGAGGAGATCAAAACTGAATTCGCTTTGAGGGCCGCCAGGAGAGCCGCGGCAGGGTTCGCGGAAGAACTTTTCGCGATGACTCCTGTGGCCATCGATAACCTTGAGAAATTGGCAGCCGCCAAGAAAATGCTCCCAGGCATCACGCAACCGTTTGATCAGCGCCAAGGTCCAACAGAGTTCAATGTTCTCGAATCGTTCATCAACACAGCCTTCAAGTTGACAGCAGAGGAACCCTTCTCGGTGCCTTTGCTCGACCATGACAGCGTTTTCATCATCGGCCTCAAAGGGAAAATTCCAAGCAACATCCCGCCGCTCGAAACGATCCGTGAGCGTGTGACGGCGGATTTCATCCAGAGCCGGACCAGAGAGGCGGCGCGCAAAGCAGGTGAAGAGTTTGCGCAAGCCGCCACCAACACGCTGGCCCAAGGGAAGAGTTTTCAAGACGCCGCGTCCGCCACGAAACTCATTGTGAAAACTCCCTCGCCATTCTCCAAAACCACACGCTCGCTGACCGACCTTGACTCGAATGTCGATTTGCAAAGCCTCAAGTCCGCGGCTTTCAAACTCCAACCGGGTCGCGTGAGCGGCTATTTGGCGGGTCCCGATGGAGGTTTTGTTGTTTACCTTCGCTCCATCGCTCCAGCGGACGAAGCCGTCATGAAGAGCGAACTTCCAAAGTTTATGCAGAACCTGCAGCAGCGGCGTCAAATACAGGCTTTCAACGACTGGTTCATCAAGGAGCGAGAACTCGCAAAAATCGAATCACCAGGGGGAAAGAAAACGGCCCAATAAAATCTGGTGAGCGATCTCCTCCAACCTCTTAAACTGTCCTCTCCACTAACCAAGGAGTTCTGGGAGCTAGAGGTTCTCTACGAAGATGAAGACCTCTTGGCGATAAACAAACCGGCCGGGTTCCTTTCGTCGCCGGATCGTTATGACAAGGAGCGGGCCAGCTTGATGGGGGTGGTCCAAAAGGATATCGCTCGGGGCGCCCGCTGGGTGAGTGAACGCCGGCTGACGTATCTTGCCACTGTGCACCGGCTGGATTCCGAGACCTCCGGAGTTCTGCTCCTGGCCAAATCGAAATCTGCTTTGGTTCACATGGTCAACCAATTTGGCGCAAAACAGTCAATCAATCGTTATCTGGCGGTTGTTCATGGCATGCCTGAGAAGGATGAGTTTGAAACAAGTATCAAATTGTCCCCTCACCCAACCCGCCCGGAAATCATGGTGACAAGCCCCAAGAACGGGAAATTGTCAGTCACACAGTTTAAGGTGTTGGAGCGGTTTTCAGGGTACACACTCATGGCCTGTGAGCCGCTCACAAGTCAGACCCACCAAATCAGGGTTCATCTTCGCACATTAGGCCACCCGGTGGTGGGGGATATTCTGTATGGAGGGCGGACCTTTCTTCTTTCCGAGCTGAAGAGTGATTACCGTTTGAAGCCAGGACGCGAAGAGCACCCGTTGCTAGGCCGTGTGGCTCTCCACTCCACAGACCTCGAAATCCGGCAGCCCACCTCGGATGCCGTGGTGCATATCCATTCACAGGAGCCCAAAGACATTCGAGTGGCTCTCAAGTATCTGCGGCTGCATGCCTCGCTCTAACGTCTCATCTCAGTAAAACGACCCTGTTTAGCCTGGCGCGCGAGCCACTCCAATTCCCCGCTCCTAATCGTAATCGTAATCGTAATCCACCCCTCTGTTTCAAGGGCAACGCCCGAGGATTACGAGTCAGATTACGGTTAGGATTAGGAAAAATGAAGCGCGTTGGCCTCTTTCCATCCGTTTCATCACCCTCCAGAAGTGGCGAGTGCCCATTGCCTGGCAAGCTTCGCCGCGAGGAACAGGGCGGCTATAAATAGACAAGCACCGGAACCCTGGGACATGCGTAACAGGGTCTTGGCGGACAGATGCCCCCGTTTCCTCGAAACCAGGAAGCTAAAAATGGCGAACCAAGTGAACCCGCCCACCCCTGCGCCAAGGGCGCAGACTGTTTTGCTCAGCCAGTTATCATCCATCCATTGGTGGGACATCAACGTTGCCGAGACAGTAATCCAGAAAAGCAGCACGGCAGGGTTCCCCAGAACCCTCACGAACCCTGTCATAAACGCCGTGTGTGGGTGCAAGCGTTGCTCGATCTCGGTGACGCTGCGCGAGGTCGCGTCCATGGACTTGGCGAACATGTAGCGCAACCCCAGAAACAGCATCAGAAGGAAGCTCACCACCTCCATGCCCAACCGGACTGAGTTGGACTCGAAAAGCCCCGAGAAACCCGCGAAAGCCAACCCGCAATAGATCACTTCCATCACGACTGCACCTGTGCCAATCAAAATGGCCCACCGAAACCCTCGAAGCGCCCCTTCGTTCAGGATCGTCACATTAACCGGTCCTACAGGGATCGACGCAATCAGGCCGGTTGCGAACCCTGCGGTTGCCGCAATCGCCAGCTCGCTGGGATTAATCATGCTGGGATTAATCATGCGATCAGGACCCATCGCCCCCCGAATCCTCCTCGATCTCCGCAAGAACTTTACGGCTGATCCTAGGACGCACAAACCCATAGAGCAGGTAGACTGTAAATATTAACGGGAGGACAAAATGAACCACCTTGTCCCACAAGCTGATAAACAACCCCGCCACCAAAATGATGAGAATTGTCTTGGTGAATCGATGGCGCGTGCGCCAGTCGATCTTCTTGAAGGCCGGATACTTCACCTCGCTCACCATCATGACCGACAAGAAAACGAGCAGAAAAGGCAGCGCAAAGCGCCAGCTCCCTTTTGCGAAATCGCGATCATCCAAATGCATCAAGAAAAGGGTCAGCGACGCCACCAGGCCTGCCGCGGCGGGGATCGGAAACCCTAGAAACTCATTATTGCCTCCCGCGTTCGATTGTGCCGCGAGGCAATTGAATCGAGCTAATCGAAAAGCACCGCAAATTAGAAAAACCGAGGCAATAAACCATCCTAGTTGAGGGTGCGACGGAAAGACATCACGCAGAACGATTCGGTGAACCAGAAATGCGGGGGCCACCCCGAAACTCACAATGTCCGCAAGCGAATCGAACTCCCGCCCAAACGGAGACTCGAAGCCTCCCATGCGGGCGACACGTCCGTCCAGGAGGTCAAAAATGCAGGCCAGCAGGATGTAGAACAAAGCGTGGCGGATGGAGGATGTGAAATTGCTAGCCGTGATGTCCGCTTCCACGATCTTTGTGAGCGCCAGAAATCCGCAAAACAGGTTCCCCGCCGTCATCAGATTCGGCAGTAGATAAATCTTCAACCTCTCGGGTTCGGTCTCCGATGATCGAGGCTCAGGGTCGCTGGTGCTCATACTCACTGAATCTGAAGAGAAGACCGCACCTTGAAAAGCGGATTCCAAGCAATCCACCTTTTTCTTTGCGCCCGTGGTCCCCTCTCCTTAGTGTCGCAGCCCAGCATGAAAAATGTGGTTTACTTCGATCTCGAAACACAGAAGTCAGCCGACGAAGTCGGAGGTTGGGACAAAATCCGCGACATGCGGATGAGCGTGGGGGTGACTTACAGCACGGCTCGCGGAGGTTACAAGATCTACGCTGAAGACAAAGTCAACGACCTGATACAGGAGCTGATCCGCGCGGACTTGGTGATTGGCTTCAATCAATTGCGGTTTGATTATGAAGTGCTCCACGGGTATACGGTTTTCGACCTTTCCCAAGTGCCGACCCTGGACATGCTGGTCGACCTGCAAAGCAAACTGCAACACCGGCTTTCGCTGGATTCTATAGCCGGCGCCACGCTGGGCGTGGAGAAAACTTCGGAGGGGCTGCAAGCGATCAAGTGGTGGAAGAAAGGCCTTGTTCTGGAGATTGCTGAGTACTGTTGTTTTGACGTGAAGATCACCAAACTCGTGCATGAGTTTGGTGCGGCGAACAAGCAGATCTTCTACAAGAACCGATTTGGGGCGCTTCTCTCGGTCGGCGTCAGTTGGTGAGGTTTGGTAAGGCTCTCTCTGTTACTTCTTGGGCGCTACATTCGCCCTGCGAAGGCGGTTTGATAGTTCCATGGCGATATTTCGCATGACGACCATGCCGAGGTGGGGTTCGTGATGCACCAGATTGTGAAAGGCTGAACGTTGAATGACCAGGAGGATGCTCGCCTGGCCGGCAACGGCGTGAGCCCCTCTTGGCGCCCCATCCAGAAAGGCCTGCTCTCCAAAAATCTGCCCGTTCCCGACGCTCGCAAGGGGCTTTCCTTGGTCCTCAAGCACAATGTCGATCTGTCCACGCATGACCACATAGGCCTCGTTGCCCACGTCACCCCGGTTGAAAATCCGGTCGGCAGGACGGTATAGCTTTTGCGTAAATAGCCGGGCGATCTTTCGTAGTTCCCCGTCGCCGAGTCCATCGAAAACAGGAAGGCCCCTCAGGAGATTGATGATGGCAAGCCCAATTTTCTGGTCGTTGAAGTTCTGGTCAACGATTTTGAGGATGGTTTTGGCGTGCGTCGTTGCCTCGTGCTTTTCTGCCGAGTAAACCAGGTTGAGCTTGACCATCTTCACCACATCGACGTGGGTGGTCCCCTTGCTGTAAAACGCCGGAAGATACGCCACCGGGACAAAGCCCAATTGCTCGGCACTCTTCAGAAGACGGGGCGCGGTCATCAGGATGTCGACCTCCACATAAACCGCGCTTAATTGATCATGAGCGGCCTTCATGGCGTGCTGCAACATCGCGCCGAGCGACACATCATCTAAAGCGAAACAATCAACAATCGGCACGGACCGATCTCGCTCGTCAAAAAAATAGGAAATCCCGGCCACGACCTGATTTTCGCGCTGCCCTAAAAAAGCCTGAACTGGAGAGCTGAGCTGGGTGCGAAGAAATCCATGCCCGATGTTAAATCCACCCGAGATTTCCACAGCAGGATTGGAGCCCTCGGCCTGCATCTTCCACAGCTCAAAATCATCCGAGGTCGCGGCATGGAACTGGATCTCAGTTTTAAGAGGGTAACCCGTGGCGCCATCCTTCACGATCGCGGGTATCGAGAACTGCAGATGGCCTAGCACCGCGGCGGCGAGCTCGCTGACCTGAGGGAGAGACTCGGACACGGGCTGCCGGCTGATGATATCCCGCCGCCCAAAATTCAAATAAAATAAGCAGCCCTCGCGCGACCTGACCATGTGCTTGAAGGGCTGGAAACCCGCGCAGATGTAGCCCAGCTTCTCCAGCAGAATCTGTTGAAAATTATCCGAGGCGAGAACCCTGATCACAGACAACAGCCCGCGGTCGGTCGCCTCGAGATGCACTTTTTTCATGAGCGCCTCCGCAGCTCCGTTGGAGAAGCTTTCCGGAAGAAAAAAGTTGCGCCCTAAGTTCGCAATGGGATTCTGATTCCAGGCGCAGCCAGGCAGAAAGCAAATGCTGGCCTGAATTTGGCCGTTCACATCAGCGCCCCAGGATTCAGCGCCAGCCCCTGCGGTGAGTTCGGTCTCCGCCCATTTGACGTCGCACAGCGCCTTATCGGCGTAATCCTCCCCGATGCTGGCCTTTAACAACTCGAGCCACTTACCGGCATCGGACGGTGCAAGCTTGCGAATGACAGTACCCATAGCCTCTACAAAAAAAGATTGAGCTATCCGCGACTGATTTGATGCGAAGAACGAGGTCCACGAGGAAAACGGGACCTGTTTTCCATGTGCTTTGGTGCCCGCGACAGGACTTGAACCTGTACGATGTTACTCACTAGAACCTGAATCTAGCGCGTCTGCCAATTCCGCCACGCGGGCATCCTGATTACAAAGCACTGACGCTAACGAACCCCAGCCGACTTTGACCTTGTGCTATTTTTTATGCCTGTTTAATGGCATGCAAGCCAACGCAACGCCAAGTAATCCCAGGGACCAAACTATTTCCACACGTCAAAACCGGCCGGCAAGTTATCAGAGGGTCTGTGACGGGCGCAAGCATCCAATTCGCGGATTGTGTAAACGAAACGACCTTTATGACGACCAAATCACCGTCGAGGACCCCGATATCGGTCTGAAGGCAGTGCAGATCGCGGCGAGTAGAGGACAGGACGGCTTTGGCAGGCGACACATCTCTCCATGACAGGCGGTCTGCCGAGCACGTAGGGCCTTTTGGATACTTCCAACAGAATTTGGCAGGGGTTGCATTGCACCAGTCCTCTGGGCTTTGGAGTGATGGGGGCCTAAATCGCCACTTTTGAAGTCCATTGAAGGCTCGCAGGCGTGATTTTCACGCCTGATGCGTGATATTTTCACAATCATCCAGGTCCGAATCGCATTCAGCAGCCAATTCACTCAGGAAAAGCCTCTTGGCACCGAGTCTGCTGATTAGCAGGAGAAAATTCGTTGACACTCGAAGCTGATTGTTTAGAGTAGGCGAACCGTTAACCCAGAAACTTAAGCACAACAACTATGAACCAATTTCGGAAATACAAAGTCGGAGCGTTCACGCTCATTGAGCTGTTGGTCGTGATAGCAATCATCGCCATTCTGGCTGGAATGTTGCTGCCTGCTTTGGCCAAAGCCAAATCCAAGGCCCAAAAAATCAAATGCGTCAACAACCTCAAAAACATCGGCCTTTCGTTCCGCATTTTTGCCACCGATAACGGCGACCAGTTCCCGATGAGCGTGTCGACCAACCTCGGTGGATCTGCTGAGTTCGTCCCCACCGCCAATACTTCTGGCGCGAAGGACCTAGGAACTTATGGCCATTTTCTGGCGCTTTCGAACGAATTGAGCACCCCAAAGATCGTCCTCTGCCCAAGCGATAGCAACGGACGCAAAGAAGCGCGCAACTTCTCGACGGTGGTCGCCCAAAAAGATGGGTTTTATAACAACCAAAACATCAGCTATTTCATTGGCTTGGAAGCCGACGAAACACGCCCCCAGATGTTGCTTTCAGGCGACCGCAACATCACGAACAACTTGAGCCGGAAAGACAGCTCGAAGAACCAGATCATTCTGTTCAAGACAAACATCGTGGGAGCCACTGATGGCAACGCAGGATGGGACAAGAACATCCATCAAACCCAGGGAAATTCTGTCATGGGCGACGGCAGCGTTCAAGGATTCAACGGATCCCGTCTCCGCGATGCCTTCCGCAGCTCGGACGATCTGAATAACAAGCTTTCAATCCCCGGCGACGCTTTGCTCTAAACCCAAGGCCACTTTCTCTTCCGCGAAGGGCACCCCATCGGGTGCCCTTTTTCTTTGCCTAACCGGCTCCTCCTCCTCGAATCGTTTCCCGCGACACACAACAAGCCACCCCATTTCCATGCCCCTGTTTGAGTGGTGCAGGGTCCCAACGCATGCGAAAGACAAAGGAAAGCCCTGCGTTTTCAACTCGCGCCTATCAACCCGCCGCCAGCTTGATGATGTCGCGCAGCCCGGTTGCAGGCCTGAAGCCAACGCATTCGAATAGTTTGTTCACGTCAGGTTTTCTTCGGCGCATGTCTTCAAATCCAGTCGAGTAAGCCTCCGCGTAAGGCACCAGTTGGATCCGGGACTTCGATTCGAGCACCTCGATCACCAAGCGCGCGAGTTCAATGATCTGGATTTCGTCCGTGGCTCCCACATTAAACACCTGCCCTCGGGCTTGATCGCTCCAAGCAAGCCGCACCAGGGATTCAACAGTGTCGTTTACGTAACAAAAACAGCGACTCTGACTGCCATCGCCAAAGACTCGCAAAGGCTGATTTGTCTTTGCCGACTCGATGAACCTCGGCAGCACCATGCCGTAACGACCCGTTTGGCGCGGGCCCACCGTGTTGAATAGCCTCGCGATGATGATGGGAAGGTTGCGCTCTTTGAAATAGGCCATTGCGAGGAATTCATCCATCAGCTTCGAGCACGCGTAACTCCATCGACCGAGGGTCGGTGGACCTATCAAGAGATCGTCCGTCTCCGCAAAGAGTGGCTTCGAACTCTTTCCGTAAACCTCTGAGGTCGAAGCTAAAAGCACTGGCGTGCCACTCAGGCTGGCTGCTTCCAGGAGCACTTCGGTCTCCCGCAGATTGGTCTGGATGGTCCTGATAGGCGAATTCACCACCAAATCTACGCCCACCGCAGCCGCAAGGTGAAAAACAAAGTCGACCCGGCGGACGATGCCCACAAGCTCACCGCAATCCGACACTCTGCAGACCCTCAAATCCATTCGAGAATTGCCTTTGTGAAGCGTCAGATTTTCTGCCGTCCCTGTGGAACAATCATCGATGATCGTGACCTCGTGACCCTCTCCAAGTAGTCGGCCCACCAAATGGGAACCAACGAAACCGGCTCCTCCCGTCACAAGGATGCGGCGGGGGTTGTGTGATGATACAGGCTTAAAGGTGGACATGGAAACTGGGTCAAATTCGCAGTCAAATTGAGGCGCTTGCAAAGCAGTGCTTGGCGGAGCGCCGCAATCCTTGCGGCACGGATACTTCGCGCCTATTTCCATGCCGCAAAGATTGCGGCGCTCCAACGCATTGAGTCAATACAGGCTCTGATACATTGCCACGACATTTTGCCCGGCGCGCGGCCTTCCAGGCCGCAGCGGGTGGAAAGCTGAGGCAGATGTACCACAAATCGAGCGCGCAACCAGAAAGAACATGCTGCGGCCTGGAAGGCCGCGCGCCGAGGTAAATTGTCATGGCGATGCTAATCAAGTGCCGATGCCAAGGCCTCGGCAAGGCGTTGTCGGTACGAAGCCTGGCTGATCAGCAGGCTCTCTTGTCTGTTCGAAAGATAGCCTGCCTCCACCAGAACAGCGGGGCGATTCTGGAGCCTGAGAACGCCCGGATAGCGTGCCCGACGCAACCCCCGGTCTGCCTGCCCTGAAGCATTCACAAGCGCGTGATGAATCCGCATGGAGAGACGTAAATTGTCGTCATCAAAGGAATTGTTTGGAAACGCCAGATCCGGCCTGTCGCTAGAGTCACGGATCAAATGAGAGTTCATGCCGACCGGTGTCAGGCAGTAGGTTTCGATCCCAGATTGAAGCCGCGTTGGTTCTGAGTTAAAGTGGAGGCTCAGAAAAATAGCCGCTCCACGCAGATCCGCCATGGCGACGCGTTCGGCGACGCCGAACTCGGTATCGTTGGTCCGAGTCATCGCCACTGTCCATCCCCTGGTTTCAAGAAGACCTGAGAGACGAAACGCCAGGTCCAGGGTCAACTCCTTCTCGAACTTGCCGTCCACAACGCTCTGAGTGCCCACGTTTCGTCCCCCATGCCCAGGGTCAACCACAATAACGCCTTTGGATAGGCTAGGAGTTGGCAAGGGGGCCATACTCAACAGCGGCTTCAAAGTCTTCTCGATGTCCATCGCGTTGGCGAGCAGGCTGCCTGCAGCATCCCATCTGAGGGGAAAAGCCAGCCAACAATTTGCACCGCGCCACTTGGCAAGAGGGAAGCCAGGAGTCAGATCCAGGGCCGTTCGTGCGGTTTGAACCAGATGTCGCCCTTGAAATAAAACCAATGCGCAGCCCGGCAAACCGTTCGTGACGCACCATGATGCTACGGAAACCCAAGAATTAGTGGAGATTTGGACCCCTGCAGCCGAGGTTGGAAGGGCTAGGGGAGCAGGCCGAGGCTCATCGTTAACCACGGGCTCATCCTGGACCAGTTTGGGAACCTCGGCGGACAGCGCATTCGAAGCGTCGGGCAATTTGAATGCCTCTCTCTGCCCATTGGATTGGTGGCCGGACAAAGGGGTCAGACGGCTCACGCTTGATCGAGAAGCCTGTTGACATCCCAAAGCTGAAAACAAGAGCACCCAGGTCAGGCCTACCTGGATTGAGGCTAAACAGTCCTCTCCGAACGTATTGGGCACCCTCCTATTGTGAGAAGCTTTGCCAGACACACAAGCCAGAAGACAGCAGTTTGCATTGTGGTCGGTGGAGTGGGACACTCCGCGAACCGGCAGGTGTGAGACCCTGCCCCATCACTTTTCAAAGTCAGACCTCAGTAAAACCGGTTGAAATCGTGATCTGGGCGCGCAACCCCAATTCCTCCGTTTTTCCTAATCGTAATCGTAATCGTAATCGTAATCGTAATCGTAATCGTAATCGTAATCCTCGGGTGTTGCCCTTGAAACAGAGGGGTGGATTACGATTACGATTACGATTACGATTAGGAGCAGGGAATTGGAGTGGCTCGAGCATCAGGCTAAACAGGGTCGTTTTACTGAGTTCAGAAAGTGAGAACTGCTGGGTCCTCGCAGGAGAATATTGCGTGGCAACCGAACTTGAGCCACCTTGGCTCCGAGACGAATGTTATGAGAATCCTGGTAGCTATCACCGGAGCGAGTGGATCGATCTATGCCCAGCGTTTGTTGGACAACCTCGACACACACGTTCACGAGGTTCACTTGATCCAGAGCCAATACGCGGCTTCCGTGATCAATGAAGAGTTGCCAGACTCGTTGCGAGTCCCCGAACGTGTCGCCGTCCATAGTTTGAAGAGCATGAACGCTCCCTTCGTCAGCGGCTCAAACGTATTTGACGCGATGGTGATCATTCCGTGCAGCATGGGGACGTTAGGAAGAGTCGCTCACGGTCTCAGCTCCGATGCGTTATTGCGTGCAGCAGACGTCATGTTGAAAGAAAAGCGAAAGCTCATTCTCGTCCCCAGGGAGACTCCGATGAGTTTGATTCACGTCAGAAATTTCGAATTATTGCTGCTTGCGGGAGCCACGCTCATACCGGCAAACCCATCATTTTACACGCGTCCTCAAACGATCCCCGAGGTGGCGGACACGGTGGTGGCTCGCGTCCTGGATCACCTCGGAACCCCGCATCAACTCGTGGCGCGGTGGCGGGAGGAAAAGGATTAGAATGCTTTCGACAATGACGGCCTCCCTGCGGCACTACGCCGGGTTTATCAAGCTTTCGCATACCTTGTTCGCCCTTCCTTTCGCGCTGGCTTCCATGCTCGTGGCGGCGCGGGATAACCGCGGTTGGCCGGGTTGGAGGATTTTCATGCTGATCCTCCTCGCCATGACGGGGGCCAGAACTTGTGCCATGGCTTTCAACAGGATCGCGGACAGAAAATTCGACGCCTTGAACCCTCGGACAGCAGACCGCCACCTCCCCAGCGCAACCATCTCTCTCACTGCCGCTTGGCTGGTTTGCCTGTCAGGCGGAGCCCTGTTGGTCGTGGCGGCTTACTTCCTGAATCCGCTGTGCTTTTACCTTTCTCCTCTAGCCTTGTTCATGGTCTGTTTCTACTCACTCACAAAACGGTTCACAGACTACACCCATTTCTGGCTTGGGCTCGCCTTGGCCTTGTCCCCTCTCGGAGCTTGGCTCGCCGTCCACGGAGAGATCGTCTGGCTCCCGGTTGGACGGAGCATCCTGATCCCTCTCCTTTTGGCCGCGGCGGTGCTGTTCTGGCTCATCGGCTTCGATATCATCTACGGCCTGCAGGATTATGAATTCGATAAGAAACAGGGGTTGAAATCTCTGGTTGTGGCGTGGGGTCCAAAGAACGCGCTGAAAGCAGCCTTCCTGTCCCATCTCATCACTTGGGGCATCCTGGGTATCTTCGGGTTGCTATGCCGATTTCGCATCGCCTATTTTGTAGGTCTTATTATCATTCTCATATGCTTGTTGATGGAACATTGGCTGGCACGCAAGCGCAGTCTCAACTGGATAAACATCGCCTTTTTCCGACTCAACGTGCTGATCAGCACAGTTTTTTTTGTGGCGACAGCGACGGAGGTCATTTTCCCATGGGTTCGATTCAAATTCTTCTAAGCACCGCCCTCCGCGACAGCGGCCTCGAGGACATCTTCGAAAAAGTGGTTGACGGCCGGCGGATCACAGAAGCCGAGGCCCTTCGATTGTTCGAATCAAAAAACTTGAACGCGGTGGGTGCCATGGCCGACTTCGCGAACCAACGCAAGAACGGCCTCCACACAAGCTACATTCTTAATCGTTATATCAATTATTCGAACTATTGCATCTTGAGCTGTCAATTTTGTGCGTTTGCCCGCAAGAAACGGGATTCAGATGGATTCCAGTTGAGCCTCTCCGAGATGGTGGGAAAAGCACGCGGTGCTCTGGAGGCAGGAATCACCGAACTGCACATCGTGGGAGGGCTGCATCCGAGCCTCCCGCTGACGTACTACCTAGACATGCTCAAGGCCCTCAAAGCCTTGTCATCTCGGCTGCAGTTGAAATGTTTTACCGCGATCGAGATTCTTCACATTTCATGGATGGCTCGAAAATCGGTGGTCGAGACGCTCCAGATTCTGAAGGAGGCCGGGCTCGACTCACTCACAGGTGGCGGGGCGGAAATCTTCAGGAAAGAGGTGAGGTCCTTGATTGCGAAGGGAAAGGAATCCGCATCGGAGTACCTGGACGTCCACAGGCAGTGGCATTTGATGGGAGGCCGCAGCACCTGCACGATGTTGTATGGGCACATCGAATCCCTGGACGACAGGGTTGATCACTTGCGCCAGCTTCGCGCCTTGCAGGATGAGACTCACGGGTTCACCGGGTTCATCCCACTGGCTTATCAACCAGGCAATAATTCGATCCCAGTCCATCACAGCCCCACAGGTTTCGATTCGTTGCGGACGCTCGCGATCAGCCGCATCTTTTTGGACAATTTTGATCACGTGACTGCTTACTGGATCGGGCTGGGAACGAAGCTCGCCCAATTGGCGCTTCAATTTGGAGCCGATGACCTGCACGGAACCATTCAGGAGGAACACATCTTCCACATGGCGGGCTCAGCCGCTCCGCAGTCGCAAACTGAGTCGGAAATGATCAAATCGATCCTCGAATCCGGAAGAATTCCCGTCCAGCGAGATACATTTTATGACCGGATCCGGATCCATGAAGAATCCTCAATGAGCTATGTCACTCCCCCCCGATGATCCCCTTCTGAAGCTCCGTTTGGCACCCGCCGAATCAGCCGCGGAACTGGCGCACAAGTTCAACCGGGAGAAGCGTGCCGTCCAGTTGCAAAGGGAAACCCGGTTGACGGAGGATCCCAGGAAGTTCCGCATTGGGTCGGTGCCCTATCTGAACGCGGTCCCTATCACACGTGGCCTTGAGGAGAGCATCACGATTGCTCCCCCATCCCAATTGGCTCGCATGTTGGAGGCCGACGAGCTGGATGCGGCCCTAGTGAGCGTGGTGGAGGTTCTTTTAAAGGATCGCTATGACGTTTTGAACGGGGTCGGAGTCGCATCTTTGGGGGAGGTGAGAAGCGTCTTTCTCGCTCACACGCGGCCGATTGAGGAGATCCACACGGTCCATTGTGATACCGCCTCGCTGACGAGTGTGTGCCTCCTGAAGGTGCTGCTCGCGGAACGGGGGTTATCGCCCCAATTCAAGCCCCTCCCCAATTGGGACCTGGCATCCATGCCGGAGTCTGTGCTCCTGATAGGAGATCCAGCGATCAAGTTTGCTTTGGAACAACAAACGCATGAGATTTGGGATCTCGGCGCCGCGTGGTGCGAATTGACTCGGCTGCCGTTTGTGTATGCCGTCTGGGCTCTGAAGCGAGGCATTGAAAACAGCGATCTCAGGCGTCAACTCAGGGAGGCCAGAGATTTCGGCATGGATACCCTGGATCAAATCATCGCATCCAGGAGCGAGTTCGACCCTGCATTCAGGCAAGATTACCTGGGATGGCACATTCATTACCACATCGGCGGGGATGAACTCCGGGGCATCGCCACTTTCATGGAGTTGCTGGTCAAACATGGGCTTGGACCCGTCTTCCAACCGAGCTGGGTTTCGTGAGACGAGTGCATCGTCTGACCATCAACTGCTTGCACTCGTGTAGCGCCGGAGGGAAAGTCTCCAAACAAACTGTGAGATGCAGAAGCAGGCGGCACACATGAAGACCAGCAGCAGCACGGCTCCCGGTGTGGCCATTTTGTTGGCCACAACCCTGGCTGGCACGTTGGACACCAGCAACATGGGCAGGACAAAGGTGAAGACCGCACGGTAGGCGCCGTGAAAGACTTCATCTGGAAGTCGCGCGATGTTAAACAAGTTGTAGTAGCCCCAGATAACACCCTGGGCGCGAACCGTCCAGAAGCTGATGCTGGCCATCATGAACATCAGGGAGTAATGAATCATGACACCCACTGCGCAAAGAAGAAGGAATGTCACGGTTTGAGCCAGCGTGGGGTGCAGTTGAAGATGCTGTCCCGCATAGGCCATCACCAGCAACGCGCTGGCTGCGTTCACAAAACCCCCAAGATCGACCTGCCTAAGCGAAAGCAAGAACCGAGTGCTCGCTGGCAACAGAAGGATGAAGTCCAATCGCCCCGTTCGGACATGCTCCGAGATTTGAGTGCAGTTGTTGAGAAAAAAAGCGGTGAAGAGCTGTTGAATAAAATGGCTGACTCCCATCAGTAAAACCACCTCCCACTTCGACCACGACCCGATGTGATCCGTTTGCATGTAGAGCACGTGAATAAAGCCGAGTTGGAGCGCAAACCAGATCATTTCAACCAGTATCCAAAGGACGAAATTCGTCTTGAAACCCATCTCCCGAATGATGGAGTTCTTCCACAACGCCACATAGATGCGGCTATAGCGGACAAAGGAACCAGCCAGCCGGTTTCGGGTTCGGGGGGGCTCGAAGCCCGTGTTTGAAGAAGGTGGCATGTCAGAGGTGGTTTGAGATCCAGGGGTTCGACCATCCGGATCCCTTAAAATCGAGTTCATCCGCCGGACGCGGTGTAACGCATGATCCCGCGGCGCCACACAAGCCTTGCCAAAAGATAGGAGATACCGACCCACGCAGCCTGCATCGCAAATCCCAGGACTAACTCCGCCCCGGTCGCGCGCCCCAAATAAATGCTCACTGGAAAAAATAATTCGTACGGGAAAGGAGAGAATTTCAGCGCCACCACAACGGGTTCTGGCAGGATATCCAACGGAAACAAATGGCCTCCAGCGATATGCTCAAAGGCGAAAAGGATGAAGATAAATGTCGACACTTCGGTCACCCAAAAGGCAAGCAGCGCCATGGTGTAGGAGATGAAGAACTGCAGAAGCCCCGCCATCAATGTGGACAAGAGAAACAGCGCCCACGTAAAGAGATCGGGGGGGAGGACGAAATGAGCCCGGTTGAGGTAAATAAATAGCATGATGGGCGCGAGGGCAGCTATCGTGTAAACGAGCCGCCCGCTGAAAAAAAGGCTCAGCCTATACGACATATAATCGATAGGTTTGATCAAAAACTGGCTTATGTTCCCATCCTTGATATCCGCGGCGATCTGCCAGTCGTCCTCGGTCACGGCGGTGAGGCTGTCAACAATTGTGACTATCAGGTAGTAGGAGACCATCTGGCTCAAAAGATAACCGGCGACATTGCCTCCAGGTTCTTTGGCGCTGTAAATGGTGTCCCAAAGAAAGAGGGTGGCGCTCAAAGGGATGAGTCCGAAACACGCGCGCACCAAGAAATTCACCCTGTAAACCAGGGTGTTTTGGATGCCGATGCTCAATACATTCCAATATTTCATCATCCGTTCTGACGTTTTTCAGATGCGCTTTGTCGCTTGCTTCAAATGAGGTAACGAAAGTAGAAAGTCCCGGTGAAAAAGCAACCTGACAACATTCCCGAGTACAGTCTTTCGCCGGGCCTAAGGCGATTTCTTTATTTTACCGCAGCGTGCACCGGCGCGGCGATCATGATCATTGAGATCCTCGGGGCCAAAATGATGACACCGTATTTTGGTTCCTCCCATTTTGTTTGGACCGCCCAGATCGCCGTCACCCTGGCGTCGCTAGCCGTGGGCTACTACGCGGGCGGTTGGCTTGTCGACCGATCCTCTTCTCTCCATCGCCTCTACGGGTTTCTATTTGCGGCCGCAGTTTACCTGGCCACCACCATCGCCGTGATGGAACCGCTCTCGAGACGCTGCCTCACGTTCAGCCTGGCCACCGGAACCCTGATCGCCGCAGCGGTGCTTTTCTTTGTTCCACTGGCGATCCTGGCTATGGTAGGCCCATTTTTTGTCAGAGTTCTGATGCTGTCCCCGGGAGGTGTCGGGGGTGCCGTCGGGAGGCTCAGTGCGATCAGCACACTGGGAAGTTTGGTCGGCACGCTGCTCATCGGCTATGTCCTCCTCCCGCTCGCCCCCAACTCCATCACCATGCTCTGCACAAGCCTGCTGCTTGCCTCTCTGTCGATGGTGTATTTTCTCGTGTGGTCATCGGATCGAGCACTGGGCGCCGCCGTTTTGATGATGACAACCGTCGTCTCGGGTGCCGTGGGAGCTCGCATCGATCATGTCGCCAAGTTCTCCGGAGCTCAGGTTCTTTGGAGGAAAAATTCCAATTTCGGAGTCATGCACGTCCTCCAGATGCCGGGAGGGATTCGCTATTTCCTCAACGATTTTTTGGTGCAAAACAGCTACGATCCCGCCTCAAAGGAGAGCGTTTCTCTTTTTACCCACATGCTTCACCATCTCTCTCTGGCCTATTCGGCGAAGCTCGAGAACGTCCTTTGCATCGGCGTGGGCGTGGGTATCGTCCCCATGAAACTGGCGAACCAAGGGATCGATGTGGATGTCGTGGAAATCAACCCGGCGGTCCTCGCTCTTGCCGAGAAGTTCTTTGATTTCCAGCCTTCGAAGCTCAATCTTCATGTGGGCGATGGGCGACAGTTCTTGAACCAATGCCCAAAAAAATATGACACCGTCGTCCTCGACGCTTTCCTCGGAGACTCCTCTCCGTCGCACTTGCTCACCGCTGAGGCGTTCGCTTCGATGCGGAGCTGCCTCAAAGCCAAGGGCGTGCTGGTCATCAACTGCTTCGGCAGTTTTTCCCCGAACAAAGATTTTTTTCTATCCTCCCTCGACCAAACGCTGAAGACTGTATTCCGGGATGTTCGGATCCATCATTCCGGGAATGGAAACGTGTTCTTTGTCGCCTCCTCGACGCCGCTTGTGGTCCATCATGAGCCGTCTTTTGCGACCCTGCCGGCGGCCTTCCGAGATGAAGCGCAACGGGCGTGGGAGAATATCGGCAAAACAGAGCCCAAAAACGGACGGGTGCTGACGGATGATTTCAACCCCGTGGAATTCTTCGACGCGAACAACCGGGAGGAGTTTCGGCGGTTATTGGCCGCGTCCATGCTCCGTCGGAATTGAGCCTAAAGAGTGCGGTTTGGACCGAGAACTGCGCGACTAACGCGAAAGCTGAAGGGATTTGAAGAAAGATCCAAACCTCTTGGATCCGCTCGTTTATCCTCCCCTGACCTCGCGTCTTTGCGTGATTCACTGCGGAGCGATGGCTCCTTTTGAGTTTAGATTCTTAACACTACAGCGACATTTGCCGTTTTCGACCGGAGCGCGGCGTTTACGCTGCCCTAGCGTGCGGACTTGACGGCGCCGCAGCATTGAAAGGCGCTCCAATTTGCAGTTGGAAGTTGCAGCAGCATGAATGCCGCGCTCCGGGCCTCGAAAGTGTCGCTGCAGTGTTAAATCCTAAATCTCGATGAATTATCTCTCAGATTTTGAACCACAGAGGCACTGAGGCACAGAGAAGAACAAACAATGAAACCAAACTTTTCCCCCTCTCTTTTTCCCCTCTGTGTCTCCGTGTCTCTGTGGTTCAAAATTCAAATCTGTTTGGCTAGCTCTTTCCGTAGCAAAGCGACCAATGGCTTGACAGTTTCCGTCGAGAAATCGAACCGGCAGCCCGCTGCCTGAAACAACTCAGGCAAAGGGCGGCTCCCCCCGAGATTCAGGGCCGCCTTGTAATGCGCCACGGCCTCCTGTCTGTTCGCCTTGGCCTGCTGCCAGACCTGGAGGGCCCCGAGTTGGGCGATCCCGTACTCGATGTAGTAGAAGGGATGCAGAAAGAGGTGCAGCTGACGATGCCAAAGCCTCTCATGCGCATCGCCCAAGCCCTCCCAGTTCACATCCCCCTGAAACCGTCCCAGGACCGCCGTCCACGCGGCGCAACGTTCCGATCGAGTGTGACCTGGATGAGTGTATAACCAGTGTTGAAACGCGTCCACAGTGGCGATCCAAGGGAATACTTCGACGATCCCTTCCAGGTGGTCGCGGCGCGCACGACAGGCGTCGGCTGTTGAGTAAAAGGCATCAAGAAACTCCCCGCCCAAGAGTTCCATGCTCATCGATGCCACCTCGCAGAATTCAATGGGCGCGCTGCGATAAGCGAGCAGATCTTCTGTCCTTGAAGCGAGTGCGTGGAACGCGTGGCCCGCCTCATGAAGAAGGGTTTCCACATCCCGTTGAACACCGACGGCATTCATGAAAATGAAAGGGAGCCGGGATTCAGCAAGCGTCGATTGGTAGCCACCGGGAGCTTTCCCCTTTCTGTTCTCGAGATCCAACAACCTCAAGTCCCGCATCCGCCTGAAGTCTTGTGAGAATTCGGGATCCAGCCGGTCAAAGATCGATTGAGTTTTTTCGACCATTTCCGCCTCGTTTTGAAACGGGGCGAGCGGGGCTTGGTTCGTCGGGTCAACGGCCAGATCCCACGGGCGAAGGCTCGGCAGCATCAAGCTGCAACGGCGCGCCTCTTGGAGCTCCCGAAGAAGCGGAACAATTTCCTTCTCGATCGCCTCGTGAAACCGGAAACATTCCTCGGGTCCATAATCGAAGCGTCCTCTCATTTGGAACGCGTAGTCTCTGTAATCCTGAAAGCCAGCGTTGAGGGCAATTTGGTGGCGCCACTTGAGCAGCTCTTCGAATTGGTCCTCAAACACGTCTTTTTCCGCTAGGCGACGGCTGGCCGACAGTCGCCACGCGGCCTCGCGCAGATCACGATCCGGCTCCTCCAGGAACCTTCCCATCTGCGCGAGGGTTCTTTCCTCGCCTCGAAAGACCACGGTCAGTCCTCCGCAAACCTTCTGATACTGCTGCCCGACACGGGCTTCCTCCGTTTCCAAGGCCACATTTTCATCCCGAAACAATCTCACCTGCAATGCGGTCGCACGATCGAAGACATGATACCGAGCCGGCGGCAAGGTTCTACGCAGGGGATGAAGGGTGAATATTTTTGCCAGCAGGAATTGGCGAGGCTTGGTGCGGGGTTCGATCTCCTCAACAAACCGCAAATACGCTGCTTCCGCCTCCACATCATCCGTGCGGCAGGTCATTGCAATGTAACGTTTGGAGCCTTCCTCTTCCAACGCCGCAGTCAGCTCGCTCCAATCCATCAGCCATCGCTCCAATGCCTCTGTCGTCAGGCATTCTGAGGCCTGCCGCTCGAGCCTATCAAATTGAGGGGCGATGGAAGTCCAGTCTCCCAGATCCGAGCCCGGCGCTAGAAAGCGACGGAACGGTGCGGTTGGCAAAGGTTCAAACGGCAATAACGTCATAATTCTTCAAGAGTCGGCAAGTCGCATCACTGTTCCATCAGCAGGAAGATCCCGCAGCATCTCGGACACACACGTCACAGATCCGGGAAATACAAAGTTTGGGAGAATCTCGGCCATCGGCTCCAGAACGAACCGCCTTCGTGCCGCTCGCGGATGAGGTAGGACCAGTTTCTGAGTTGAGATTGTCACGTCTCCAAACGCGATCAAATCCATGTCCAATGGCCTGGCATCGTTAAGAACCTTCTTAGGCAGGCGGCCCTGTTTTTTCTCCAGCTCCAGCATCCAATCCAACAAACCCTCGGGGGTGTCGGAAGACAGGGGAACGAAAGCAACGACTGCATTGATGAACCGCGGCGAGGCGGGAGGGCAATCCACAGGAGACGACTCATACAAAGAGGAGCGCAGCCACTCACCGGAGGCTCGAGGTCGCAGCCGTTCCATCGCAGCCAAAACAGTACCGCGAGAATCTCCCAGGTTGGAACCTAGCGCGATGACCACAAACGGGTTCACGCCAGACCCAGGACTTCCTGCATCGAGTAAACACCCGGCCGCTGGCCTACGACCCAGCACGCGGCGCGCAACGCGCCGTTGGCGAACGTGTCGCGGCTCGACGCCTTGTGGGTCAGCTCCAGCCGCTCGCCGTTTGTGGCGTAAATCACGGTGTGATCCCCTACGACGTCTCCTCCGCGCACGGCGTGCATTCCGATCTCGCTGCTCTCGCGTTCTCCCACAATCCCCGCGCGGCCATGCTGTAGCACCTCTTTCAGCTGTTGCCCTCGAACCTCCGCCAAGATCTCCGCAAGAGTTGTAGCCGTGCCGCTGGGAGCGTCTTTCTTAAGCCGATGATGCATCTCGACAATTTCCAGATCGTAGCCCGGCCCCAAAATCTCGGCAGCCTTCCGCGTGAGCCAAAACAACGTGTTCACGCCGGTGGAATAATTGGAAGCCCACACCATCCGCACTCGCTCGCCGAGAGCGAGAATAGCTCGCTTGTCAGCCTCACTGTGTCCCGTGGTGCCGATGACCAGGGATTTCCCGAGAGCGGCACACTGCCCCGCCAGCGCCGCCGTGGCACTGTGGAAGCTGAAGTCGATCACCACATCACATCGATCCATAAATGCACTCAGGTCATCTCCTATATCGACTTCCCCGACCACCTGGACGGCAGGCAGCCGCGCGGCGCACGCCATCAAGGCTTGTCCCATCCTGCCTTTGGACCCGTTGATAAGAATTTTGACCGCGTTCGCCATGGCACAGATAACGAAGACTGAGTTCTTTTGACCCTCCCCTTCCCTAATCCAGAATTCCACAAGCCTTCATTGTGGCGGTCAGGATCTCCCGATTCTTGGGAGTTATCGGCACAAGAGGAAGCCGGCACTCTTCTTGAACGATCCCCATCATCGCCAGCGCTGATTTAACCGGAGTCGGGTTGGACTCCAGAAAAAGATCCTTGAATAATGAGTAATAGCGTTGGTGGATCTTGAGCGCTCGATCGACTTTGCCGGAGGCGTAAAAATTCACCATGTTCGAAATCTGACGTGGTATCACATTGGAGGCAACGCTGATCACCCCATCAGCCCCGACGGACATAAAAGGAAGTGTCAGGGAATCATCTCCACACAGGATCGTGAATCGAGGGCCCAGCGACTGTCGGATTTGGCTGACACGGTCAGCGTTGCCGCCGGCTTCCTTGATTCCCACGATCCGCTTGGACGCCCTCGCCAACCGGGTCACTGTGTCGACACCGATCTCGATCCCGCAACGGCCGGGAATGCTGTAAAGCATCAGCGGCAACTGGCTTGACTCGGCAATGGCGATAAAGTGCCTAAATAATCCCTCTTGGGTCGGCTTGTTGTAGTAGGGCGCTACTTGAAGAGAGCCATCGGCCCCGACACGTTCCGCCCTTTGTGTGAGTTGGATGGCTTCGAGGGTCGAGTTCGCCCCTGTTCCGGCGAGGACCCTTATCTTGCCTGCCGCAACACGCACCGCGATCTCAACGACCCGGATGTGCTCCTCAAAATCCAGCGTCGGAGATTCTCCTGTGGTTCCGACAGGCACGATCCCATCCACACCCGATTTGATCTGAATCTTGATCAGCCGCTCTAGGGCGGGTTCGTCCAACACGCCATTCTTAAACGGCGTCACGATTGCGGTATAAGTTCCTTTGAACATAGGAAGGCGAAACGGGGCTGCAACTAAATCTCAAGGACTCCCGAAAAAGTAAAGTCTGCGGGGCCGCTTAGCCGGACATCGCAAAATTGGCTGCCTCGCAACTCGAACGTAACTTCTAGCACTTCTCCACTTTGCACAAGAACCTTCACCGGAGAAGGGAACGCATGAACCCTGGAGGCGATCAGCGCGGCCGCGGTCACACCGGTGCCACAGGCCAGGGTTTCAGTCTCCACACCTCTTTCATACGTGCGCACACGGATAAACGAAGGCTCCTTCACTTCGACAAAATTAACGTTTGTCCCCCTTGGACTGAAGTGAGAATGGCTGCGGAGCTCCCTGCCAAGCAGGTCAACCAGGGCTCGGTTGACGTCTGGAACAAACACCACGGCATGCGGCACCCCAGTGTTCACGGAATGCACCGCTAAAACGCCAGAAGAGGTCGAAACTGCTTCAGACAGCCGCAACCCGCTTGGTGGCGTTAAACTCACCGTCACGGACTCTTCCGCAAACGCCGCGCGGATCACCCCTGCTCCCGTCTCGAAGGACGTGACGTCCCGAACACCCGTCAGTTTTTGAATGTAACGGGCGAAGCAGCGCGCTCCATTTCCACACATTTCCGCAGTGCTCCCATCGCTGTTATAAAACGCCCACGCCCAGTCTGCGGAACCGCTCTCGCAGGGGATCAGGATCAGAAGCCCATCCGCCCCGACGCCCCGTTGGCGGTTGCAAAGACGAACAATCTGCGGCGGGGACAGGCAAACCTTGCCATCCCGATTGTCGACAAGGATGAAATCGTTGCCGGCACCGTTCATCTTGGTGAAGTCCAAACGCACGAGGTCGGAAATTATAGGCTCAACGACAAATTTCAAGCACCTTTGCGGATCGAGATTGAACTTCACACACAAATTTCTTTCCAGGGGGAGGGGAATAGTCGATTAAATGGCACCCATGGGAACGGAGCACAACAATCGGCCCCGACAGCAGAAGCCGAACACAGTGTTGGTTTGTTTCGCAGTGCCTGAAGAGGCTGCCCCTTTTAAAAGCAGAGCCCGTAATAAGGAGTCGATTGTGGTTCTCGTCACAGGAATGGGCGGGCTCAATGCCCAGCAAAGTTTTGTGAACGCGCTTGAAACCTGTCATCCCACGCTCGTCATCACCTCCGGGTTCGCTGGAGGACTCAATCCGGCGTTAAGACAAGGAGAGATTGTAGGGAATTGGGATCCGGAGTTCCCGATCTCCATTGTCAAGGGATCTGAAGCAAAACTCATTCGCTTCCATTGCTCGGACGTCGTGATAAGTCAGGCGCGTCAAAAGCGATTTCTGTTCGAGGCTGGACGAGGCGACGCCGTCGAGATGGAATCTCAGATCATTCGAAAGGAATGCGCGATCAGAGGAATCCCCTCGGCAACACTGAGGATCGTCCTGGATGTGGCCCGAGAAAGTCTGGCCCTCGACTTCGAGGAGGTCCTCGATTCGCACAAACGAATCGTGTGGGCTAAGTTCGCAGTCTGGCTCTTGAAACATCCTTCGGCGATTCCTAAACTCATCGCCTTCAATAAGCAGGTCAGGGCCTGCGCCAGAAAACTATCAGACTCGCTTTGGGCGGCTCTCCGGCAAGGTATCCCAGAGCTGGGGCCATGCTCGGACCTCAGTAAAACCGGTTGAAATCGTGACCTGGGCGCGCCACCCCAATTCCTCCATTTTTCCTAATCGTAATCCTCCGGTGTTGCCCTTGAAAAAGAGGGGTGGATTACGAATACAATCAGGATTACGATTACGATTACGATTACGATTGGGAGCGGGGAATTGGAGTGGCTCGAGTCTCAGGCTAAACACGGTCGTTTTACTGAGTTCAGATCCTCGCAAGGGAGAGGGTGCAACTCACGGTTTCCGGGAGGTGTCGTTCGGAGGACAATACCTACCGCAGAATGGGAAGGGTTAACCACGGATAACACGGATAAAGTACCCCTCTCAGCTCCCTTTCCTCATCCGTGTTATCCGTGTCATCCGTGGGTGCGCCAGTGAAGTTGGTTACCTCGTGGGTGAAAGTCCCACCGGTCGAATTAGACGGTTCACGACCGAAACGCGGTGTCCGGGATGAGGCTGCGAAGCCGAACC
>CAMBEJ010000021.1 GCA_945865375.1 Akkermansia muciniphila | reverse complement strand
TTGACCAGTTACAAAGTCATAGTGAATCTAATCGCCAACACAACAACCAAGACTGGTCTGACGGTGCGCGCGGCGCTGGACAAAGAACTCTACGAAATCGGGATTGCGGTAAGCGACGAGGAACTTCGACGCGTCAGGTTGACGCCAGCCAAGTTTCACGGAGAATGGAACTATGCCATTCGACCCAATATATAATTGCTCATCTTATTGTTGCGCGGGTCCTTAGCCCGCTGCTCGAGCAACACCAACTCCCTGCTCGTAATAGTCATCCTAATCCTAGCCAAAAAGATTTGAAATTTGAACCACAGAGACACAGAGACACAGAGGGGGAAAACTGGGTGGAAAGAAGTTAGGGTTCATTAACTGTTCTTCTCTGTGCCTCTGTGCCTCTGTGGTTTAAATTCTGAGAGATGATTCATCGAGATTTCGAGTGTAAGAATCTAATCGTAATCCACCCCTCCGTTTCAAGGGCAACACCCGAGGATCACGATTACGATTAGGAAAAGCGGATGCCTTGAAGTGCCTCGTCCGTATTGCGATTTCAACGGCTTTTGCTGAGGGCTGAGAACACGGATCACCCCCCCAACGTCTTGGGATCCGTCACGTCGCCTTTGTTGAAATCCACGTATTCCTCGGTGAGATCTGCGGCGTACATGACGGCACTTCCATCGCCCAAATTGAGGTTCGCGTGCAAATCGAATTCGGTTGGGGCGACCGCCTTGCAAAGCGCGGCAAAAGGGACTTTCGTCGGCTGCCCCCTCTTCAAGGACCAAAGCACCCGACGACCCTCGGAAGCGCTGTAGCCGATATCGACTTTCTCCTCGACGACTGTCGCGGCGCTGTAACCCAGCGCATCGATGATGCGGCCCCAATTGGGATCGCCTCCATGCCAGCTCGTCTTCACCAGCGGGCTGTTGGCGATGGCTCGCGCGGCGGCGTCCGCTTGCCGCTGGCTCTTGGCGCCACTCACGCGAACGGTGACGACGCGATGGACCCCTTCGCCGTCACGAACGATTTTTTTGGCGAGCTCGAGGCACACATGTTCAAGCGCCTGCACGAACCCGAGGAACTCGGCTGAGCCTTCGGCAGCTTCACCCGCCTTGACCCCCCTCGCGACACGATCCGTGATCGGCGCGTTACCCGCGAGGCCGTTGGCAAGCACCAGCACGGTGTCGTTTGTGCTCATGTCCCCATCCACGGTGATGCGGTTAAAGCTCTTGGCGACCGCTTCCCGCAGCGCGATGCGCAGGGCGCCGGGTTGGATGGCCGCGTCAGTGGTGATAAAACACAGCATCGTCGCGTGCAACCCCGAAGGCATAGCGGCCGGCCGTTTGCCTGACAGGCTCATACCAGGTTGAATCATTCCAGCGCCCTTGCACATCCCCCCGATGCACACAACCTTGCCACCAAGACGGAGTTCCACGGCCACGGTCTTGGGCCGGGTATCACTTGTCATGATGGCTTCGGCCGCTTCGTCAGCGTGGTCCACGGCGCCGCCCAACCGACCGCTCGCCATAACAATCCCCTCTCGCACTTGATTCATGGGCATCGCGACACCGATGCGGCCCGTGGAGGCAACGAGCACCTGCCGCACAGGCATGTGCAGTTCGGCGGCGGCGATTGCCGCCATCTCGAGAGCGTCTTCCATGCCTCGTTTGCCCGTGCAGGCGTTGGCATTTCCAGAATTCACCACGATAGCCTGTGCCGTCCCACCCTTCACACGCTCCATGCAAACTTTGACCGGCGCCGCGCAGATCTGGTTCGTGGTGAACAACCCGGCCACCGTCGCCGGCACTTCGGAAACGATCAACGCCAGATCCCGTTTGCTGCCTTTGTTTGAGCCCTTGCCTGTGCCCAAACGTTTGATGTCGCAAAACACGCCCGCGCTCAGAAAACCACGCGGAGCCACCACCGAACCAGCTATTGAAGTGAGCTTTAATTTCATGCACGAAAACGAAGGGTCGCCAGGGTCACAGTCTCACCAAAAACTGGGTGCCAGAACTCCAAAGTGAACGCTATCTCAACGGCCTAAACTGACTCTTCATTTGTCGCAACAACATC
This sequence comes from Akkermansia muciniphila, assembly GCA_945865375.1. Classification (GTDB taxonomy): domain Bacteria; phylum Verrucomicrobiota; class Verrucomicrobiia; order Limisphaerales; family F1-80-MAGS106; genus F1-80-MAGS106. The sequence goes on along the minus strand of CAMBEJ010000021.1, from coordinate 48,402 downwards.
AGGCAAGTCCGGTTCTGTCAACCGAATGGCATCGACCACCAGCCGTTCTCATTTTGACCACTGGCCACTGGCTCACGGCGATTCGGCGTGACGAATGGATCCGAGGGCCACGCGAAACCCCACAAAATAAATGCCGCTTGTGGGCACCATCATGAAACGGTTGGCGGACCGCGCGAACTCCGCGTCCTGATTCCAACCCCCGCCCCGGAAGAGTTTGAACTTCCCGCCTGCCGGCCCGATTGGATCGACGAGGTCACCGGCGGGGTAATCCAGGAACCAATCGAGGCACCACTCCCACACATTGCCGTGCATGTCGTATAACCCCCACGGGTTGGGCTGCTTCTGTCCCACGGGATGCGTCTTCGACTCGCTGTTCTCCGCCGTCCACGCATAACGGTCGGCCTCGGTGATCCCTTCGCCAAAGCTGAAACGATTGGTGGTGTTCGCCCGGCACGCATACTCCCACTCAGCCTCTGATGGAAGGCGGTAATCGAAGCCTGGGGGAAGGTGTCCCGCAAGCCGCTCGCGCTGGCTCATCGCCGCGCAAAACTGCGTGGCGTCCAAGAAGCTCACTTTCTCGACGGGCCTGTGGGTGTCGCCATTAAAGTGGCTCGGGTTTCGGCCCATGACCGCCACGTATTCAGCCTGAGTTACTTCATATTTACCAAGCCAGAAATCGCGGCTAATCGTGACTGAATGTTTGTTTCTAATGAAGTTCCCAGCTTTGATTAGAACCATGTTCGGAACAGGGACCACCTGGACCTTCGGCGTAGCGGGCAACCCGCCCATGGCATCCTGTGGGGCCGTCGATGGCCGACTGTCACAGCCTGCCAGTAGCAGTGCAATCAAGAGGGTTTTGAACGTCAACAATTTGAGTCCCGATTCTCCAGCTGTCGGTGGGATGGACCCAAATCTGAATGCAGAAACAGGAAACATTGTTCTCATGAAATATCGTTCGCGTCGTTCGCGGGCAGCTCTTTCTTTGGGTCACTCAAATCTTTAGCGGATGATCTGAATCTGAACTCAGTAAAACGACCGTGCTTAGCCTGAGGCTCGAGCCACTCCAATTCCCCGCTCCCAATCGTAATCGTAATCGTAATCGTAATCCACCCCTCTGTTTCAAGGGCAACACGCCAGGATTGCGAGTCAGATTACGATTAGGGTTAGGAAAAATGGGGGCTTTGGGGTTGCGCGCCCAGATCACGATTTCAACCGGTTTTACTGAGGTCTGATAGTTACCGTTTTTCAAAGTTGACGCGGAGCGACCACTCCGAATCTGCCACGGGGACTGTCTGCTCCATGCCGTCGGGCCATCGGACCCAAACCGCGGAGGGGGGCTCCCGGAGGCCCAGCACCTGGACCGCCGCGTCTTGCGAGCTGTACCCAGATCCTGCCTGCACCAGCCGGCAGGGGCCTTTGCGCCCGCCACCATAAAGGACTCGCATTTGAGCCCCTACCCCGTCGGGGTTCGATGCCAGCCCCTTCAGCTCCACCCGAAGTCCCCGCTTAGCGCTCTCATTCCGAAATAGCCGGGTCGCGCCATTGTTTTGAGAAACCGCCAGATCCACCCGCCCGTCGTGGTTAAAATCCACGAGAGCCGCCCCGCGCTGCTCCCCTCTCACCTCAATCCCGGTCAGGCCTGCATCCATCGCCCTGAAAGTGCCGCGTCCCGTTCCGCCAACCCATAAACCAAGCCCGCTGTCCTCCCGGGAAACGTCCGATCGCGTTCCGAAGTAATTTTGACCCAGGAAAAGATCTTCGACTCCATCTCCGTCAAAGTCCCCCACATTGATCGAGAAGACCGGCGTGAGCTGGGCTTCGCGAGGCAAAGGCACCGCCTCAAATCGCGACTCTCGGTTCAAAAAAATGGTCGACTCTAGGCGGGCGGCTTCAAGAAATTCCGATTTCTCATACAGCGGCCCAAGCACATCGCGAACCGTGGCTTCGCCAAAGGCTTGGTGCGTCTTGAAGCGGGTCGCAAGCGCTGGCAACCCACGCGCGAGCCATGTGCGATCACGCAATGGGAGCCAATTTTCTCCAGACTTCCATGCTTCGATAATTTGGACGATGCCGTCCGCATTCCAGTCCCCGTAATACAGCCTCAGGGTCGTGGGCTGGACGAGTTCATAGGGAGTGTTGCGGCCCCAATTGCCGCAAGCCAAATCCATTCTTCCGTCCCCGTCGAAGTCGCCCGCAGCGACACTCGTCCACAATCCGGTCATGCCGGTGAGCCCCCATTCGGCGGTCACTTCATTAAAGCGCCCACCCCGATTTCGAAAAATGCGAACGGGGCCCCATTCCATGGCCAACGCGAGGTCAGGCTCCCCGTCCCCGTCCAAATCGGCGAAGGTGGCACCACTGGCCAAACCCACCGACTTGAAAGGTTCGCTCAGCCCGCTATGAGCTGCCAGGTGGCCTTGCTCGTTCAGCCAGATCGCGGAGGACACGGGCTCTGGGTAGCGGCCTGGACGGAAGCGAGCGCCCACAAAGAGATCCAAATCTCCATCTCCATCGATATCGGCGGCGGCCATCGGACCTAGGGTGGCCTGCCCAGCAGGCCAGTGCTGGGGCGAGCCGAGCTTCGAGGCCGAATAAGCCGTGATTTCACTCTCACCCGCTGACGTCATTGAGTCGTTCGAGGTGGCGACGAGAACCTGGCGTTTTCCTAAGCCATCGGACCACCCTAGCACAGCGCCTTGACTCATTTCGACTGCGGCGGCGCGCTCGAGCTTGAGGAACGCCAGGCCCTGGTTGTTGCGGTAAAAAGCCACTTTGCCACCCCGGCCGGCAGCCACAATCAAATCCTCCCATCCGTCCCCATCCACATCATACCAGCTCACACCCGGTCCCAATCGGCTGAGACGGCGGGGCAGCAGGGGTTGCCGCCCCCAATCATCAAAGGACGCCTCTTCATGGTCGTGCCCGATGAGGGAGCTCACATCCGCAAAATAGGGTTTGGCAGACTCCCCTGGAGCGCGCTTCGCCGGAGGATCGGAGTCACCCTGGCTGATGACATAAAGGCGATTCGACACCACGCCTTCGACGGTCGTTTGGGTTCCCTCGCGCCACACCACCTCGAGCCGCATCGGCTTGGAAATGTCAGGGTCGGCGGCGAAGGTTCGCATGGCCTGATCTCCGGAGAGATAGCGGCCCCCACAAATCATCTCCTGCGACTGGCTCATCGACCCGCCCACAAGCCGGATCCTGGCCCCCACCCCCTGCGTGTTGGGCGACCGTCCCTTCAGACGGATAGCGATCCGGCCCGCGCTCGCATCGTTGCGATACAAGCTCGACACGTCATTCAGATTGTTGACCACCAAATCCAGATCCCCATCGTTGTCCAGATCCCCCAGCGCCGCTCCATAAGAAACCGATTGCGCGACGAATCCCCACTGAGAGTCCATAGGCTCAAAGGTGCCATCACCCCGATTGCGAAAAGCGGCGGTTGTTGTCAGCCAAGCAGGGTGAAGCTGCCGCCACCGCCTCCGCTGGTCCGGTGTCATCTGGCGCTGCCGTGAACGAATCACGTCGTGACTGTCCTGGTCCATGACGTCCATGGAAAAACCATTGGTGACAAGCAAGTCTTCGTAGCCATCCAGGTCGATATCGATAAACAGGGGGCACCAGGACCAATCGGTGGCCGCGACCCCGGTCATCAAGGCGGCCTCCACAAAGGATCCATCAGACTTGCCGAAGAACAGCATGTTTCGATTAAACTGTGGCCGTGATTCGACCCGCTCAATATCCTGCGGCTGAGGGCGATCCCTGACCAACTGGGTCATCCGCTTCCTAGGCTCACGGGCCAGCATATCGACCACGATCATGTCATCGTGGCCATCGCGGTCAATGTCGGCAAAGTCGACGCCCATGGACGATCGGCTTGTGTGACGAAGCTTGGCCGTGGCGATCGCCCGAAACGTGCCGCGGCCCGTGTTGATCCAGAACCGATCCGGCGAGGTGTTGTCATTGCACACGTACAAGTCGGGAGCCCCGTCTCCATTGATGTCCCGAAACATCACGGACAATCCCCAATCCCTAGGGGGCTTGATGGCCCGGCCTTCCTCATCCAAAAACACGCCAGGCTCAAATTGAATCGGAGTGAAGTGTCCGTGCCCATCGTTGCGATACAGTCCGTGGACCTCTGGCAGCTCTCGCACGCTCCCATCCGGCAAGGCTTGGAACCGATCAAGCCACTTTGGCAGCCGGGTGGACTCGTCATTCACTTTTGTGACCACCCATTGGTCCTCCCGTTTGGCGAGGGCAAAACGGATCGTCGGATCAGCCAAATGCATGACATCAATGTAGTGGGTGCAGTACAGGTCCAGATCGCCGTCGCCATCGATATCCGCCATGGCCATCGAAGTCGCCGATGCGGTGCGCGACAACCCTGAGTTGCTGGCTTCGGTGAACCGGCCTTGGCCATCATTTATGAAAAGACGGGTTCCGGCCGCAATCCCGTTCACAAAAAGATCCAAATCCCCGTCTCCATCCACATCGGCAAATGTGGCTCCCGTTGAAAACTGCTCCGCGCAAGCAGCTGGACCCGGATCCATCTCTTCAAGGCGCCAATTCCCGAGGTTGCGGTAGAGCCGGTTAGAGGTCTGAAGGCCGCACAGGTAGATGTCTTGCCAACCATCTCCGTCCACGTCACCGATGGCCACGCCACATCCGTTGTGCGCCACGGCATTGGTCAGTGTGGCGTCGCCCTGGAGAAGATTGGTGAACAAGACGCCGGTGCTTCGCGGATCTTTTAGAGTAAAGCCCGCTTTCCCACTGCCTTGCGGCCGCAACTCCGTGCTCAGAAATCGGGTCCGTTCCAACACCTCCTGAGCCTGTGTGCTTGGCGCAGCAAAGCCTGCAACAATGGCCGCCGCGAACCCGGTTCCCAGGGTCCAGTGCGTCAGGTATTGCATGAACACCATGTTTTACATCATCCGCAGAGCGAATAACCCCGTCAAGCCTGAGTCCTCCCCGCGCGACGGTGGAACGGCAATTCCGAGTTCAGATTTTGTATGAATTTTACCACGAAAACGGGTCCAAAATGAAACCCAAACACATCATTCAATCTCCCCCCAGTCGGTCCCTTATCGGTCCCCTTTCCGTGGTGGATCCATGCCCATCCTCCCTCCTTCTACGTCTGCGGTCGAAAGCGAGCTTCAGAACTCAGTAAAACGACCCTGCTCCACCTTGTTCTCGAGCAACTCCAATTCCCTGCTCCTGCTCCTGCTCGTAATCTTAAATCCCAAATCTCGGTGAATTATCTCTCAGATTTTGAACCACAGAGGCACAGAGGCACAGAGGCACAGAGAAGAACAAACCCTGAAACCAAACTTTTCCCCCTCTCGTTTCCCCCTCTGTGTCTCCGTACCTCTGTGGTTCAAATTTCAAATCCGTTTGGTTAGGATTAGGAAAAATGAAGGAATTGGGGTTGCGCGTCCAGATCACGATTTCAACCGGTTTTACTGAGGTCTGAATTCGCATCAAGGGGGAAAAATCTTGCCAAAACAGAATTGCGAGCTAAAACAAATCACCTATTCTAAACCAAACCAAACCTATGCGTCACAAATTGCTCCGATTCCTATCGGTGCTCGTGGCCGGACTGGGCACAGCCCAGGTCGCCGCCAACGACATCGAACCTACCAAAGAAAAGTACACCGCGTCCTTTACCCTGACCCCCATCGTCCTGGATGGGAAACTCAATGAATGGGCAGGAGCGGGAGTCATTGCCGATCCCAAATTTGCGGTTCCCAAGGGTTCCGGTGCCAAAGGTAAGTACGTCTTGTTCGAAGAGTATTCGGGCGGAACGTGGACCGGCCCCGATGATCAAACCTCGGCCGTTCAGGTCGTTTATGATGTCGATAACGTGTATTTTGGTATTGTCGTCACGGACGATTACCATGAGAACGCCGCCAACAGCGCTTGGAACGGGGATTCTGTCCAATTGATGATTGCCAATGGAACACGGAGCGGCCAAGTGGCCCTCTACAACTATGCGCTAGGCGGGGTTGAAGGGGCCACCGGCGACGTGATTGTGATGCATGAAGCCGGCCCCGGCGGGACTGAAGCCGTCATCACTCGCGACGCGGCCACCAAAAAAACCTACTACGAAATCAAGCTGCCAGCCGCCTCTCTCGGCCTGAAAACGCTTACCCCAGGAACAAAGTTCGGACTCGGCATGGCGATCAACGACGGCGATGAGCTCACCCCCGGCCAAAAAGGCTGGGGCGGATTGGGCGCGCATTCGATTGTTTTTGGCAAAACACCGAGTGAAACCGCTCTCGTAACCCTCGGCTCCGATAAACCGACCATCGAAATACTTGGCGTCGGCACCGAGGCCCTGCTCGGAGGCGACCTCACGGACCCCGAAAACGACGGCAATGAAGACGCCGGCTCCGCAGACTCCAGTTGGAACTGGAAAGCGATCACCTCCAGCGTCGAGCCCGGCTTCGGTGGCGGCGAGTTTTCATTCAATATTTTCGATAACAAAGTTGGCGGCGGCAACGATAAATGGTGCTGCGATGATCCTACCGAGGCAAAACCTGTTTGGGTGGCGGTCGAGTTCGCCAACCCGGTCAGTCTGACCCATTTCACCCTCGCGTCCGGGAATGACACGCCGGGTCGCGATGCCACGAAGTTCCAGATCCAAGGGTCCAACGACGGCACCAGCTATACGCCGATTTTTGTCCATGACAATTCCACGCCACTTTGGACCGATGTGCGCAACCAAGTCATCAAAGTCACACTCCCCATTCCCAGCGTCCTATTCCGCTACATCCGGTATTACGCGACCGAAACACCGGCCACGTTGCATCAGATCGGAGAAATTGAGTACTTTGGCACCTACGGCGGCACGGCCCTTGCCTATTTCTCTGGGATCAATCCCACCGTGACAGGCTTTTCGTTCCGAACCACGGACGCCGGCACTTCTGTCGTCGATCCTGCCACTTTCAAACTCAGAATCGACGGCGTTTTGATCACCATTCCGGTGCCCACGAAAACCGCGGGAGTGGTCGACGTCGCTTTCAAGCCGACGCAGCAGTTCTTGCCGGGCACGAGCCACACGTACTCCATCACGGCCAAAGACGGCGTGGGCAACAACATCACGGCTGAGGGAACCTGGAAGACTCCCGCATACGCCCTGCTGACCGCAGCGGACAAAGTCGCGGCGGACACCTCCAAGCCAGGGTTCATGTGGAATGTTCATCAAAACGCTTCATTCGGTGAGAACAACAATGTCCGCCCGTTGAATCAGCTCGCCGGATTGTTGGGTGAAAACTTCGCCAACCCGGACGCCACGGGCGTCGCCCTCAAGGCCGGCACACCAGGAGCGAATAACAAGTTGCCGATCCGATTCGAAATCGAGACCGTGATCAACATGGATCAGGCCGGTGGCAGCAACGGCACCATCCAACCCGACGACCAAATGCCCGGCATCCCAGGGACAACCGAAGGGACCGATGGCATCGCGGGTGAAATCATCACTTACTTGGAACTTCCCGCGGGCAAACACACCTTGATCGTGAACAGCGACGACGGTTTCAAAACCAGCGCCGGCAATTTCCTCGACGTGTTCCAAGCCCAAGTCGCGGGTGAATTCAGCGGCGGCCGCGGCGCCTCCGACACGGCTTACGACATCTACGTGGCCGAAGCCGGCATTTATCCCTTCCGGACCGTGTGGCAGGAAGGCGGCGGCGGCGCGAACATCGAATGGTTGTCCGTTCAAGCGGACGGAACCAAGGTTCTGCTGAACGACCGGGCGAACGGGGGCTTTAAGGCTTACCGTGCGACGACCACCGGAGCCCCGACGGCAGTGACGAGCGTCACCCCGGCCGTTGGCGATACCGCTGTCAACCCCAGCTCAGGGGTCCAGGTGGTCATCAGCGAAGGGACCTCCGCCGTGGACTCAGCCAGCATCAAGATCAACCTCGACGGCAGCGATGTAGCGGCTACGGTGACGAAAGTCGGCAACCTTATTACGGCCAGTTATAAGCCGGCGTCGGCCTTCGCGCCCAACACTTCCCACACCGTGAAGCTCTCCTTCAAGAGCGGTGCCAACACACGCAATGAAACATGGAGCTTCAAGATCCCGAAATTGACGACGGACAAGGTCAAGGGAATCGTCGGGTTCCTCACTGGCGTGTCGGCCTTCACGGCGGACAAAGGGGGCCGTTCAGGGGCTGCGGGAGATTACGGTTTGGATCTCACAGCGAGCGGCTCAAGCGTCTTGGTGGGCGAAGGAAGTTTCCTCACCGCTGCCGCAGCCGACGACACGATGACCATCGCGCTGTGGTTGAAGCACTACAATGTGTCAGACTCATCCGCCTTCTGGGCGAACTCGCCTTCAAGCAACAACGGAACTCGCGGCTTCCAGGCACATTTGCCCTGGGGTAACAACAACATCTACTTCGACACCGCTGGCTGCTGTAACGCGGACGATCAACGCATCTCCGCAGACATCGCGACATTCCCCGGATATCCTGATCCCGACGATCGCACTTGGTGGAATGTCTGGAGGCACTTCGCCTTGGTTAAGAACGGGGCCACTAAACAGATCTATATCGATGGCGTGCTATTCCTTGAAGGCGGCGGTACTTCTCCGCTCCCTCTGGACTTCACCTCCTTGGTCATCGGGGGTGGACCGCTCGCGACTGATAACCTCACCCATGGAATCATCGACGACTTCACCGTTTACAACGGAGGGTTATCCGCTGCCGACGTCAAGAAGCTGGCGTCGGGTGGTGCTCCGAGCACCGTCTCCGGCTTGGCAGCCCATTGGGACTTCAACGATGGCGCTCCTGCGGCGATCGTCCCCAGCCTCAAGATCGCACGGGATGCAGCCAGCATCAAAGTGACCTTCACAGGCGCTCTGCAATCATCCACCTCGGTCACCGGTCCGTTCACCGATCTGGCTGGCACAAGCCCGCTCACAATCGCCCCGACTGACTCAACGCGCTTCTATCGAATCAAGCCGTAGTCATCCTTCAGCTCTGGCTGACTCCTCACGTCAAGAGGACCGGGCGCAAGTCCGGTCCTCTTTTTATTTTCAACCCGCAATCGCATGAGCACGGATGTCAAAGAAACAGCCCGAAATCCAGAACACGAAGTTGAAACCTCGACGCTTGGCATCTTGTTGGCCCTCAGCTTTTCGCATCTGCTTAACGACTCCATTCAGGCGCTCATACCGGCCATTTATCCAATTTTAAAGGAATCGTTCGGATTAACTTTTACTCAGATCGGACTCATCACGCTCACATTCCAGATGGTAGGTTCCGTGTTGCAACCGTTTGTGGGTTATTACACAGATCGGAATCCTAAACCGTATTCGCTCGCGTTTGGAATGGGGATTACCCTCTGCGGTCTGATCCTGCTCGCCCTCGCTCCAAGTTATCATGGTGTCTTGGTGGCAGCGGGCATGGTTGGCATGGGGTCCGCCATTTTCCATCCCGAATCGTCACGCATGGCGAGGCTGGCATCCGGCGGTCGACATGGGTTTGCTCAATCGCTGTTCCAGGTGGGCGGGAACGCCGGAAGCGCCCTAGGCCCTCTCCTCGCGGCTTGGATCATCGTGCCCCATGGACAGCGTCACATCCTCTGGTTCACGATCTTCGCCTTTGCCGGAATCGTGGTTCTTTCGAGGGTCGGAAGATGGTACGCCAACCGCCTCGCCAAAACCACGCCCGGAAGTTCGGCGCTGGCCCATGGTCATCCGGGTATGAATCCTGGTAAAGTGATCTTTTCTCTGTGCGTGCTCTTGACCCTGATGTTCTCCAAGTTCATCTACCTGGCCTGCATGACCAGCTACTACACGTTCTTTTTAATCCACAAGTTTGGAGTTTCGGTGCAGGGATCCCAGCTATTTCTGTTCCTGTTTCTTTTCGCCGTAGCCATCGGAACCCTCGCCGGTGGTCCGATCGGCGATCGTATTGGCCGCAAGTGGGTGATCTGGATCTCGATTCTTGGAGTGGCCCCTTTCGCGCTGCTCCTGCCCCACGCAAACCTATTTTGGACTGCGATCCTCTCCCTGATCGTTGGAATGATCATGGCCTCCGCCTTCCCGGCCATCCTCGTCTACGCCACTGAATTAATGCCGGGCAGGGTTGGCCTGATCGCGGGTCTCTTCTTTGGTTTCGCCTTTGGAATCGGCGGAATCGGATCCGCAGTTCTTGGGAAATTAGCCGACGCAACGAGCATTTTATTCGTCATTCGTGTGTGCTCCTTCTTGCCGTTGCTCGGGCTCCTCACGGGATTGCTGCCCAATCTCAAACAACGGAACACGTAGCCAACACATTTACTGGGCAACTCGGCTGAGTTCGAAGCGATGGGATTGAGGCTTTCGGAGGCCGTCAATCTGAACTTCGTGCTCGAGGATCTGCTGATCGATGCGGGCCAGTTCCGCAGCACGAAGGCTTTCCGCTGCCGGAGATTTGGCCCACTCGGGGAACCCGAACAGTTGGACATTCCGCCACCGGGCAAAGAAGAGATCGTTTTTTCGCACGATCAGAGCCAGCACCTTCTGGGCCTGTTTTGTGATCGGCCCGGATGTGGTGGCAAAGTTGTGTCCTTTCGCAAGGTCCTCGCCGCTTGTTCTGCCCACGACTTCGCCGTCGATCGTCATCTCATACAACCCGTCTTTCAGGCCGGTGACACGCAACTCATACCGGTTGAGATCATGAAGAATCGGAGCCAGCTTGAGGGCTGATTCAGCCCTGGCATCGATCGGCATGGGCAAAGAATCGTCCAGTCGGTCGAATCCGATTATGCCGCCTGCGACTTTCAGATTGTTCACGCGACACCCTTGCGCGGCGACCACTTTCTGAGCGCTTGCATCAATCTCCGCCCGCGACACCAAGGCTCCCGCTCCAAGACCCTTCAAAACGGCCCAAGCCATGATGGTTTGGCCCGCTGGGCCGGGATGAACGGCATCGCCGCCGCCGATCAGAGCGGATGGGTTGGCACCGCGCTCCCGCAACATGATGGCCATATAAGGATCAAATTGATCCACAAACTTTGCGCCGCCTTTGTTCGCCACATTCTTCAGACCATCCGAAAAGTTCCGTAACGACATGTTGCGGACGTCCTTGTCGGGATCGGGACGTTTGTCCTCGATCGGCTGAGGTGTCAATAACGCGACGCGCGCGCCGCTGGCTGTGAGCACTTTCGCAATCTCAGTCTGGCTCCGCGTATAAGCACGGAAGATGTCCTCGCGGAAAGGTTGATAAGAGTGATCGTTCATCCCGAACTTCACCGTCACGACGGTCGGCTTGAGCGGCAACACGTCGCGTTTGAGGCCGCTTCCCACGGAGCTCTCAACCATCTTTTGTTGGGAGGCCTCATCCGCAGCGAAGAGCTGGCGTTCATCGGGATGGGCGCGCTGGCGCAGCCATGAGGTATCACCACCCCAGCCGACATTGCGAAAAGTGAGCTTCCAATTGGGGTGCCGAGTCAGGGCGTAAGCCTCAATGTAAGTGGTGTAGAGCCGCTGCTCTGTGATGCTATCGCCCAAGAACACGACGCGATCACCGTCGCGAATGAGAAAATCGTCGGCCATGGCGCTCCGGGCGATGGCGAGCGAGGCGACAAGGACGAGTCCGAAGGAATGAGACGTGGGTTTCATGAGGGATCGCACCGTAACCTTCATCGCGCGAAACAATCAAGCTCCTATCACTTATTCGTGTCGCAAAGCTTCGATGGGGTCCAACTGGGCAGCCGCGTTGGCAGGATAAAGCCCGAAGACAATCCCGATTGCGCCGGAGATTCCAAATGCCAGCAATACTGAGGAAACCGTCACGATCGTTTTCATGCCAGAAAGGTGCGTCACGACCACCGGTGTGATCACTCCGATGACGACACCGACCACACCGCCACCGATCGAAAGCACCACCGTTTCCACGAGGAATTGGGCTGTAATATCACGCTTCTTGGCCCCAAGCGCGCGACGGACACCGATCTCACGGGTCCGCTCGGTCACCGTCGCCAGCATGATGTTCATGATGCCGATCCCGCCTACCAGCAATGAAATGGCGGCAATGGAACCGAGGACAATATTGAAGATACGCTGAGTTTGTCTGGCTTGCCGCAGCAACTCCAGAGGCACGATCAGTTCGTAATCGTTGCTGGTATGGAAGTGTTTGAGCAGGGTTCTGATCTGCGGATCCGCTGTCTCCACAGCCGAGGTATCCTTCATCTGCACCGTGATTTGATGCAGCTCGATTTTCTCCATTTGAAAACTACCAGCCGCCCTGCGTGTGAGAATTTCTCCGAATCGTGAACGGGAGGTCGAGAGTGGAATATACACGTTGTTGTCCAGAGGTTCTCCGCTCAATTTTCCTGACTGCGACCGTTGCTCGACGGTGTTCCGTTCTCGGACCAAGCCAACAACTCGATAATACGATGAAGCCACTTTGAGCGACATTTTGAGGGGATCCTGGTAGGGAAAAAGCCGGTTCGCGAGGCCGGATGTGAGCACACAAACGTTTTCCTGATACAACTCATCCAGATCTGTCAGGAAGCGGCCACGGAGCACGTCCACGCCGACGATTTCCTTGTAAAACGGGAGCGTCCCGATGACCTGGCAGGGCACCTCATTCTGATCGAAGCGGACGGATTCCCTGATGATTCGCATCGGCAGCACGCGGGCGACCCCGGGGATGGTGGCGACCAGCCTGGATCCATCAGCATATTTCAGACCGTAATCCAGCAGGAAGGTACGCCCGACGTTCCCCGACTGGCGGCTTTCCTCGGCGGGTTTCAAACTGCGGATGATGATGTTGTTGCTGCCCAGCTTCTTAATTGCCTCCTGAGCCTCGTAGGAGGCCCCTTCACCGATGGCCAGCATCGCGATCACGGAACAGACTCCAAAGATGATGCCCAGCATCGTGAGCCCAGACCGCAGCTTGTGGAGCAACAGGCTCTTGATGCCAAGCTTCACCGAGCTGATTAATTTAAAGCCAACCATGAAATGGGTCATTCCACTGTGCGATCAATTTGAGATTCACTTTCCCTCACCCCATCCCTCTTAATCAAAAAAACTGGAATCGTCCGTGGCAGGCTCACTTCCCAACCAAAGGCCAGGGTCGATTGACGACTTCACGATCGATCAATCCATCCCTCATGTGAATGACCCGGTGCGCGCGAGCCGCCACTTTGTCATCGTGGGTGACGAGCACGATGGTTTTTCCATTGGCATTGAGCTGGCCGATCATCTCGAGCACCTCGGTGCCGGTCCGTGAATCGAGGTTTCCCGTCGGCTCATCGGCCAGAATCATGATCGGGTCATTGACTAGGGACCGCGCGATCGCCACGCGCTGCTGCTGGCCGCCTGAGAGTTGCGCGGGCCGATGATCCAGCCGATCTCCCAGGCCCACCAATTTCGCCAACTCAACGCAGCGACCATGGGACGTCGCCAGATCCACACCTTGATAGAATAGTGGGACCTGGATGTTCTCGATCACGGTGAGCTGGGCGATCAGGTTGTAGGACTGGAAAATAAACCCTATCTTCTTACCCCGCGCCTCGGATAACTCGTCGTCCGGCATGGTCGCCACATTCTCGCCGCCCAGCCAGTAGCTGCCAGCAGTGGGCCGATCCAGGCAACCAAGGATGTTCAGCATCGTCGATTTGCCGGAGCCCGAAGGCCCCATGATCGCCACATAAGATCCCTGGTCGATGTTCAGGTGAACTCCACGCAGAGCATGAACAATGTTTTCCGCGCTCAAGACATAGGTTTTATCAATGCCCTCGATCCGGATGATGGCCTCCGGTCGGATCACAGGCTGCCTCGTCGCGGGCATTGATTTATTCCAATTATTAGCCATTCTGAATCAGGTGCGAGTTTCATCGAGAATGGGGGTCATTCCACCGGTTTTTGCTGAGGTTTTTCCCCTTGCCGACCCGAGCCCTCACCGCCGCTCGGCATCGCTGCGCGCATGGTCGCCCTCTCCTCTTCATCCAATTTGCCATCCCCATTTTTGTCGTAAATTTTCACCTGTTTCATCATTTCGTCCCGATTGAAACCACCTCCGGCACCCGAGCGTTTCGCCCCTTCCTGTTGTGGGGCTCCCCGACCGCTCTCATCACGCTCGCTATTTCCACGGTTTTCGGAGGGGCCGGTCTTTTGATTGGGACTCAAACTGGCTCCGGGTTTTCTCGAACCCGCTGGATTCGCCGGCGGCGGCACCATGCTGAGGTCATTAGTCGGCGGTTTCTCACCCTCCTCCATGATGGACCCATCCATGTCAGCCGGCTTCGAGTCCAAAGGAGGGGACAGCATCACACGATCCCCTTCTTTTAGGCCGGACACAATCTGGATGAACTTGGTGTTGAAAAGTCCGACCTCCACAGGGACGGCCCGGGAGGCCGATGCGGAGGTGTAAACAACCGGCTTCCCTTTCAAAGTGGTCACCGACTGGATCGGCACAGTGATCACATTGACGAGGTTCGTGATGATCACTTCGGCATGGGCCGAGACACCCGGTTTGATGTCGATAATTTCGTCGGAAATCAGAATCTCAGTGATGTACACCTTCAGATCAGGATTGCCAAAGCGGCTCGAGGTGTCGGGGAGAAGCCCGACTTTGGAGACGAAGCCCTTAAACCGTTTTTCGGGCATGGGATCCAGAACGACAAAAGCCGCCAAACCGGGCCTCACTTTGCTGACCTGCGACTCGTGAACCTTGACCGTCAGCTTCATCCTTGAGACGTCCGGCAGCTTGAGCATCTCCTGCCGGTTACGGACGGTGGCTCCCTCCTCAATCAGCGACTCGCTGCTAAACCGATTGTTGCTTACGGGAAAAACTGCCAGACCATCGGCGGGAGCGAGGATCTTTGTCGCAGCGAGGTTCTTTTTATCACGGTCGAGTTTGCGTTGCTGGAGTGCCAAGGTGTTTTTTTGAGTCTCCACGTCCGCGCGGTACTGAGCCAGTTTGGCCTCCACCTGGTGCTTGACTCGTTCCAAATCGTTCTTCGCCTCCTCCAGATCGGATTGGACTTTGCGGAGCATTTTTGGGTGTTCATAGGTCTGGATCACCCAGATCTTGTTGGTCGCCGCCTCGAGGCTGAGTTGCAGGTTGTTGACAGAGAGCCTGTCATTATCAACGACAGTTTTGTTTTCGAAATCCTTCTTGAAAAGCTCCTGCGACCAATAAAGTTTTTCCCTGGCGATGGCCAGGTTTTCCCGCAGTTTTTCCGCGGCGATCTGAGCATCTCGACGCGTTTGAAACGAATCCCCCTTGAGGTATTTGTCCAGGTCGATCTTCGCAAATTCGAGCTTCAGCTCCGACGCCCGCACGTCGCTGTCCGTCAGGCTTTTCTGGATCTCCAGAGTTTCGTTGGCCTGAATCATCGAAAACTGGGCTTTCTCAAAGCTGATTTGCTGTTGATTCACCTGGTCCAGCGCCATCGCGGAATCCAACTCAACGATCATAGCCCCTTTTTTCACGTAGGTGCCTTCAGGAACAATGTAAATGATCCGCGCGCTCCCCTCGACTTCATTCCGGATGCTGATCTCGTTCACGGCCTCAATGCTGCCTCCAGCGATGATCGAGATCAAAAAGTCGCCCTTCTTCACATCGAAATAGGTCGTCTGGACCATTTCAGAGGTGGAATCGGAAAAGAGTCTCCAGACAACTAGGGCAAGAAGAACCGTTGCCCCGGCGGAAATCAAAGGCCTGCTTTTGGCAACGCGGATGAATCTTAACATGAGGGATTCCTGGGTTCGATCAATTATTGAAAATCTGCTCAGGGGTGAGCAGCTCATCGCCGCGTGCGGCCGAAGGCGCGACAGCTTCCGGAGGGGGCTTTGCAAAATCAGCCAATTGCTCTTTAAACCAAAATTTGTCCGAGGCCGTCTCGATGACGCCCAAGGTCAGAAGCAGATCCAGCCGGATCTGCAAATAGGAAACCAGGGCGGCGGTCACAGCGTTCTGTGCCGCAATCTGCGCATTCTGCGATTCCACGAGGTCGCGAACGTTCAGTTCGCCAGCTTGCTGGCGGATGATGAACATCTGCACCCGGCTGTCCGCGACTTCCAGTGCGTTTTGTTGGATCAAATAGTTCTGCCGCCGTTGCTCAAGGTTTCGCAGCGAGCTGTCGATGTCGTCTTTCAGCTTGTCCAGAGAGAGTCCGAGGCTCCGCAGTTCTGATTCAAACGAAATGAGGGTCGCACGGTAATTGTTTCGCTGCCGCAAACGGTCGATCGGCAGATCCAGTTCCAGGCCGGCACCATAGCGGACTTTGTCGATGTCGAAGCGAGTGTAGTCGGTCGGCGCTTCGGAGCTCAGGCTCGCGTTGGCGAGGAAGTTCAGGCCGGTCCGCAATTGACTCGCGGTCACCTTGATCTTGCGCTTTGAATCCTCAAAACGATCGATCTCATTCAGAATCGGAAACTGTCGTTGAACCGCGAGGCGGAAGGATTGATCGCGATCCAGGCTCACCGGGATAAGGCCGAGGGACTTCAAGCGCTCGAGCTCCTGGTCATCCAGTTGAATCTTCGTGTTCAATGGCAAGCCCATCGTGATCTTAAACTGATCGAGACTGTTGAGGTAGCTGGAGACCGAATTCACATAGCTGTTTTTAACGTTCAGCTCCGACTGACGAGCCTGATCCACATCGCTGCGGTTGGCCCGATCCTTGGCTCGCGCCTGCAACCGCTGGGTCGAGGTGACCTGGCTGAGGTAGTTCGAGTAGGTGTTGCGGATGTTATTCTTTTGAGCCAGCAGGCTGAAGTATTGATTCACAATCTGGATGGCGAACTTGTTTTGAAAATGGCTGTAATTCCGCACAGCGTAGATCACATTCCGCTCCGCCTGCGTCAATTGTTCAACCCCCGCGTTGTGCTTGCCAAATCCACGCAGCAAGGGCTGCAAGAGATTCACGGAGACCGTGTTAATCGCACTGCTTCGAGGGTTGCCTGTGTAATATCGCAACAGATCGTTGACAATAGACACGCTGAGACTGCCCCCTGTCTTGAGCGCCTGATCAACGCCGATCTTGGAATCCACCGAACCGGATCGGTCACCATTTGATGAACGGGTGAACTGAGGGCCGGATCGGGCAAAAAACTGCGGACCAAACGCGTATCGCTCTCCAGAGAGCGTCAAGGTGGTCAGGTATAAACGTTCTTTCTCCGTCTGATACTCCCGGCTCGTTCGAACCGCCAAGTCCAACGCCTGGTCGAGTGAAAGTGACTGCTGACCGTTGGCGAGACGTCCTTCGATGATCTCCAGGGGCCGAATCGAATCCGGATCCCGCCCCGAGTACGGAGTGTCGATGCTGAATGTGTTCGTGCGCCCAAAGATCTGTTTCTCGACTCCTCGGATGATGCGGTAAGTTTCGTTATCCGCTGACTTGCGGTGATGAGCCGTGCCGCATCCCGAGACCCCTAACAGCATGGCGGCTAAGAAGCCCGATTGGCTACGCAGCGACCACCCTACCTTCGCTTTCGAAAAGTGACTTAAAAGGAGTTCCATCATCATGAGCCCACGGATTGTGACCGCTCCGCATCCCGCAAGGTTACAGTATTGTCTGAATTCAACCAGTGTAAAAACCGTTTGCAATGTGGAACATAGGGCTGATTCAAGAAACCAGCGGACGCGCAGGCAAATTATGCCAGGGGTGGGGACGGCTCGTCCCCAAGTCCTCTTCGCTCGGCATTCGAACCGCGGACGAGCTGTCCCCGCCCCGAAGGGTTCTTGAATCAGCCCTGTGTGACACATGACGGGCGCAACTCAAGGTGAGGCTTGCTCGGCTCAGCGGGACATTTAGCCTGACGCCTGTGCCGGTTGATTCAAAGACCTTGAGGAGTGGGATGAGCGACCCAACGCTGCAGAGGCCATTTTTTGAGCTCGCTGCAGTGCGACACTTGCCTTACAAGGCTCCTCCCCATGATATCCAAGTCTGAAAGCATCGGCACTCACCAGAAGGCCCTACAAATCAATCTCGATCAAGCGGTGTACGGAACGTTCGCTGAGATCGGAGCAGGCCAGGAGGTCGCGCGCTGGTTTTTCAGGGTCGGCGGCGCATCAGGCACCATCGCCAAAACCATCTCGGCCTACGACATGGTCATCAGCGACGCCATTTACGGCCAGTGTGAACGTTACGTCGGACGCCGCCGCCTCCAGACGATGCTTGATCACGAGTTTTTATTGCTGCTCGAACGGCTCAATGAAAAGCGCGGCCGTGAAACGAAATTTTTTGTTTTCGCCGACACCGTCACCGCGAGGAGCTACGTGCATCGCGACGATTGCCACGGCTGGATGGGCATCCGTTTCCAGCCACACCCCGGCGATGAGCCTTCACAGATCATCATCCATGTCCGCATGCTCGACAGAGAGAATGTTCAGCAACAAGAGGCCCTCGGCATCATGGGTGTGAATCTCATCTACGGTGCTCTCAACCACCACGAGAACCCCGACAGCTTGATCAAATCGTTGGTCGACGACCTCACCTCCGACCGCGCGGAAGTGGACATGATCAAATTTTCCGGCCCGGCATTTCTATCGGTCGACAACCGCCTCGCCAGCCTCCATCTTGTCCAGCATGGCCTGACCAACGCAGCCATGTTCACAGCCAACGGTGAAGTCGTGCAGGCCTCAGAGGTCCTTTACAAAAAGGCGATCCTCGTCGAGCGCGGCAGTTTCCGCCCTGCCACCAAGGTCACGGTCGATATGCTCAACTGCGCCCAGGCCCAGTTTGTGCAGGAACCGAGTGTGCAAGGCCAGGAAGTCGTGGTGCTGATGGAGATGACGCTGAAAAACCTCACAGACGATGGCTCGATCGATTACCCCGACTTTCTTGAGAGGGTGGACATTCTCGGCACCCTCGGCAAGACCGTGCTAATCTCAAACTACGGCGAATACCATCGCCTCGCTTCCTACTTGTTCCGCCATACGAAGAAAATGATCGGCATCGCGGTCGGCGTCCCGAGCTTGAGAGAAATTTTCGACGAGAAATATTATACCGATCTGGAAGGCGGTATTTTGGAATCGTTCGGGCGTCTTTTTAAGAACGAGCTCAAGCTCTACGTTTACCCGCTTCAGGACGCGGCCACGGGCTCGATCATCACGGCCGGAAACTTGCGCGTCGCCCCAAACCTGCGCCATCTCTACTCCTACTTGCTCGAAAATCTTTTCATCCAGAGCCTGCGCGACTACAATCCCGAATACTTGCCCATTTTTTCACGGCAAACCCTGGCGAAAATCAAGAGTGGCGATCCGTCGTGGGAAAATGCGGTCCCGCCTCAGGTCTCGGCCATCATCAAGGAACGCCGGCTGCTTGGCTACAAAGGCTGATTCCAAAGTGAGTCTCCTCTCGATCGCGCTCCAGACCCACCTCTGAACTCAGTAAAACGACCCTGTTTAGCCAGATGCTCGAGCAACTCCAATTCCCCGCTCCCAATCGTAATCGTAATCGTAATCGTAATCGTAATCCATCCCTCGGTTTCAGCGGCAACACCCGAGGATTGCGATTTCAACCGGTTTTACCGAGTTCAGAACCTCGGCGGTGGCAGACATCGCAAACCTGAAAGTATCCTCGCCTTTGAGTAGGAATGTTTTTGACACATCGGCGCGGGGGTTTAATGATCTCATCCAGCTCATATGACTGAACTTCAAAAAACGACGACTCGTCGCGAATTCCTTAAAACCACCGGCTCTGTCGCAGCCGTCTCAGCCCTTGCGGGTGTCGCTCTCCCCCATGTCCACGCTCAGGGAAGCGACCAAATCAACGTGGCCCTCATCGGCTGCGGTGGCCGTGGCGGCGGCGCAGCCGTCAACGCTCTCACTGCCGGGAAAGGCGGCGTCAAACTCAAGTCCATGGCCGATGTCTTCGATTCCAAGCTCAGGAACAGCTTCGAAGCTTTGAAGCGCGGCGACGTGGCAGCCTCCGTCGAGGTCACTGACGACACCAAATATATCGGCTTCGACGCTTACAAACGGGCCATGGACTGCCTCAAGCCGGGCGATATCGCGATCTTCACCTCGCCCCTCGCATTCCGATGGGTGCATTTCACGTATGCCATCGAAAAGAAGCTGCACGTTTTCATGGAAAAACCGCTGACTGCGGATGGCCCGACATCCCGACGAATGCTGAAGCTCTCCGAGGAAGCGAGCGCAAAAAACCTGAAGGTCGGTGTCGGATTGATGTCCCGTCACAGCCGCGCTTTGCAGGAACTCCATAAACGGATAGAGGATGGTGAAATCGGCGATCTCGTGCTCTTACGCGGTTACCGAATGCACGGGCCCGTGGGATCCATGGCGTCGCTGCCGAAACCCGCCGGCATCAGCGAACTGATGTATCAGATTCAACGCTTCCACAGCTTCATCTGGGCGAGCGGCGGCTGTTACAGCGACTTTTATATCCACCATATCGACCAACTTTGTTGGATGAAGAACGCTTGGCCCGTTGCGGCACAAGCCCTCGGTGGCCGTCATTACCGAAAAAGCCCTGAAGGCATCGACTACGTGGATCAGAATTTCGACACCTATTCGGTGGAATACACCTTCGCCGACGGTGCCAAAATGTACATGGATGGCCGATGTATCGTGGGCACCAAACCCATCTACAATAGCTGGGCTCATGGGAGCAAGGGCGTCGCCATCGTGTCCAAGGCCAACGACTGCGGGTTGCCCTCCAGCACCTACAAAGGCCAGCTACCGGAATCCGCAAAAAGGCTCTGGCTTTCCGAGGTCAAGAAGGAGGAGCAGGATCCTTATCTGAACGAATGGAACGACCTGCTCAACGCTATCCGCAACAACGAACCGTATAACGAAGTGCCGCGAGGCGTTCATGCGAGTGTGACAACGTCCATGGGCCGCATGGCCGCCCATACCGGCCAGGAGGTCACGTTCGACGAAATGCTCAATCACGAGCACGAATACGCACCGGGAGCAGACAAGCTGACGATGGATTCCCCAGCGCCGCTAGTCGCCGATGCCAAAGGTCGTTATCCAATCCCTATGCCAGGAATGGTGAAGGGACGCGAATACGGCGAAACATCGGCCTGATTCCAAGTTTCTTTGGAGCCAATTGGAACCGGCGGCACGAGTCAAAATGTGCCGCCAGTAGAGTCTTTCGAGGGGCGGCCACACCCCCCCTCGATTTTTTTCCATGACGGCGGGAGTTCTGAGACTGTTCAGCCGGGTGCGTTCATGGAAAGGGAGAACCTCCAACGAACGGACGCGAATCCTGGCCAATGAGTGCAACTCACGGTTTCCGGGAGGTGTCGTTGGGAGGACAATACCTACCAGAGAATGGGAAGAGTAACCACGGATAACACGGATAGCACGGATAAAGTACCCATCTCAGCTCCCTTTCCTCATCCGTGGTATCCGTGTCATCCGTGGTGTCACTTCAGCGTGGTTAAGCGGCGGGATACCCGCGTCAGGGGAGGCGACCTCGGATAACGTGAGTTGCACCCCTGGCCAATGGTTGTCTCTACTTCGATTTGAGGAATTTGTGGAGGCGACCAAACTGAGTCCACTCTGCGACAATTAGGTTGCCATCTTTGTCAATCGAAGCGCCGTGCGGTGAGTTGCAAATGCCGTCCTTCCACTGATCGGCCGGAAGACCGAAGTTGGCCCGCTGAGCGAGGGTGGGGTTGTCGCCCACTTGCGCGGCGATCTTCCCCTCCTTATCTAAAACAGTAACCCTGCCTTGCAACTCCGGGAACACGGCGTAATCCCCCCGGATATGCACTGCGGCAGGCATGCGGAGGCCTTTCTGGATGACTTTTATAAAATTGCCATCCAAGTCCCAATGCTCGACGCGATTGCTGTTGCGGTTGCAAACCAGCAACAGCGGCTTGCCCTGCCTCAGGTCCATCCCAATACCGTGACAGGTCTGGAACTTTCCTTCCTCCACCCCGGGCCCGCCAAAGGCTTTCACGAACTTGCGGTCTTTATCGAACTTGAGCACGTAATTAGAACCGTATCCATCGGCGACGAAAATTGAACCATCCGGAGCGACAGTGACGGCGCACGGGTTGAACCCTTTCCCGTCTTTGTAAATGCCTGCCTCCTTGGGAAGTTCAATGGACCACAAACGCTCGCCATCCATCTTCAGCTTGATGACTTCGTGGACGGTTGGGCGCGCGGCGTAAATGTATTCCACACCGCCCTCCTCACGCAGTTCCAGCCCATGAATGTGGGACGGCCCGACCGCTCGCAGGAACTTGCCTTCAGGCGAAAAGACCACGATGCCACGTTTGGTGTCCGTGGTGACCAAAATATTCCCAGCCTTATCCAGGACAACGCCTCCGTGGCAGGCACCGAGCGGTTCGTTGCCAGGATTCTGCTCAAAATAGTTCGGGGCGATGGTGTACTTCAGCTCTCCCGCTAGGCTGATTGTGGAAGCGAGTGCGATGGCGCACAGCAGAATGTTTGAAATAGATTTCATGACTTTTTGGTTACTCGGTAAACATGTTGAAGTGGTCCCAAATCCTAGATTCCAAGATTCAGAATTACAATGGCGGAAATACTGTGTGGTTTCACCTGGGCTTCTCTCACATTTTATATCGCTGTAGTGTTAGGAACAAAGGAGGTGGTGAAGTGGGTCGTCCGGAGTCCGGTTTCAACCGGTTTTTGCTGAGGTCTCAGGACAGGACGTCTCGGATGACCTCCCCGTGGACGTCGGTCAACCGTCGTTCAAGGCCGTTGTGGTAGAACGTCAGCCGCTCGTGGTCGAGTCCCAACAGGTGCAGGATCGTGGCGTGAAAGTCATGCACGCTCACGGTATTATGAACAGCCTTGTAACCGAATTCATCCGTGGCTCCGTATGAGAACGGTGCCCGGACCCCAGCACCGGCCAGCCAACAAGTAAATCCGCTGGGATTGTGATCGCGTCCCTTGGCCCCTTTTTGGAACGTCGGCATTCGGCCAAATTCCGTGCACCACACCACCAATGTATCCTTCAGCAACCCGCGCTGCTTGAGATCTATCAGAAGCCCGGCCGTGGGTTGGTCAAGGATCGGCCCGTGGACGCTGTATTGGCTGTGCAAGTCTTTGTGCCCATCCCAGTTGCTGGTCCCTTCGCCTCCGGTCTGATACGCCCCGTTGAACAATTGCACCATGCGCACCCCCTTCTCGATCAGCCGGCGGGCCAGGATGCAGTTCTTCGCATACGCCGCGCGCGTCTCCTTGATTTTAGACCCCGTTTCGTCGGCCCCATACAGCCGCAAAATATGAGCCGGTTCCCCTGAAATATCGGCGACTTCAGGCACACTCAATTGCATCCGCGCGGCCAGCTCATAGCTCGCGACGCGGGCCGCCAGTTCCGTGTCGCCTGGAAAATGTTGCAGATGCCTTGCATTCATCCCCTGGAGAAAAGCGCGCGTGGCGGCATCGGTGGCTCCTCCCACAGACCCGGGCATTGCGAGGTTGCGAATGGGAGTGGCCGCGTTGAAATCAGTGCCTTGAAAGGCGGCCGGTAAATAACCGGGGCCCCAATTGTTGACGCTGTTCTGTGGCTTGCCTCGGGGATCAGGGATGGCGACGTAAGCGGGCAAACTCTGGTCGGCACTCCCCAGGGCATAGGTCACCCAAGAGCCCACGCTCGGAAAACCGTCGCGCGTCGACCCGGTGGACATGAAATTTTCACCGGGCGCGTGGGTGTTGGTTTTCCCCTGCATCGAATGAATGAAGCAGAGGTCGTCCACCAGTCCGCCCATCCGCGGCAGGAGGTCCGAAACCATTTTGCCGCACTGCCCACGGGCTCGAAATTCCCACGGACTCTTCGTGAGGGCACCCTGTTCGCCCTGGAACGTGATGAGTTTTTCGCTTCCTGGAAGAGGCTCCCCGTGTCGGCGAATGAGCTCCGGTTTGTAATCGAACGTGTCGAGATGGCTGCACGCCCCGCTGCAAAAGATCACGAGCACATTTTTCGCCCGAGGCGCGAAATGAGCCGCTCGCGGGGCGAAGGGTCGGTCCGGCTGAATGACGGGTCGCAAGGAGCCCTTTCCCGACACCGAAGCCGTCGCGGCGAGCAATCCCTGCCGCCCCAGCAATCGCATGAGAGCCATCGAGCCCAACCCCATGACGGCGTCGCCAAGAAACCGGCGGCGATTGAGAAACGGGTGGGTTCCAAATGGGGAGGAGGGCTTCATCATGGAACAAAGAGGAACTCGTTCGAATTCAAGACCGCACGACACAAGGCAGGCAGGCCGTGCTGCCGGATCAGCGCCTCAGCCTCCGTTGCCTCCGCCGGCCCTGGGTTTCGGCTGAAAGCTAGTTGCCACGCGCGGCGAGCCTGGGCGTCCGCGCCCGGTCCTACTTCGCGCCGAAGCCTCGTCGAAAAACTGTCCGCTTGCTGGAGAACATACTTGCTGTTGTAAAGATTGAGGGCCTGCAACGGGGTCGTTGAAACGCTGCGACGAGGGACGACGAGGCTGCCATCGGGACAATCAAAAGCCCCAAACACACCATCCTGTTCCATGCGAACTTTGAACGCGTAAATCATCCGACGAGATTCCGCAGGCCCGAATTCCTCCTTCGGATGGTAATGATACACGTTTTCACGATCGACTTCGTGGAGGTAAAAACTGGCTCCCCCCATCCTGCCATCGAGAGCGCCGGTCACACTCATGATTCCATCACGAATAGCCTCCGCCTCAAGCCGCCGGGGCGGGAATCGCCAGAGCAGGCGGCTCGACGCATCGACTCGAGCCGGCTCAATCCGCGGAGCGCTGCTTTGCCTCCATGTGGCTGAGAGCAGGATCCTTCTCTGGAGCGCCTTGATGCTCCAACCCTGGCTCAAGAACTCCATTGCCAACCAGTCCAGCAGTTCCAGGTGGGTCGGGGCGGAGCCGTTGAGGCCGAAATCATTGGGGGTATCCACAAGACCCACCCCAAATTGATATTGCCACAACCGGTTAACGAGAACCCGTGCGGTCAGCGGGTTCTCCCGGCTGGCCACCCAATTCGCCAGTTTTATCCGACGTTGTTGCTCCGGTTCGTCTCCAGCAAAGGTCAAGGGCTTGTGCAGGGCGGGTGTCGCAGGCTCGATCACTTCCCTTTGTTGCATCGGATCACCCCGGTGCAGTCGATGGGTTGGACCAGGTTGACTAAAGGTTCCTGCGTAGAACATCGGGCGCTTGCCGAGGGCATCTCGCCGCAGCCGCGCCAACTCCAACCGCGCCAGCCATTGCCGTCCCTGTTCCCCATCCTGGGGAGGCCAGCCATCGAAACGATAGACCGGTGCGGATACCTTTTTCGTCGGCTGATTGAAAGATTCGCGATCGTCCGAGCTGGCCGCGAGTTTCCATCCGCCTGAACCCAGAGCCACTTCAATACGGTAATTCACCGGAACACGGTCAGCACAGACCCCCTCGCGATCACGCCCCCAAACGAGTCGTTCGATGCGCATCGGCTCGGAAAGTTCGATCTGGACCCAGCCTTTGCCATTCTCGTTGGAGATCCACGAATGACTGTTGCCGACCTTGCCATCGTTCACGTGCTCCAGTTTGTGGGCGGCGTAGCCTGCCAGTGTTCCCGACGAAGTCGCGCGGGCTCCTGCGCTCGAAAGACCCACGTTGCGCCCGCCGGACCACACTTCTAGCTCATCCAGACAAGGTTCGGCTGAATTGCTCGAAATCACGGTGAACCGGACATGCTTTGCTTCCACGGGGTCAAGAACCTCGCTGTTTTCCCGCGCATTCACCGCCGGCCTCAACGGCTGGGGCTTCGATGATCGCGGCGCGGCGGACTCGAGGCTCCTTGCCGCCGCGTCAAACCGTCGCAGTTTTGGTTCGAGATCGGCGATGACTAAAGCGAGCCGGTCGGCCTCAGCCTTGTCTTCCTCCGCGATTGGCAGCGCTCGGTCCCCATGCTTCACCCCGGCGAACATCGCCGTGAGCCCATAATATTCCTTCTGCGTGATCGGATCGAACTTGTGATCGTGACAGCGCGCGCAGCCCAAGGTTAAGCCAAGAAAAGCCGTGCCGGTCGTGTTCACCATGTCATCCAGCTCATCGGCGCGCTGCTGCAGCGTGAGCGTAGGGTCCGGGCTGCCGACGATATCAACGGGACCGGCCACCAAGAAGCCGGTGGCGACATCCACTCCAAGGGCATCCCCGGCTATCTGCTCTCGAATAAATTGATCGTAGGGTTTGTCTCCATTGAAAGAACCGATGATGTAATCGCGAAACTTCCAACCATTCAGGCGCTCGCGGTTGGTTTCGAAACCGTTGCTCTCCGCAAAACGAACCACATCCAGCCAATGCCTGGCCCATCGCTCACCGTAACGCGGGTCGTCTAACACCCGGTCCACCCAACGCTCGAACGCGTTCGCGCGCTTGTCAGCCACGAATTCTCGCACGTCATCCGGCGACGGCGGAATGCCCAGCATCACCAGATACAGACGCCGGATGAGCGTGACACGATCCGCCTCCGGCGACATCGAGAGGCCTTTTGAGTCCAATTTTTGGATGACAAAAGCATCGATCGGATTGGCAGCGCCCCCGCCTGTTGAGGCCGGTGCTATGGGTTGAAAGGGTTGAGGAGGGCGAAATGCCCAGTGCGATACTCCGGGCGCGTCGGCTGCGTGACCCGCATTCGACCCTCCAAAGCCCACTAGACATTGAGCCATGAGCAGCACCGCCGAAAAAGCGCGGGCTGGAAAACTCGCTACAGCGCTCGTTTTCCATAGGTCGGATGCAGATCTCTGAAATGCCGGACAGCAGTGTGCCGCGCTCCGGGCAGGGCCGGAGGCCCCCGCAACTGGCAGACCCTGGGGGCTTGCCACGCTTTGCCGCTCAGAATGAAAACTGCCGCCCAAGCTCACGCCAACCCTCCTTTTGAGGGTCTCAAACAGGAAACGCCCGACGAGCATAACTCACGCTTTGTAGAGAAGTATGAACCATGAGAACTGCCGGAACACTCGACTCACAGAACACGGCCATCACCGCTACTGGATCTCCGTGTAATTGATGTAGCCGATGAACATCTCCTCCCACGATTGCTCACCGAACTTTACCGACTGAGAAGGGTCCGGGTTAAAACGGTTTTGGGGAGAGTTGTCAAAGTGGCCTTCACACAGGATCCGGGTACCCGCCGGGATTTCCATCGGTTTCTCGAGCCGGTACAAAGCCTGCCAGTTAAAAAAATAGTTCGGAACATTTAAAAGCACTTCCTTTTCTCCACTCGGGTACACCAATGTGTATCGTGCATTGGCACCCCGGAAATGCATGTGGGGGCTGAACTCATACAGCATCGATTTCTTGGCAAATGTCTTGGAGGCACTCACTGGAACTGCTGGATCATTGGGAGGAATTTGGAACTTGGTGGTGTAAGCTGCGCCCGTGACCAGCTCCCTTTCTGGCTTGGCAGGGGCGAGGTAAAGGCCCATTTGTGTGTTGTCAGTCGTCGCTTTCCCGGAAACCGTGTAATGCATCTGGAACACGATGATGTCGCCTTTTCGAAGGAGTTTGCCGGTGCCCACAGGAAAGGGGACCTGCTCCATGCCAGGCACATAGCCCGCAAAAAAGCCTCCCAACCCGCCTTGCAACGCCAACACTTCCGTGAAGCTTCCCTTGAACACAAGACAGTGATGCACCACGGATCGCTCGCCCGGTTTAATCGATATCGCTCGCAGCCACACGTCGGTCGGGAAAGGGTTGCTGGCGACCAAATACCTGTAGTCAACCGTACCGCTCTCCGGAACTTCCTGGGGAGGGAGGGAGATGATTGCGTCCGGCTTCCCTAGAGGCCAATCAGGCTCGATCGGATGGTTGATTTTCTCGAGAGGATCCTCGCCCAATCCTCGTGGGGATCCGCGGTCAATCCAGTCGATTAGCGTCGCCACCTCTCCGGGCGCGAGGACCTTGGCATTGACGTACTTCTGATGCTTCGGATCCGCATGCCAGGGCGGCATCTCGCCGGCGAGCACCGCCGACTTCATAATCTTTGAGAAAGTACTGATCACCGTGTGGTTGGTCATGGACCATGGCGCGATGTCGCCAGGCCTGTGGCAGGGCATGCAGGAGTTCAGCAGCATGGGGGCGATGTGGGTCGCATACTCCCCATGCACCACAGGCCGCAACCCGGCAGGCTCCCCAATCGTTGCTGCCCGGGAAACGTCCACCGGCTTCGCCGCGATAAGATCGGCAACGGCATTCGCAAGCCGCCGTGTTCGGACCACGCCCGCTCCCGTATCGACGATCTCTTCCACGGGACCGCGGTAAGCAATGGACCAATCGGCCGTGGAAACCAGAACCGCCTCCGGGCTGCGCCCGGTTCCAAGAGTCTTATGCACCGCCTGAGTCGGATCCTGCAGAACGACGAAGCCTCCAGCCAACCCAACCGACATCGCAGCAAGCTTCTCTCGTTCCTCGTAGCCGGAGGCCGTAACGATCCACATGGGAAGATTCGCCGCACCGGAGTCTTTCCGCGTCTGGCCAAGTTCACCGGCCAGTGACAGAGCGGCGGGCAAGTTGGTTCCCGCGAGCACCACCACGACGGCGGTGGCTGGCTTTTGATAATACAACTCG
Source organism: Akkermansia muciniphila (assembly GCA_945865375.1). Classification (GTDB taxonomy): domain Bacteria; phylum Verrucomicrobiota; class Verrucomicrobiia; order Limisphaerales; family F1-80-MAGS106; genus F1-80-MAGS106. The sequence goes on along the minus strand of CAMBEJ010000021.1, from coordinate 19,928 downwards.
TGGGCGTTGCCTGCCGTGTCCAGGAGGCGAAAATTGCTCACCTCGACTGGGGGCGCCGCGAGTAGCTGGCGCAATCGGAAGAATCGGGCCTCCGTGGTGCCGCACACCGCATCCACGTACGACCTCGCTGAGTTTCCACCACGAAACTGCAACAACGGCGCCCATTCTTCACCCTCCATCAGCTTCGCCTGGGATTCGAGGACATACTCTTTCTGCGGCGCCGCTGTCTCCAGCTTCAATTCGACCGTGTTTCCCAAAGGCGCAACCCGCAGCCGATCTTGGGCCAGACCGTCCACACCAAGAGCTCCCATAAGGACAAGCAAAGCCCCTGCTCGAACCCAAGCACCGACCCTTGACGCGGTTCTAGACAAATGTTTCATGCAGCCGAGAAAATCCTTCATACGCGGTTTTGTTCCGTTCTTCCCAGACCCTTGAAAACTAATTCCACCTCAGGCGCTTCGCAAGCATTCGATTCCGCATTCGGACTCCCCCCAGGGCTGATTCAAGAAAACAGCTGCCGCCCAGCCGGACGGGACGGAGCGCCGATTTCCAATCGGCTTGGGAGCGCGACCGGCGGATCCGTGAAGCAAAGCCGGCTGGAAGCCGGCGCTCCGTTTTCTTGAATCAACCCTGGACTCCCCCTGCGATCAGGCGGGGCAGTTCCACCCTGAAATCACCTCACACCTCCGTGCGGTCCAGTGGTTTCTGGATTTGTTCAATGGACCAATTGCTATCAAAAAGCTCTTGATTCTTTTAACGTATTGTCTTTGAATGAGGAAGGGTTCTGAACTCCGAACTCGCTTATGAAGACTGTTCTACTCATTGCGGCATCAATCCTAGCGGTAGCTACCCAAGCACAAACATTTACGGCATCGTTGAGCGGTGCCAACGAACGGCCCTCGGGGAATGCGAGCGCAGCCACCGGCGTCGCCGCTATTTCCATTGCCGGAGATCTCCTAACCTATAGCGTGAGTTACAGTGGGCTCACCCCAACCGCCGCCCACCTTCATGCAGCGGCGGGCGTCGGTGCCAATGCCGGTGTCATCGTGCCATTCACCCTGGCGAGTTCGTCTGGTAATGCGGGCTTGTATTCAGGCACCGCAACGATCACAGGCACTCAGAAGTCCGATATTCTTGCGGGCCTCTCCTACGCCAACATCCACACGGCAGCTTTCCCGGGTGGTGAGATTCGTGGCCAAGTCGTCGCGGTGCCAGAGCCCGGCACGGTCGCGCTACTCGGCCTTGGAGCCGCGATGATCGCGTTCAGGATGCGCCGCAAAGCCTGATCCCACTTTTTCTCTCCAAGCGCAAGCTTTGATTGGCTTGCGCTTTTTTGTTTCTAGAAACCCCCATGGACATCGATCCACGCAGTTTCTCGGTCACTCTCGTGACAGCCCCGGATATCGAGGTGGCGCGCAAGATTGCCCAAGCATTGCTCCACGCACGATTGGTGGCGTGCGCGAATTTGCTACCGAGGGTTGAATCGTTTTACTGGTGGGAAGGCAAACTGGAGCATGCGGAGGAAGTGATGATCGTTCTCAAATCCACGGCTGCACTCTCAGAGGAACTTAAATTGGCCATCCGCGCACACCACCCTTACACGACCCCTGAAATCATCAGCCTTAGCTTGGCCGACGGGTCCGAGAATTACCTGCGTTGGATCTTGGAATCTGTGGCCTCAAAATCCACTCTGGACCCGGAGTGTAAGGGCCTCACTTGAACCGAATTAATTATTCAAGTTCAACTTGGGTTCGGGCAACTTCTCATCGTCATTCCCAGCAGCTTTGGTGGCATCCTTGGCTCCTTCTTTCGCCTCGTCCTTTTTCTCAGCCATCAAATCTTTGCGCACTTTCTGAACCGGTTCCACCGTCCACTTGGACACAAGGAAAATCCATTTCTCGAGTTCCTTCTCTTTGGCGAGCTTCTCTTGGTTCTTTTCGAACTTCTCCTTGAATTCTTTTTCCAGCTTTTCCACATCCTCCTTCTTCTCATCCTTGCCCGGCTCCCGCTCTTTAGGAAAATTGCCTCCAACGGTGAAAGCCAAGTGAAAGGCATCCTCGCCGCTGCCCTTGCCAACTTTAATGGTATAGCTAAACTGCTCGAAAGTCTCGATCTTCACCGTCGTGGCTTTGTCTAACCCCGTGACTTCGGGCTTCGCGTCGCTCATTAGGACATCGTTAAAACTGGCCGAAGAGAAAGCATTCGCATGGCTGTAAACTTTCGATGAATCGAGTTTCTCACCATCCTTCGCCTCCGCGAGAATCATCTCGGAAGACTCGGCGGCTCGTGATAAACTCCATGAATTAGTCGCGTCGAGATGGGTGACAGCAATGGATTTAAGCTTCTCCACTTTAAAGAAGTCTTTGTTCAACCACTGTTCGGGCTTCGGTTCAATCTGACTGAACGACTCGGTAACCAGGGAGGCATCCTTGGATTTGGCTTCGCCAAGAACCTTGACCCACCGACCGTCGGGCCATCCTTCATCTCCACCACCACCTCCGAAAGGCGAGGCAGCGCCGCCTTTCTTCATGTGTTTCTTACCAAGGATCAGCGAGCGCAACATCTTGCCTTCCTTGTTACGGAACTCAACCATCGTCCCCGATCCCGCTCCCTTGCCGGGCTCCACAAGCTCCAACCGCGACAGTTGCGTCTCACCGATCTCTTCGGATTGCACCGCCTTCAGCTCCCACACTTTGCTAAGGAACTCCTTAATGTCTCCGAAATTCGCCGGATAAAAGGATCTTTCGCCAACGGTCCACACTTCATTGGTCTTGACGAGGCTCAGCTCGGCTTTGTCGTTCTTGATCGTGACACGGGCCACATCGTTGACAGGAAAATCGCTGACGACTTTTTGACCCATCGCGCCCCCTCCTGACTTCCATGAAGATGAATCCTTCTGGGAGAGGTAATAGCCAGCGCCTCCCACCAGCAGGCCAACGATTACCAGTAATATAAACTGCTTGCGGTTCATTGTGCTGAGGTTCTTTTTCGTTTCAACGACGCGAGGAAAATGCCAGAAACCGTCACCAGCACCGGCATTCCCGCAATGTTAAGCCATTTCAACTGATTCTGGAGCGAATCGACGTCGCGTTTGAGCTGTTTGCGAACATTCTTGAGCTCTTTCTTCACCTCGATTTCACGCTTGCGAAAGTTGGCCACTTCCTTTTGTTGCTCGGGCGAGAGGATGAACCGCTGATTGCCTTCCTTCTTTTGTTGAAGTTCATTCAGCCGCTGCTGAGCCGATGACAGCTCCGTTTCCAATTGTTTAATCTTAACACGATAAGAATCCTCGGCCTGAGCCTGCATCTTCTTCACAACCGTGAAGGGTCTGCCCACGGTTGCCCTGCTTCGCACCTGGATGAGATTGACGTCGCCACCCGCCTGGTCCGCCATGTTTTGAGCCAGACCCATATTCCCATTCCGAGCCATGAAAAGGCGCTGACCAAAGATCTCTTGTACCTGCCCCGCGAATTCATCGTAGATAAAATCACTGTCGCCAACCAAGATGACCACGCTCTCAATCTTGGATTCCTTGAGGCCGGACGCGGGTTTCTGCTCCTTGTCGCCGTTCTTCTCATCATCCTTTTTTGTGGCGTCCCCGGGTTTGCCATCTGGAAATGCGGTCTTGAACTTGCCTGTGAGTCGAAGGGCCAGACTGATTTCTTTGCCCGAGGGATTGAAGTCTTTCATCACCTGCTCCCCGGCCATCTCCGCCATGAACTTCTCCACCAACTGGGATTTGGTGGTGGTTTTCAGGAGGACTGTTTGACTCAAACCCGAAACGGGAGTTCCCGTAAACCCACCTGCGAAGGGCAGGAGTATGTTATCGATCTGGCTCGTAATGACGTCTCCCTGAGTGATCCCGTCCGCACCCATGGAAAGCACGGTGGGCACCACTTCCTCTCGCCCCATGCCTCGGTTGATTCGCGTCACGTAGTTCGCGTCGGCCACTACCTTGTTGGCGTCGAACTCCAAACCCCACGCTTTTAACAGTTTCTCCATCGTGCTTCCGCCTTGCGTGGCGCGCTGCATCGGATTGCCCCCGCTGGACCGGCTATCCACGATGCTGAGAGGGTCAAGTAATGCGATCAGCTTGCCGCCGTTCAGAAGAAATTGATCGATCGCATACTGGGCACCGTCGGTGATCTGCTTAGGATGCACGACGATCAACACCTTGATCCCTTCATCGATCGTGTCTGCGGTCATCTCGACCTGCCTCACTTCAAAATCGTTCTTCAGCTCGGTGATAAAAACCCAAGGGCTTTGCCCCTTTTGTCCCATCTGCATCATCATGGGATTCATAGGCTGACCGAACATGGGGAGCGAGGTCATCACGCCCACCACTGATTTGGAGGTGGCTGTCACCTGAGTGATAGCCCGAGCGATGTCGTATTCCAGCAATTTATCCCGATCTGGCGTCAGGTAAGGAATGGCGACCTTCTGCTCCAGAGAACTGACGGCCAACCCCAGGTAAAGCTTTTCAGTGAGCGTCACGGGCTGGCCCTGTATTCCATCCAAGGTCGCCGATTCCTCGGCGTCAGAATCGGGTTGGGGATCGAGTTTTTCGATGATGATTTTCCCCTTGGAAGCCTGACGAAATTCTTTCAACAGATCTTCCACCCGGCGGGCATGGGTCTGCAGCCCTGTCGGCATCGCGTTCTCCCCTTGCGTCGCGTAGAGCCGAACCTTGACGTTGGTATCCAGCTTGGCGAGCACCTTTCGCGTCCCGTCGGAGAGGGTGTAAAGCTTATCGGCAGTCAAGTCGATCCGCATCTTGGCTTTGCTGGAGATCCCGTTGGCCGCCACGAGGATGAGCAGCATGACCACAACGCCTACGGTGGAATACACCAGTGCTTCTTGTTTTTTATCGAGCTTCATTCGATCAACCAATTCGCTAAAATTTAAGGACTGTGCTGTGACTGCGGTGCGGCTGACTTCCATCAACCAGCTCGGTGACTTCTGATCACCACACCCGTAGTGAAGAGAGAGAACCCGATGATGGACAGGAAGAAGATGATATCATTGGAAGCAAGCACACCTTTTTGAAACCCATCGAAATGCGGCATCACGCTGAACGCGGCAACTCCCTCGACCAGCCAGGGCGGTGCCCACTGCACCAGCAGGTTCGTGACCGGCGGATACCCCGCCAATATCAGAAACAAACAGCCGACCACCGAGAGGATGAAGCTGACCACTTGATTTCGCGTGATGGCGGATGTCATGCAACTCACCGCCAAATAGCTCCCCGCCAGCAACACGCTCCCCACGTATCCCCCAAAAATCGCGGCGTTATCAGGTTTGCCGAGATAATTCACGGTCAACACCAGCGGGAACGTCAGAAACAATGCGAACGAAAGGAAAATCCATGAGGCAAGAAATTTTCCTACGATCGCCTGCCACGCCGAGACAGGCATCGTGAGCAACAGTTCAATCGTGCCGGAGCGGCGTTCCTCCGACCATAGCCGCATGCCTACAGAGGGAACCAGGAACAGATAGAGCCAAGGGTGCCAGACAAAAAAGGAATAGGTCAACGAGGCTTCTCCACGCTCAAAAAAATACCCCAGCATGAACGTAAAAAAGCCGGTCAACAGCAGAAATATGACGGTGAAAACGTAGGCTACGGGTGACGCGAAGTACCCTCCAAGCTCGCGCTTGGCGATGCATTTTATGTTTGCGATTGAATCTGTCATTTCGAATTCTCCCTCTTGGTGTCGGGCATGGTGATGCTGCGAAAAACCTCATCCATCCTGCCTTCTTCGGTGTGTAATTCTTCCACTCGCCAACCCTCTTTCAGAACAACTTCCCCCACCCGTCGCGCCAGCTCGTGTCCAGTTTGCGCCGTCTGAGGAAAAACCCTCATCACCACTCCCGCCCCCTCCTCATTGACAACCATCACGCGCTTGGCCCCATCGACAGCCGCCAACCGAATACGCAACGCACCGCTTTCCACTCCCAAGACACGGACCATCACCGCCCCAGCCCCCTCGGCTCGTTGCCTCAGTTCAAGCGGCGTGCCGTTAGCCACAATCTGCCCCCGATCGATGATGATCGCCCGCGAACATGCCGCATCGACTTCCTCGAGGATATGTGTGGAAAAAATAATGGCCTTCTTCTCCCCCATCCGGCGGATCAATGTCCGAACCTCGTACTTCTGGTTCGGATCCAATCCATCCGTGGGCTCGTCAAGGATCAGAACATCCGGATCATGGATAATGGACTGCGCGAAACAGGTGCGATGACGATACCCTTTGGACAAAGTTTCAATGCTTTGATGAATCACCGATTCCAGAAAGCACGTCTCGATCGCCCGCCGAACCGCCTTGTCCTTCTCGGCACCGTGGAATCCGCGTATCTCGGCTGCAAAACCAAGAAAACCACTGACCGTCATGTCCGAGTACGAGGGCGCGTTCTCCGGCAAATAACCCATCATCCGCTTGGCAGGCATGGAGTTTTGCTCCATATCGTACCCCCCCACCGTGACGCGGCCCGCTGTCGGAGGGATGAACCCTGTGACCATGCGCATGGTGGTCGATTTTCCAGCGCCGTTGGGTCCCAAAAACCCCAAAACCTCGCCCCTCTCGACGGTGAACGAAACGCCGTTAACAGCGATCTTCGACCCAAACGATTTTACTAGATTCTCGACCTTGATCATTCAAATAAGCTCCGTACGACCGTCGGTTCGTTTCATCCCACCCAATTCAATTCAACCCAACTCCACCCACCAACCTCAACCATGCTAAAATTGAACACCTGTTTTAGCGAATTTGACAGTGATTCCGGAAAATGTTCAAAAAAAATCTTCAAGAGTTGATCGGCCATGACCCGCAGTCCCTCCCTCAGGGCGAGTGGAATCGCGCATTGGCATCACTCGAAAACAACTTCCACGCTTTCAAAACCGAGTCCGTTCAGCAGACCGCGCATCTGCAGTCGAGCCCGATCCTCGGCATCCCTCAAAATGCCCCCCTGTTTTGCGGCCCTCCTCAGATCATCTATAGCTTGGCGGCGAGCCGACTGCTCCAGATCTTTGTCAAACCCCCTCAGAATCCCGGTATTGCGCTCGATGACACGTGTTTTGGTCTCGTCCAGATAGATATCCGTGATAATGGCGGCAGGCAGGGTGATGCGCACGACCCTTGCTCGAATCGAAACTGCATTCTGACCGATTGTTTTTAGGTTAACGCCGGCCTTGATGACCCCGTGAGCCAGCAACAACACACGATTTTCTCCGAACCATTTTACATCCTCGAGGATCACCACCTTTTCATAAACATACTTGATCGTGACCAGTTCCGACAGAGCCTGGACTTGCCGGAGAATGGTCGCTGATGGAACGACCGAAGTCGAAGAAGGCCCGGTCGTGAAAAATCGTTGCACGCTCAGGGTGAGGAACCCGCCCAACGCGATCAACCCAAGGATCACGAAGAGCCAAATCATTCGCTTAGCCAATCCGAAAAATGAGCCGCCAAATCCAGTCAAACGCATAATTTTGATGACTTGTCCTGAACTAGTGTAGCTTCACTTCATTGGAATGACGAGCTCGGCATTGCCCAAGCTCGCTTAATTCTTTAGGATGACCTGCATGCATTACATCACTCCAAGATTCCCGGCGGCGCGCCCTCGCCGGCTTCGTCAAACGCCACTCTTGCGCGCCTTGGTCCGCGAGACGCGCCTTGACAAGTCGCAGCTCGTTCAACCCCTGTTCGTGCGACCCGGCACCGGGATCAGGAAGCCCATCCTCTCCATGCCTGGGGTCGCCCAGTTCTCGCCAGACACTCTTCTGGAAGAGGCCAGAACCCTCGCTGATCTGGGTGTTCCGGCAGTGCTGCTTTTTGGGATTCCTGACAAAAAGGACGCGAAAGCCAGCGGTGCCTACGCTCGGAACGGAATCGTGCAGCAAGCCGTGAAAAGACTCAAAAAAGAAGTCCCTCGGCTGCTCGTGATGACGGACGTCTGCCTCTGCGAGTACATGAGCCACGGACACTGTGGCATTGTCAGCAACCCAGGGTCCGAGGCCCGTATCCTCAACGATTCGAGCCTTAAACTGCTCGCCAAAACCGCCGTCAGTCATGCGGAAGCGGGTGCCGATCTGGTGGCCCCTAGCGATATGATGGATGGTCGCGTCAACGCCATCCGTCAAGCCCTGGATACCAGCGGTTTCGACGAAATCCCAATCATGTCTTATGCCGCGAAGTTCGCGTCGGCATTTTATGGGCCCTTTCGAGAGGCGGCAGAGTCCACGCCCAGGTTTGGTGACCGCAGGAGCTATCAAATGGACGGAGCCAACGGGAACGAAGCGCTGCGTGAGGTCGCCCAAGACATCGCCGAGGGTGCCGATATCATCCTGGTCAAGCCGGGAGTGGCCTATCTTGACATCCTCTGGCGTGTGAAGTCGGAGTTTGGCCTCCCCACCGCCGCCTATTCAGTCAGCGCCGAATATTCGATGGTCAAGAGCGCCGCCGAAAAAGGGTGGGTCGATGAAAAAGCAGTGGCTCTGGAAATGCTGCAATCCTTCCGCAGGGCAGGAGCCGATTTTATCATCACTTACTGGGCCAAGGACGCCTGCGCCTGGCTGGGATGACTATTCCTTCATCTTCTGGAACGCCATCACGATGAAAAAAACAATCACCAATCCGAGCACAATCCCAATCGCGACAAAAACCTTGTTGATCTGGTTGCTCTGTTTCTTAAAAGACGAATCCGCTTGGAGCGTCACTGGGCGGCCGGTTTTGTCCAACTCGTTCAGTTTGACGCCCTGGGTAGGACGGCTGTGAGGATCCAACGCCTTCTTGCTGGAGGCCGCAGAAGCCGACACCACGGGCGCGACACCGTCGATTTCCAGACGCAGCTCAACCTGGCCCAATCTCAACGATTGGCCTGGCTTCAGGGTCCCTTCTTTGATTTGCTCCCCGTCAATGAAAGTGCCGTTGGTGGACTCCAGATCCCGAACAAGGACCTCGCTGCCACGCAACACGACTTCGCAATGACGGCTCGAAACCGAGCCCTCGGACAGTTGGAATGCATTTTCTTCCAAGCGCCCAATGCTCGTTTTCTCTGCCTGCAATTCAAATGTACGGCCCTGCAATCCTTCGCTTAAAACGACAAATCTGGCCATAGGTTGGTTAGGTCGGAAGCATTATGATAGCCAAGGTCTCCAAGTCAAACCGAATTCTGGCAGCAATTCCCAAGCGGGGTCCAAACCTGCTGTCCGCAACTGCATCACTCCCCGAATGATGACCAAACTCCGAGGCCATTTCACTCAGATGAAAGGCAATGCAGACTGAGCCTCTACGGCATCGGAACCTCTGTCACCTCGGCACCGCGATTGAGATTCAGGCGTTGACCCGTTTCCGTGTCAAACCAACTCACTTCATTCCAATCGATCCTGAAATTCAAGGACTCTCCCACGGTGAATTCGTTTGATGAGCTCGCCCAGCTCACAAGCCATCGCACCCCGGCACTCGTCACCTCCATCACGGTTTCGGACCCAAAATAGTCGATTGATCCCACTCGGCCTGACAAGGGGTCCTCCCTCAGGTCGCCAGCATCGACTCTGAGTGCGGAATCCGGACGAACACCCAGGAGCACCGGGCCGGTATACCCAGATCCTGCTGGATCGGATCCTCCGCTTCCCACCCTCGCGGGCAGCCGCACTTTGAATCCGTCGATGCCGGAGTTCTGCACAAACCATCGAGTGCCACATCCTTCGATCACGATCCTTCCCTCGACAATATTCATGGGTGATCGGCCCAGAAATCGGGCGACGAACAGGTTTGCTGGCTTTCTGTAAACCTCCCTAGGAGTGCCTATCTGCTGGAGTCTCCCCTTGTTCAAGACCGCCATCCGCTGCCCCAAACTCAGGGCCTCGGCCTGATCATGAGTGACGTGGATCAGCGTCATGGCGTCCCGCCCAGGCAAGCGTCGCAGCAACTCTCTCAACTCGAACCGCGCGGGCGCATCAAGGTTTGACAAAGGCTCGTCCAACAACAAAAGCTGCGGACGTCGCACAAGAGCCCGAGCCAGAGCTATCCGCCTCTTCTCACCTCCGGACAACTCCGACGGCATCCTCTGCCACCAATCCCTTTCTATCCCGCATGCCAGACCCACATCCTCAATGCGACGCTGCCTTTCCAGTGACTCCACGCGCCGAACCTTCAAGCCCAGCTCCAGATTTCCGCGCACCGTCAAATGGGGGTAGAGTGCCGAATCTTGAAAAACCATCGCCACCTCGATACGCGAGCAAAGATTCTCGGCCGCCGCCTCAATCCTCAAGCCCGCCTCCCAAAACGTGGTTTCACCGAAGTCCGGCGTATCCAGACCCGCGATCAGTCTCAGCAGCGTCGTCTTGCCGCCGCCGGAAGGACCCACAACCACAAGGTATTCTCCGGAGCGGACGCTCAAATCGAGCCGATCCAAAGCCAGCAGATCCTCGCCTCCAGCTCCAGAAAACCGCTTTGTCAGCCCTTTTATCTCAACCGAAATCATGCCCTGCTACCCTGACAGCTCGCTCACGTTCCGGCAAGCCCACCCACTCGAGCCCGTTCGTTCTCATTTTGGCGCGCGAATTCTGCCTGGGAAGGACCGTGCGTGGATCGGGTGGTAGCGATTTAAGGCTGGCTCACGGATCGTGGCCTTCTCGCCATTCGGCCAAAGTATCTCCGCGCTGTCCACACGCGTGGCCGCCCCCAAACCGAAGTGTACGGTGTTCGCGTGCTGCGAGCGGTAGGAATCTCCAGTCACGATTTGCCGCACAGCGCTGTGGCCGCTATAGTGGAGAACCACGCGAACGCCAATCGGTGATCCTCCCCCGCTTTCCTCCCGAAAGCGAAACCCGACCCAGTTGCCGCCTTCCTTCATTCCATTCTCGTAAACACGCAACGTTTGTTTCGCTTCAGGCCATTGCTCAAAACTCGTGACGACCAGATCCATCCGTCCGTCCCCATCGAGGTCATCGGACACTACGTTCCGCGAATCCTGCTCCAATGCCACCCCCATGAGGTGGCCAATCTCGATGAAGCTTGCGCCCTTTTGGTTCAAAAATAATCGGTTCTTCTCGTAGCCGCCGTAGGACTGGCCGCGCCCTCGCGTTCTTCCGAACTTGGTCTTAAAATAAAGATAGGCGACGGGTTCAACCTGCGAATTCCCTACATACAGGTCGTGCAGCCAATACTCGGATTCGTAGTCGCGAACCGACTGCCTGCTCTCGAGACCGTTGGCGATGTAAACGTCCGGAAAACCGTCGTTGTCGAAATCCGCCGCGCTACATCCCCAAGACCATCCTGAACGCGCGATGGAGTCGCTCGCCGCCGTTTGTTCGAAGCCGCCTTGGTGCCGGGCCATGTAAAGCCGATTCCCAAACATGACCTGGGACCGCATCGCTTGACCTCCGCCGAAGCCTGGTCGCCACAGGCTAAGATGTTCCAGCCTGTCCACCGTGGGTGATGTCATACCCGTCATCAGCAAGTCGAGCCGCCCGTCGGAGTTGAAATCAGTCATCGCATGCGCCATTCCGAACGCGTGGGGTTTGGTCACCCATTCGCGGGTGACATCGGTGAAGTTGCCGTGACCGTCGCCCCGGTATAGATCAACCCCAGCGAAATCGCTCACCACCACCAGGTCCATATGTCCGTCGTCATCGAGGTCGACGAGCGAGGCGCTGTAAGATCGGCGCCACCGCTTCTTCTCAAGACCCGCCGCCACGGTGGCATCAGTAAACTTCCCAAATCCATCGTTTCGTAGCAAAAACGCGGGATGCCCGTCGTTCGCGTCATAGAACGGCGTCGGCATGGCGCCGCCCTCGTACGGCACTTTGTACTGAGCAAGAAATAGGTCGAGATCGCCGTCGTGGTCGATGTCTCCGGCGGTCAGCACCATGGGATACTTTAGATCGTGCGGTGCTGACCACGCCATGCGCTCGGCCTCGTCGAAGGTTCCGGTCGGTGTGCCTCGGATCAATACTAATCCTTCGTGCTTCAGGTAGAGAAAATCTGCCGCCCCGTCCCCGTCAAAGTCCGCGATGATGGCGGACGAGATCAAACCCGGCGGGTGTTTGCACAACGGCTCAGCCTTGTAACGACCCCCGCCAAGGCGCCGATAGATCACGTTTTTCGCGGCAAGAATGATCTCCGACAAGCCGTCGCCATCGAGGTCGTAGAGAATGAGGGGATCGATTGAATACGCATTTTCCGGGGGCGTGATTTGTTCAAACAGGATGAGTTGAAAAGGGGGCGGGCCCGGATGTTGCTTGATGGTCAGGCGACTGGCGTCAAGACTCTTCACAGACACCCCCTCCTCACCCTGACGTTTCTTCATCCACTGCACGGTCAGGTCACCTTCCAGAATTGCGCGGTCAGGATGCAGTGAATTCGTGATGTGGGCGGAAAAATAAAAGGTGCTCTGCTTCGGTTGGCCGATCTCGTCGATCTCGAATCGATTGTGGCGAAACTCCACTTGTGCCAACTGCCAGCCTGCGCGTCTCGATTCATCGACAAAGCGGGCCCATTCCGTCTGATTCATCGCCGTCGTGGCTCCAACCGGCTCCCGTCGTTCGATTCCGTGAGGGAGCTTTTGCGGCGGGCCCCACCTGCTCAAGACGATTTCACCGATGGGAAAGGATGCCACGAGGCCCCACTTGTTCGTCGCCATGTTGATCGAATCCCACAGTGCCTCAAAGGTGCCGCCGCATTTCTGCGCGAGCAGTTCTCTTGCCCAAAAAGTCTCAGCCGCCATGCGCTCCCGCGCCTCAAGCCCTGCGAGTGACGCGGCGAGCTCATCGCTCATCCTGTTGCCCGGTTTGATGGGATTTGGAGGGGGCAGAGAAGCGGGCTGCTTGCGAATCAAGGTCACCGCCCATCCAAGAGCCAGAAGGATGCAGAGTATAAGGACAAACAGTCTTTTTGAAAAAGCGCTCACACACGAAACGATAACCATTTTTCAGCCCCACCCAGGTCGAAGCGATCAGCTTCCTTTCGAAACTGCCCTCGCAGTCAAACTCGGGCAAGCGAATAGCCGCCTTCAGCGGAAGGCAGCAACCGACGTGTCAGAAGCCCAATGCCCCACCGCTTGTCGTCCTCATCCGGAGAGGTGCCCTGATCTGCTGGGAAAGGCTTCACCGTGGTTGCATAGTTTACTGCGCCATGCCTATCCTACGACCTTTGCTCTATGCCTACTTACGAATACTTCTGTGAAAAATGCGACCACCGGTTCGATGTCTATCAGTCGATGACCGAGAAAACGTTGTCAAAATGCCCCAAGGACAAGTGCGGCCAAAAGAAATGGGGAAAAGGTAAGGTGAAGCGCGGCGTCGGCGGCGGATCTGGTCTCATCTTCAAAGGAAGCGGATTTTATATCACGGATTACCGAAGTGACAGTTACAAAGCCGCCGCCAAGAGCGATAGCGCCGCGTCCAACCCCGTTGCCTCCACCAAACCATCGAGCGACAGCGGCAAAGGGGCATCTCCGGCTCCCCCCTCGCCTCCCTCATCGACACCGGCACCGACAACCCCTTCGACATCCTCCGCGGCACCCACTTCCAAAAAATCCGAATCGACGAAATAGTTCCCTGCCGACTGGTGGGGCGAGATCCATTCGAGCCCCACCACGACCTCCGTCGTCTCTTCTAGTTCCTGATCCCTCCCCATTCGTTCAGTGCAGATTCGTCGAAGGCAGCCTCGGCGGGTGCTGGAGCATTCAGGAGTCGCAGGGCTTCCCCGACCAAGAAGAGCGATCCCAATACAACTGTCAGCGGTTCGGTTGAAGACATCTCGAGAGCTTCACGCAGATGGGTTGGGGATTGGATTTGGCAACAGGGATTTAATTCGGCCCACGCCGCCTTCAAATCCGTCGGGTTGGCGCTCCGCTCGCTTCGGACGGGGACCAGGAGCACCCTGTGAGGCAATGAGGCGAGCGATCGGATGATCGAAGGCCAATCCTTGTCAGACAAGACTCCGAAGATCATGCAACAGGTCACATTGGGGTAACGGATTGTGAGAGCCTCGCGGAGGGCCGAAGCACCGGCAGGATTGTGGGCACCATCGACCACCACAATCCCTCCGCTAGGGCGCTTGAAGACCTCAAAGCGGCCTCGCCAAGCAACCTGGCTTAGCCCCTCACAAAGCGCGGTGTGCGGAACAGGCAGTTGGAAGTTCAAGCCACGGATAACGCACGCAGCAAGGGCTGCATTGAGTCTTTGATGAGCCCCGAATAATGGAATCGGAACGACATCAAGGCCTAGTCGTGCCAGATCGTTTTGGGTGACCTCCTCGAGGGGAATATGGAGTTCAAGCGCGACCCTTCGGATTTCCTCCACCGCCTCGTGTTCGGTGGCAGCCATAAAAGCGGGCACCCCTGGCTTGAAAATTCCGGCCTTCTCAAAAGCGATCTCTCTCAGCGTGCCACCAAGCCACTGTTGATGATCCCACTGGACATTGGTCACCACGCTCGCAAGAGGCGTCACAATATTGGTCGCGTCGAGGCGCCCCCCCAATCCCGTTTCCCAGATGACGAGATCGCATCGTTGTTCGGCGAAATAGATCAAGGCCAGGATGGTGACGACCTCAAAAAAGGTGGGATGATCCTCATACGTTCCGAGCGAGGCCGGGGATGCCCAACCATGGGCGATCCAGGCCTGGACGCGACGCACCAAATCCACCACATCAGAAGGCGAAACCGGGAAGCGGTTGATCTGGATCCTCTCGGAGAAAGAAACAAGATGGGGAGAAGTGAACAACCCCACTTTCAATCCAGAGCTGCGATACACACTCTCGAGCATGGCGCACGTGGATCCCTTTCCGTTCGTGCCCGCAACGTGGATGAACCGAAGCCGCTTCTGGGGATTGCCCGCCAAATCTGCTAGCCTCAGTGCCCTCTCCAATCCAGGCTTGGCTCCAAACAAGCCTAAACCGTAGAGGTATTCGATTGCCTGGTCGTAAGTCACCTAGACCGCCTTCTGATGCGAATATTTATGGCTGGCGGCGATGAACCCTCGAAAAAGCGGGTGTGGAGAGTTTGGTTTACTCTGGAACTCAGGATGAAACTGGCATGCCAAAAAGAACGGATGATCGCGCAGCTCGATCAGTTCGGCCAATTTCCCATCCGCAGTTTTCCCGCTAAAAATAAATCCGGCCTGTTCAAATTGGGCGCGGTAAGCGCTATTGAACTCGTAACGGTGCCTGTGCCGTTCGCTCACCGTGGGCACCCCGTAAAGAGCCTCCGCCTTGCTCCCCGGCGTCAGGTGACAGATCTGCGCCCCTAAACGCATGGTGCCTCCCTTGGTTGTCACATTCTTCTGGTCGTCCATCAAGGCGATTACCGGGTGTTCCGTAGCCGGGTCGAACTCCGTGGAATGCGCCCCTTTGAGCTTCAGAACATTCCGCGCGAACTCAATCGTGGCGATCTGCATTCCCAGGCACAGACCGAGGTAAGGAATCTTTTTCTCGCGCGCATATTGAGTCGCCAGAATCTTGCCCTCGGTCCCGCGCTCGCCAAACCCCCCCGGTACAAGGATGCCGCCAACTCGGTTTAAGAATTTGTCCGCGCCCTCTTTCTCGATTGTCTCCGCCTCGATCTTCTCGATCTCCACGCCACTATCGTTGGCGATGCCGCCGTGGATGATCGCCTCATAAACCGATTTGTAGGCATCGTTCAGCTCGATGTATTTGCCCACAACGGCGATCCTGACACGGTGCTGCGGCGCAATAAGTTTGCGGATGATCTCCTGCCAGTGCGCCATCTGCGCCGGCGGCGTTTCCATGTGCAGCAGCCGGCATACCAGCTCGTCCATCCGTTCCCTCTGAAGCATCAACGGCACTTCGTAAATGCTATGGTCCACGTCCTTCTCCTCAATCACCGCCTCATAGGGAACATTGCAAAACAGGGAAATCTTCTTGCGCAACTCCGCGCTGAGCGATTGCTCGCAACGGCACACGAGGATATGTGGAACGATGCCGATCTCACGCAATTTGGCAACCGATTGCTGCGTGGGTTTGGTCTTCAGCTCACCCGCTGCCTTGATGAACGGCACATAGGTGACATGCAAAAACAAGGTGTTGTTGTAACCCACACCCAGCGCAAACTCCCGGATCGCCTCCAAAAAAGGCAACCCTTCGATGTCCCCGGTTGTCCCCCCAATCTCCGTAATGAGCACATCCGCCTTCGATTGTTCAGCGATCTGGTGAATTCGGTTCAGTATTTCGTCGGTCACATGCGGAATCACCTGAACAGTTTTGCCGAGATATTCCCCGCGCCGTTCTTTGTCCAGGACGGTCTGGTACACCTGCCCGCTCGTGAGGTTGTTGAACCGGGTCAGCTTGGTGTTCGTGAACCTCTCGTAATGGCCTAAGTCAAGGTCTGTCTCCGCGCCATCGTCCAGAACATACACCTCCCCGTGCTGATACGGGCTCATAGTGCCGGGATCCACATTCAGGTAGGGGTCGAATTTCTGCAACGCGACTTTGAGCCCGCGACTCTCCAGCAGTGTCCCCAACGCTGCCGCCGTCAGGCCTTTGCCCAGGGAACTCACCACGCCGCCTGTCACAAAAATGTATTTCATAATGTTGCCAGCCCCAAATGCCTCAACCTGGTCTCCGCCCGTGCCACATCCCCTGGCACATCCACGCCCACGCTCTCCGCATCCACCCTCACAACGCCAATCGAAATCCCATGGTCCAAGGCCCTCAATTGCTCAAGCTTCTCCGCCCGTTCGAGCGGTGAAACGGGATACCCAACCAGCTCCAACAAAGTCGCACGCCGATACCCGTATATCCCCAGATGTTTCAAAAATGAAAATGCAGCCAGTTGCACTTCCACAGAGCTGCCAACAGCATCCCGCAGATACGGAATCGTACGCCTCGAAAAATATAAAGCCTGGCCCCGTTGGTTCACCACGACTTTGACTACGTTCGGGTCCTCATAATCCCCGAGATCCCGTATCCACGTCGCCGCCGTGGACATCGGATCCTGGATCAAAGCTCCCGCCACGGCATCGATCACATCGGGATCGATCAAAGGCTCGTCACCCTGGATGTTGACCACGGCGTCGCAGTCCCTCCTCCTGGCCACTTCGGCGATACGATCGGAACCGCTGGGGTGATCAGACCGGGTCATCTCCACCGAACAAAACAATTCCGCAACCTCGCGGATCCGATCGTCATCCGTGGCCACGATGACCTCGCAAAGGGCTTTCGACAGTTGACACCGTTCCACAACCCATTGGATCAATGGTTTACCGGCGATTTTAGCCAACGGTTTGCCGGGGAATCGTGTGGAGGCGTACCGGGCAGGGATAATTCCCAATGTCTTCATAGAGCTACAACGACCCATCGTTGCGGATCCACTCCGCAGCCTGGGGCAACCCGTCCACAACAGTCGCCATGGCCAATCGCGCGTCGCCGCCTTGCTCCACATCTTGGCCGTAGCCTGTTCGAACCAAAAGGCATCGTCGCACACCCGCGTTCCATCCGCACTCTAAATCCAGCATCTTGTCACCGATCATGTAGCTTCGCGACAGATCGACGCCCAGCTCGTCGCGCGCATCAAAGAGGAAACTGGGCGAGGGTTTTCGCCCCCGGCTGGGCTGGTCCGGTGCCTCAGGCGCGAAATAAATGTGCGCGAAAAAAACGCCCTCGATGGCCAAAAGCTCCGCAATGCGCGCGTTGACTCGATGCATGTCATCAAGCGTGTAGTAGCCGCGTCCAATCCCCGATTGATTGGTCACAAGGACCAACAAGAACCCCAGATCCTGGAGCCCACGCAACGCCTCGACGGTCCCTGCAAATAGAACCACCTTGCCAGGGTCGGCAAGATAATGTCGTTCCTGATTTAACGTCCCATCGCGATCCAGAAAGACCGCCTTCGGAATCCTAAACATAGTTCGTATTAACCACTCACCTTCCTCAATCTTCCCTCATTCAACAGGGAGTGTTTGCGTTCGGAAACTTTCAATGATCTCCTCGGCGGTCGCTGTCGCAGTGCCCACTTTACCCACCACCACGCCCGCCGCGATGTTTGAAAAAATCGCCGCTTCCTCCGGGGAAGCTCCTGCGGCGATCGCGAGCGTAAAACTGGCGATCACGGTGTCTCCGGCACCCGAAACATCATAAATTTCGCGGGCCATCGTCGGGATGTGAAAGGGCTTTTGACCACGCTGGGAAAGCATCATCCCCTGTTCCCCTAAGGTCACTAGCAGTATCACCGGCTGCAATTGTTCCTGAAGCCGCTCCATCACCGCCTTCAGCCCCGGATCCGATCGCGGATCCGCATGCTTGCCACAGTCAGAAATCCCGGCCAGCTCATGAGCCTCCTTGCGGTTGGGGGTGATGAGTGAGAGCCCGCTCAGATCCAAGTGATGCACTGGCTTAGGATCCATGCTCAACCAGATCCCGCGATCACGGCACCGAGTTTTCAGTTCGTCCAACAAGAGTTGCGTCACCACGCCTTTTCCATAATCGCCCACAATCACCGCTTCCGTGTTGTGCAGGGCGGAGTCCACAGCAACCAGCAGACGCCGACATGCGTTCTCGTCCAGTTCTCCGCGGGATTCGCGGTCAACTCTCACCACCTGCTGCTGATGGGCGATCACCCGGGTTTTGATGCTCGTGGTTCGCTTCGGATCCTCCAGCAATCCATCACAGCTCACATCCTGCCCGATCAACAAACCCCTGAGATTCCGCCCGGCTTCATCGCGGCCAACAACGCTAAAAATATCCGCGGGACACCCTAGCGCGGTGAGATTGCGCGCGACATTCGCCGCGCCGCCAGGCATGAAACTTTCGCGCTCCAACTCGACGACCGGCACCGGCGCTTCAGGAGAGATTCGATGGACAGTCCCCCAGATAAACTGGTCGAGCATCACGTCGCCCACCACCAAGACTCTCGTGTGGCGGACACTCGCCATCAACTCCCTCAACCGTTCGTTGGAAATAGTTTTCATGCTTATAAATCAGAGAGAAATGCGGTCAGCGGACTCGTCGCGCCTGCCGTCCAAGCAGGCAAACCCAATCCGACCTCGTAGGCTTCGCGACCCGCTTGCACAGCCCACTTGAACGCCAAGGCCATGCGATTCGGATCCCCCGCCACCGCAATGGCCGTGTTCACAAGCACCGCGTCCGCCCCCAACTCCATCGCCTCCGCAGCGTGGCTCGGTGCTCCCAAGCCCGCGTCCACCACCACTGGCACCGTCGCCTGCTCCACAATGATTCGGATCTGGTCACGGGTCTGAAGCCCCCGATGCGACCCTATCGGCGAACCGAGGGGCATCACGGTGGCCACCCCCACGTCCTGCAACCGCCGTGCCAGAACCGGATCAGCGTTGATGTAAGGTAACACTGTGAATCCTTCTCGCACAAGCACCTCCGACGCTCGAAGGGTTTCGATCGGGTCCGGCAATAAATACCGCGGATCGGGGTGAATCTCAAGCTTCACCCACTTCGGCAGTCCCGCCGCCACAGCAAGCCGTGCGAGCCGAATCGCTTCCTCAGCGTTCATCGCGCCGCTGGTGTTTGGTAGCAGAAGATAACGATCCGGATCGATGAACTCCAGAATGTTGGCAAAGGGATCCTTTTCCCCCGTCAGGTCAGCTCGGCGCAACGCGACCGTCACGATTTCAGTGCCGCTCGCCGCCAAAGCGTCACGCATCGATTCTGGGGAAGGAAATTTACCCGTCCCAAGAAACAATCGCGATCGGAATGTCCGCCCCGCTATCACCAAAGGCCGATTTGCCATAGCCACCAACGATAGGGGCGACCCCTCGGATTACAACCGTTTTCAAACCGCTACCCTCGGCTGGGGTGTGTGACCGCAAAGTAACCTGAGAGTGAGGATTTGGCCTCCGTTGTGGTTTTGGAAACAGGGTGCCATGCTCGTGTGCTGCAAGATTGGTCCCTTGACGATGGATCCTGAATCCGGCAGATCGATTCACCGCAAAGAACGCAAAG
>CAMBEJ010000020.1 GCA_945865375.1 Akkermansia muciniphila | reverse complement strand
CGAGCCTCGTCAACGCTCTGCTTGGGGAAGAAACGCAGGCCACCATCGAGGTGCGGGAGTCGGATTCGAAGGGGCGTCATACCACGACCAGCCGCGAATTGTTTTTACTGCCCGGCGGGGGGTTGGTGATCGATACACCAGGGATGCGCGAGCTCCAGCTTTGGTCAAGCGGCGAGGTGGTCACGCATTCGTTTGAAGACATCGAAGCCTTGGCACAGGGGTGTTATTTCCGAGACTGTACGCACACCAAGGAACCTCGGTGTGCTGTGCGAGTCGCGGTGGAGCAGGGGACCTGTTCGCCGGCCCGATATGGGAACTATTTGAAGATACGGCAGGAAGTGGCGCATCTGAGGGTTGAGACAACTCGCCGGGGCATGATCGAACGTAAGCGGGAGACCCGCGCGATTCAAAGCGCGTTCAACAAGCTCAAACGCTCCCCTGAGTGGCACCAGACCTGAACTCCAATCACGCGGGCTGTTTGACGTGTAGCCAAGCGTGAACGTGAGGGGCACCGCGGAAGTAAGAGAGCATCGAGGGCCCTTCAATCTGCCACACATCCCACACCCCGTCGTTCCCCACATCCTGGTTCTTGTAAAAAGCCATGTGCAGGGAATCCCAACCTGCCGCTTCGATGCACCGGATTGACTCCTCCGCGTCCACTTTGCGAAACGGGGCCAGGACGTCCGCAAGAACTTTCCGTACTTTTTCTTTTTGGTCGCTTTTCAGCTCTGAGAGCGGGATCCCAGGAAGCCCTGATCTCTTGCCGGTGAGCTGCACGGTTTTTGTTCCTTCTTCGGATCGGCCTCGTCCCAGAAGCGCCATCTCGCGTTGTTTGCCATCCAACATTTGGAATACTTCGTTCGCCTTTTTGGCCTGATACCAATACACATTGCCGGGGTGATCCGGTTTCTCAGTGTCCCCTTGGGCGGCGTGTCCATAAAAGATCGGCCCCCCGAAAGCCGTTCCCGCCACGGAGTCGCCGTCGCAACGACGCGTGCAGTGGCGCCCGCTCAAAACAAACTCAAACTTGCCCGTTCCAGGCTCGCCAAAAATGGCGATGGCGCAGCCGCCGAATCCGTGTTTCTCACCATCGTCCACCACTTGTTTGTAGACCTGAGCCGCGTAATCGGGGCTGTGCAATTTCATGAAAATTTCGCGAATCATCGCCTGTTGATCCTGGTTGTAAAACTCTGAAATTGTTTTGTCCGTGATCTGCCAGTTGTTATCCACTTTTGAGCGAAGCTCGTGATCGTAGGGGAACACAATTGCTTTGCGCTGCTCCTCGGTCAGGGTTTTGAACAAAGTGGTGACGAGAGTCTCGGACTCTCCGTGTTGAGGCAACGAGGAGGCTTTGGAAGCGGCGCTGAGCAGCGGGGGCGTCGCGGATAAGCCACCGAGAACAGCCGCGGCCACCGCGGTGTTTTTCAGGAATTGCCGACGGTTGATTTCGGGATCACAAGAGCACAAAGAGGATTTGAGGTCAGGGTTCATCGTGTGGTGTGGTGTGGAGTGTGGGTGATGGGTTCGTGGTGCGCAGATTCCAAAGGGCTTCTGCGGAAGTGTACCGACTCAGTTCAATTTTTCGAAGGCGCGAGGGGTGGCGCAGGATCCTTTGTTTTATTAGCGACTGGTTTGGGCGCAAGGCTTGCAGGTGGCGCAGGCAGGGTGGGCGCGGATGCAGGACTTAACTTCGGCAGCTCATCGAGCTTCCGCTGCGCGTGAATGTATCCATTTTTGGCTGCTTTCTGGAGCCACTCGCGACCCAACAGTTCGTTCCTTTCAACGCCGTCGCCCTTCAAGAAACGCGAACCCAAGTCGTACTGAGCTTGGGGTGAGCCTTCGTCAGCCCGTTTCTTTTGGTAATCGACCGCCTTGCGCGCAGCCTCCTCGCGGTTAGCTCGGACCCTGTCGGACTCGGGTTGAGGAGCGACCGGGGGTCGGGCGGCCTGATAAGCGGGCTGGGTTGGGCGGGGGGACTGGGGCTCTTGTTGGGGAACAATCTTTCGCGTGAGCTGTCGTGCGCTGTATTGGGCGTGGGCACCGAACGGCGAGGAGGCGACGAGAATGCCTAGAAGGAGCGCTGAGGAGTTCATAGCTGAAGCTTCGCACACATTCTCGGGGGCCACAAGCTTGTTTCCAGCCCTTCAGCCATCGACTGCGCCCTCTCATTCTGTAGGTCTGAGCCTTCGGGGGTGCTTCTGTTCAGCCCGATGAGCTGGTCAGCATGGCGCGGACTAATTTAAGAGTCTCAAAGTCGTAACGCCCGCCTAAGCTCTCGTGAACTGGAGTGAGCCTTTCGGGTCCGAGTTTAGCGAAGGCCGATCGCACCTCCTGCTGCTGTTCGGGGTTCAGAAATTTCCCCAAATCGATTGACTCTCCAGCCTGAACACAACGCACCAGATGTTCAAATACGGTGCTTTCCGCGAGGCCCCGTTCAGTGGCTATTTTCTGGACGGAGACGCCGTTTTGGAATCGGTGCCACGTCGCGTACGCTGATTCATGAACGGAACGTGTCGAGCTCGGATCCGGTGTCTTGGGCTTGAGCGTCCCGCGAAGCTCATTGGGGAAGATCTGTCGCGGATGATCCTCGAGAAACAGCCTCACTTCAGCGGTGAAACGGTCCGAGAAATCCCGAAGTTTGGCCGCTCCAACACCGTTCATAGACGCAAACTCGCGCTCTTGCGTTGGATAGAATCGCGCCATTTGGCGCAGCGCGGCGTCGGAGAACACGACGTAGGCGGGGACATTGCGTTCATCGGCCAGGATTTTCCGCAAAGCTCGAAGCTTCCCGAACAGCGCCTCGTCGCAAAGGATTTCGCCAGTCCGCGGGGACGTTTGGATTTCAGGCTGCGAGCTGCATTCGGGTTTTGTAAGAGCGATCTGCCGTCGCTCACGCAGCACGGATCGGCCATGGTCGGTCAGCTCGATCGCGTTGTAATGTTCGGCGTTTTGCGACGCGTATCCGAGACGGATCAGCTCTCGCCCGATCGCGGCCCATTCCGATCGTGTCTGTTCTTTACCGATTCCGTACGTCGACAGCTTGTGGTGGTCCCATTTCCGGATTTTTTCGGAGTCGCGACCTGTGAGAATCTCTATGAGATGATTCAGCCCGACCGCAAAGCCGCTTTTCTCACGAACCCTGAAGACGCAGGACAGGAATTGTTGAGCGAGGAGTGTTCCGTCGAAGGTTTCACGTGGGCTCAGGCAGTTATCGCAACCGCCACAGTTTTCGGGGCGGTAGGTTTCGCCGAAATAGGCGAGCAGCTCCTTCCTGCGGCAGCCGCTGGATTCCGCAAAATGCACCATGAGTTGCAGTTGTTCCCGAGCCACAGATTGGTCGTGGGGATCGGTTTTTTCCTCAATGAACTGGGATTGTTTGACGACATCGCCCGGGCTGAAGAGGAGCAGGCATTCGCTGGGCAGGCTGTCGCGCCCGGCCCGGCCTGTTTCCTGGTAATAACCCTCGATGTTCTTGGGCAGGTCGTAATGGATGACAAACCGGACATTCGATTTATTGATACCCATTCCAAAGGCGATGGTGGCGCAGATGACCTGGATTTCGTCCCGCAGAAAGAGGTCTTGGTTCGAAGCGCGTATGGCGGGATCCAAGCCTGCGTGATACGGGCGGGAGGCGATGCCGGCGGCCACGAGGTTGCCGGCCACGGTCTCGGCTGTCTTTCGGCTCTGGCAATAAACAATGCCGCACTGGCCGGGACGTTCCTGAATGAAGGAGAGAGTTTGCTTGTAGGCTCCGGATTTGCCCGTGACGCGATAGGACAAGTTGGGCCGGTCGAAGCTGGCCACATAACATCGCGGATTGTTCAGCCGCAGTTGAGTGACGATGTCTTGACGCACCCGCGATGTCGCGGTGGCGGTGAGCGCGATGAGCGGCGTGTGGGGGAGCAAGGCTCGGATTCCGGCTAGCTGGCGGTATTCCGGTCGAAAATCATGGCCCCATTCACTGATGCAATGGGCCTCATCAACCGCGATTCGAGCGACATTCCATGCCTGCAAGTCGTTGATGAACCCGGGGAGGAGCAAACGTTCTGGGGAGATGTAAAGGAGGCTGAATTTGTGATTAAACAACCCGCTGAGACGTTCTCTTGCTTCGTGGGCTGATAAGGACGAGTTGAGGAAAGTGGCAGCGATGCCACTGGCCCGGAGCGAGTCCACTTGATCTTTCATCAGAGCGATCAGAGGGGACACGACGAGCGTCAGCCCCGGGCGCGCCAGTGCGGGCAGTTGGAAACAGAGCGACTTGCCACCGCCGGTTGGCAGCACGGCGAACACATCAAGACCTTCGAGGGCATCGCGGACAATCTCCGCCTGGAGAGGCCGGAAGGAGTCGAAGCCAAAGTGTTGTTTCAGCAGGGGCAGCAAATCATGATCGGGTTGATGCATACGAAAGCTTTGAACGGGTGCCATTTCCATCTCCTTTAACAGACAACTCCTCGTGATGATAGATACTCTCCTGGTTTTTGGAAGTGGTTTTTTTGTTCAAGGCTCCCGCAGCAGGGCCGATTCAATAACCAAAGCGAAGCGGTTCGGGAGGCGGTCCGCCGCATGGAACGTGAGGATACCGATTACCTCAAGCCGCCGCCACTGACACCCGTCCAGGTGGAGGCCATTTACGGTCGCGATGATCCGCAGGCGGATCAGGTAGCGCAGGGTGTCTTCAAGGCCCTGCGCGCCGCCGTTCGAAAGGGAGCCAAGCCGTGAATGCTTGGGATGTGTACGAGGCCGATCTGGGTTGGTGACGCCACCCGGTGGTCATCGTCTCCCATCCGGCCCGCGCGGCCAGAAAGGACTTTATTAAAGTCCACCGACCATCCCGGTCCGAGGCCTCGGCGTCATTTCTTCGCCAACCATCCACGATTCTGCATCCACTCCTCGACGCGTTTGGGCCATGAGGTGACCAGTTCTTTGCTGGGGCGCAGGCCGTAGCCGTGCCCTCCGGTGAGTGTGGACTGGGTGAGCTTGGAGTGCATCTCTCAATGAAGCAGGAAGGGGTCATTCAATTGAAGTAAATTCTTGAACGGATTTGAACAAGCCTGCTCGACGGCGTGTGCTGGGTCTGTTTAAATCCTGAGTGTATGACTGATGCGCGTTACAAGAAGCTTGCGGATCTTCTGGTGTTCTATTCCACAAAAGTCCGGAGAGGGGATGTCGTTTTGCTGGAGATGATCGACATTCCGGATGATTTTTCGATCGAGCTGTTGCGCTCCGTGCGGCGAGCGGGGGGCACGCCGCTCATAGAGGTGCGCCATTCAAGAGTGGCGCGTGAGATGCTGCGGGGCACCGATCCGCACCAGGCCGATTTGGTGAGGGACTTGGAGATGTATCGCATGAAGAAAGTGGACGCGTACATCGCGATGCGTGGCAGCTTCAATACCAGCGAGATATCGGATGTCCCCAGCGATCTGATGTCGATGTTTTCCAAGAAGCTAAGGCCGGTTTTGAATCATCGCGTGAACAAGACCCGCTGGTGTGTGTTGCGATGGCCGACTCCAAGCATGGCCCAGTCAGCCGGGATGAGCACCGAAGCGTTTGAAGATTTCTATTTTGATGTCTGCACCATGGATTATGGGAAGATGGCAAGGGCGATGGCGCCCTTGGAGCGACGGATGAGTTCAGCGGATCGTGTCGTCCTGAAAGGGCCCGGAACGGACCTGACCTTTAGCATCAAAGATATAGGGGCCAAAATGTGCAAGGGAGATCGAAACATACCTGATGGCGAGGTGTTCTCGTGCCCGATCAAAAACTCTGTCAATGGCGTGATCCAGTTCAACACGCCTACGGTGTATTCAGGAACCCGGTTTGAGAATGTGCGGCTGGAGTTTCAGGATGGGAAGGTGATCTCAGCATCGGGAAGCCACTCTGAGAGGTTGAACAAGATTTTGGATACGGACGCGGGGGCGCGTTACATCGGGGAGTTTTCATTGGGGTTCAATCCCTACATCATGAACCCGATGTGCGACATCCTGTTTGACGAGAAGATTGCCGGTTCGCTGCATTTCACACCGGGCCAAGCCTATGAGGATTGCGACAACGGGAATCGGTCCGCAGTGCATTGGGACATGGTTTTGATCCAACGACCCGAGTGGGGCGGGGGCGAGGTATGGTTCGATGGTAAATTGATACGCAAAGACGGCATGTTCCTTCCGAGAGATCTGCAAGGGTTGAACCCGGACAGGCTGAAGAGCAAAGCTTGACGGAGGCGAGGGCGCTCTGTCTCAAAGAATCGGGTCCAGACCGTTCTTGTGACGGAGAATGACACTGGCGAGGGTGTCGAGCTGTTTGAAGGTATGTTCGGAGGAAAAAGCGAACCGGTAATAGCCGCCGGCAGGCCCTCCGGGGTAAATCACCAGCGGGGGATAAATGGCCGAAGCGAGCAGTGATTTTTTGAACTGCACTGAAGCAGGCTTTGACTTCGGGACCAAGCCGATGAGCGGGCCCGGGTTGTTTGGAACATTTAATCCTTCCTTTTGAAGAGCTGTGCGGACGCGGCTGACGTTGGCGGTGAGGTGTTGTCGCAAGAGACCTCCACGCGAGTCCAAAACCTGGAGCGCGGCCAACGCCCCGGCCGCCATCGGCAGCGGCAGCGGGGTGTTGCCAGCGAAGAAATGGCTGTGGGCATGGATCCGTTTCTGGATCAGGAGGCTCGAAAGAATAGCTCCGCCGTAAACACCGAACGACTTGCTGAGCGTCGTGGTCAAGGTCAGTGAATTTCCAGGAAGCTTGGGTTTTGAGTCCAGCACACCCCGTCCTCTATCGCCGAGTGTGCCGGCGCCGTGTGCATCGTCCACGAGCAGAATATCGCCCTCGCGGAGGCACTCAGCATAACGGTGCAACGCAGGGACCGCGCCGGAGAAGGAAAAGACGCCATCGGTCAAGACAAGGGTTGTTCCGACGCCCTTCCGGTCACGCATTTGGTTTTCAAAATCACGGTGGTCGAGATGAGCGAATGAAACGCAGGGGACGCCGAGGAGTTTCGAGGCAAGACGCAAGGATGAGTGGGCTTTGTCGTCGATCACGACCCGCTCGCACAAGCCTGAGAGCGCTTGAACCGCGATAAGGTTGGCCGCGTAGCCACTGGACACAAGCGTGGCGCTGGGGAACCCGAAAAACAGGGCGAGCCTCGATTCCAGCTCCAGGTAGAGAGGGTGATTTCCAGTCGTCACACGCGACGCACTGACATTGCAACCGAAGTGTTTGATCGCCGATTGGATGGCGCGCAGGATCGTTTTATCGGTGGCGAGCCGTAGGTAATCGCATCCGCTGAAATACAAAAGGGACCGGCCTCCGCAGAGCACGTGAGTTCGATCGATCTGTTGAAGGGTTGGGGGCAACAATGTCATCGCAATCGGAACGAGCAATCGTGGGTGAGGATTAGCGAAGGGCCTTTTGTGGCGTGCGTTGGGTCAGGTTAAAACCGCCTGCTCACCACCGAGTTTCCAGGGTAAGGAGCTGAGAGGGGGATGGTTTGAAGCGATCAAGTTTGAATGAAAAAGCTTAAATTCTCGAGCTCCATTGCCAAGTTGACGTTGTTGACCATCACCTCTTCAGGAACGATGAGCACAATGGGAGCGAAGTTCAGAATTCCGCTGATGCCGCTTTCCACGAGTTGGTTTGTCACTTCCTGAGCCACGTTAACCGGGACCGTGAGGATCGCCATTTTCACGCCTCGCTCCTTCACGTAAGTGGCCAGGGCGTCCATATCGTAGAGAGGTTGGCGTGATCTTGAGGAACGTTTGCGTTTGATGTCATCGTCGAACGCCGCCACGATCTCAAACCCTTCCGGCTCGAACCCTTGATAGGAGAGGAGGGCCAATCCGAGGTTGCCGACCCCGACCAGGATGACGGGTTGAAGGCTGTTTGTCCCCAGGACATCTCCAATCATGGCGGAGAGTTGTTCGACATCGTAGCCGAGACCGCGTGTGCCGAATTGGCCGAAGTAAGTCAGGTCTTTGCGCAACTGCGTGGACTTGACCCCTGCGGCGCGGGCCAAAGCCTCGCTCGAAACCGTCCGGATGCTATTTCCCTTGAGGCGTTGAAGGCAACGCAGGTAAACCGAGAGGCGGTAAACTGCTTTCCGAGGTATTTCTGGGCGACCCGCTTTCTTCAATTGGAATCGATGTTAGTCGTCCATGAGTCCGGCACGCAAGCCTCGAACGAGGGACCTGTGCTGGTCGATGGGGGCGACAAGGTAAACCGTGTTCTTGGACTCTGCCCAGGCGGCCTGGAACCGGGCGATCGGGACCGATTGTTTGATTTCCGCGGACCTTCCAGGATCGTTGAGGATAATGTCACCGTTCGCTTCAAACCCGATACAGACAACCAAGTGGCCCGAACCGGCTTTGTCGAGTCCTTTAAGGCGGTTATAGGAGACCGAGGCCACCACGGGAACGCCCAGGCGCACGCAGGCCTCCATCTGGGCGAGGTTCTCCAGGCGTGTGACGCAGGCGCGCATGCCCGGAAACGCCCCTGCAAAGGCGGTGTTGAAGGACCAGTTTCCCGTGCCACCCCAGTCTGGGTCGAAGACAGCCGCAGCAGTTTCCGGGACCTTCAACAGGAGATCTTTGCGTCCGAGCTCAGCACTCCAATAGTGGAGGGCCATGGTCAGGCTGGTAGGGCTGCACCACGTCGTCTTTCCATCTGGGTAGTCCAGTTGGGAAAGGGCCGGAACATGCAGCTCGATGCGCCCCTGCTTTGGACTTTTATCGAACGGCTCTGGCGTGCGCGCTTCCGCAGCCCTTGAAGCGACGCTTGCCGGATCTGGCTGAGGAGGGCTGGAGTCTTTTATTCGTGGTCCGGAGCAGGACACAGCGAGGAATTTGACCCAATCAGCCTTTGGAAGTTGGGTGTCCTTGATTTTGATCCGGACACGCAGTTCGGTGACTGTTTTTTTCAGGATCAAAGTATCGGTGTCCATCGTCACAAGAGGGTCGAACTCTTGTTTGAGGCTTTTTCTTTGCAGCGTTGTCGTGGCTAGGCACCAGGCACCCAAGGGATAAAAGCGAGGCATCTTGCCCTCGAACACGGGTGCGACTTCAAACTGGAACTGCGCGGAATCGGGAGCGGCGGTGTTCCACGAGAGAATGGCCTCGTTCCAGGCGAATCCGAGGTCCAGGAGAGGCGACGTCAGGATGAGTTCCTGGTCCGTCGATCCTGGTTCGACGACGAACGAAGTGAGAGCCTCGAACGATTGAAGTCCCGACCTGAGAAGCAAGACGGTGGGGGCGGCCGGGTGCAGAGAGGTCATCATGACAAAAAGCATCGTCGCCAGGGTGAGGTTGAGTTTCATGGAATCGATAGCAGTGCCTGGGTCCAGCTAGCCGTTGCGGCGAGCAGAGTGAGTGCCAGGAATAGGCGACTCCAAGTTTTTTTCCGGAGCTCCTTTGAGGGAACCCAGGCGAACACGGAACCGGCAACACACCCCGCCACGAATCCGCCGAGATGCGCGAGCATGTCGCTGCGGGGATCCAAGCCTATGAGCATGAGGAGGGCGGCACCCCCTCCCAGCGAGGAAAGTCCCGCCCTAAGCCATTCTCTCTGGCGAACCCAGCCGGGCCAGGTTTGCATGGCCAGCAAACCGAGCAGACCCATCACCGAACCTGAGGCGCCAAGCCCTTTATAATCCACCGATCTGAGAGAGAGGCCAAGGTAATTTCCACACGCACCAGCGAGAATCGCCACAATCGCGCACACGCCTCCCCCGTAGCGTGGGATCGCGAGGCCAAGAAACATGAAACCGAAGGTTAAATTCGAACCCAGATGTCCCAGGTCCTGATGAAGAAATGTCGCGGTGACGAGCCGCCACCATTCACCCTGCGTGACCCGGGCGCTGTCCATGATGCCAGCAGCTTCAATGGCTCTAGAATCAGTCTGGAGGACAAAACAAACGACCATCAGCAGGCACCACCAAACGCCCTGAGGATCGAAACCGAAGGGTTCACTTGAAAATTCGTGGAGCCAGGTTCTTCCCTGGTTCTCCTTCCTATACAACTCGATGACGCCTCGAGCCCGCGCTTGATCTTTCTCGTCCACGACGAGGGTAAAAAGGTTGTGGTCGGGATGGTGAGCGATTTCGACCTCGATACTCTGGCTCGCGAGGACGAGGCTCCAGTCCATGGCCTGGCGCTTGGATCGCACCGGAATTTCGGCCTGAGCTATCTGGGGGTCCCGCATTCCTGCTACCATCGCTCGTTGGCCTCGAGCTGGCAAGCCGGAGTCGTTCACAACGCCAGACCCAACGCGGAGATTGCCGATGCCAAGAGCCAGAGCCAAAGCACTGCGCTGGTTTTAGAAAAGCCGCAGCGGGTCAATCGATGGCTGAAGTGATTGTTATCTCCGAGGTAAACCGGTTTGCCAGCGCGCCACCGGATCACGACCACCGAAACCAAATCCAGCAGCGGCACCGCGAGGATGAACAACGGTTGGAGGACCGCCCAGATGTCGGGGTTTTTGGAGCTGTAAAAATGAGGCAAGATGGCCAGAATGGACATCAGAAATCCCGAAAGGTGGCTGCCTGCGTCTCCGAGAAAAGCCGTTGCGCGAGGGAAATTGTGCGGCAGGAACCCAACCAAGGAGCCGCATGCAAGGAGGGCTATGACCGTGACAAGATATTGGCCCCTTGAGGCCGCCGCGGAAGCGAACGAGAGGGCTGAGATAGCCGCGAGTCCCGCGCAGAGCCCATTCATGTTATCCATGAAATTGAAGGCGTTCGTCAACGTGAGGATCCACAGGATCGTGATGGCGTAGCTAAAAAGAAGGCTCGGAACAAACAACGTGATGCGCAGTCCTGAAGAGGCGACGAGCGTGGCGATGAGGCATTGGCCGACGAACTTGTGGCGCGCGGAAAGCTCGTGTCTATCGTCGATCCAGCCTAGGGCGAGCATCCCCAGAGCTCCGCAGAGGATTGCGGCCAGCTGGATCGACCGCCTCTGCAGGCCCAGTGTGAGTGGGGAGAGGGACCCCGCCGGAATCCATTGCATGCAGACCGCCGCGAACCCCGTCAAGACCGGGATCAAGAGCCCGCTGAAAACGGCGAACCCACCTGCCAAGGGGATGGGTGTCGTGTGGATTTTCCTCAACCCAGGATCATCTACCAGCCCGGTTCGTTGCGCCCAAGACCTCCACATGGGGAGGGTGAGCCACGAGACCATAAAGGCTGCGGCGAACGCGGCGGCATAGAGATTATTAGGAAACGCGAGCACGAAAAATCTGAGATGCGCTCTTTTACTGAGGTCTGGGGTTTGCTGATCCCCCTCTGCGGGAGCCCTGAACCGGAGAGGCATTCATGCCAATAAAAGGCGGCTCAAAAAGGCGGTTTGCATTCTGGTTTAGAGATTCAATGTCCGCCCAGAGGGTTGTGGGCGGGGACGTCGAATCGCGACGACCCTACCTCGGTCCAAAGCAGAGGATCTCCATGAAAAAAGCGCCTTCAGGCTCTGAATTTTCGTGCGATGACGCAAGCGTTATGACCGCCGAAGCCAAACGAATTGTTGAGCGTCACTTCCACCTCCAGCTCCCTGGCTTGGTTGGGTACGTAATCCAGATCACACAAAGGGTCCGGGTGGTCGTAATTGATAGTGGGCGGGACGACATTGTTCTGGAGAGCCTTGAGACAAAGGACCATCTCCACGGCCCCGGCGGCTCCGAGCATATGGCCTGTTGCACCCTTTGTGGAGCTCACGGCGACGTTTCGGGCGTGGTCACCAAACACCGACTTGATGGCCTGAGTCTCGGCCACATCGCCCCCCGAGGTGGAGGTGCCGTGGGCGTTGATGTAGGAGACTTGCTCAGGCGTGATGCCTGCTGAACGGAGAGCCCGGCGCATGCAGCGGGCTGCGCCCTCGCCTTCCGGGGAAGGGGCAGTCATGTGATTGGCGTCCGCGGTGTTGGCGTAGCCAACCAACTCGGCGTAGATCCGCGCTCCCCGGGCCTTGGCATGTTCCAATTCTTCAAGGACGAGCACTCCGGACCCTTCGCCCATCACAAACCCATCCCGGTCAGCATCGAAAGGGCGGGAGGCCTTTTGGGGATCATCGTTCCGAGTGCTGAGCGCCCGCATGGCGGCGAAACCGCCGATGCCGAGCGGGACGATAGTGGCCTCTGTTCCGCCGGCGAACATCACCTTGGCATCGCCCATCTTGATAGTCCGCCAAGCTTCGCCCATGGCATGGGTGGACGTGGCACAGGCGGAACAGGTTGCCAGATTGGGGCCGCGGAGCTTGTGATACATGGAGAAAAGCCCTGAAGCCATGTTGAGAATGAGCATGGGGATCATGAACGGAGAAATCCGTCCGGGGCCTTTGGCCAGGAGCAGTTTGTGTTGCTCCTCCGTGGTGTGGAGCCCGCCGATTCCCGAACCGAGGAAGACGCCTATCTCATCACGGTCGGATTTCTCCAAATCGAGACCGGAATCCGCGAGCGCCTTATACCCGGCGTAGACGCCGAAGTGGCTGAATCGATCCGTGCGGCGGAGCTCCTTGGGTGTCGGGAATGCTGGGGAAGCGTCAAAGTCCCTGACTTCGGCTGCGATTTTGCAATCGTAGTCCGTCACGTCGAACGAGGAGATCCGGCTGATCCCGCAGCGACCTTCGAGAATATTTTTCCAAAAGACTTCAACCTCTTGCCCGAGGGATGAGACAACACCCAGTCCAGTAATGACGACCCTGATATCCGATCCTGTGCTTGACATAAAAAAGGGCAGCGAGCGCTGAGATCCAGCCGCAGCTGCCCTGATGAATTCGTCCAGTCCTTACTTCTGTTGGGATTCTTCGATGTACTTTGTCACATCGCCCACACTTTGTAGCTTTTCAGCTTCTTCATCTGGGATCTCCTGTCCGAACTGTTCCTCTAAAGCCATGACCAGTTCCACGGTATCTAGGGAATCGGCACCAAGATCTTCAATGAACTTGGCTTCGGCCGTCACTTGGTCGGCATTGACTCCAAGTTGTTCCACGATGATGTCTTTGACCCGCTGTTCGATTGTTTTTTCAGCCATGAGCGTCTCCGTATCGTTTCGCTGTGTGTCTATTCAAGGACGCGAAACGCGTCAAGTCCTGAATCAAGAAAAGAATTTGCGGCGCCTCGGATAGGGCTTGCGTTTTGGAGGGTTACATGAACAAACCGCCATTTATATTGAGCACGTGGCCTGTGATATAACGCGCCTGGGCAGAGGCCAGGAACAAGGCGGCCGAAGCCACGTCCTCAGCTTGGCCAAAGGAGTTGACCGGAATTTGGGCGAGCAAGGCCGCTTTGACTTCAGGCTTCAGTTCGCTCGTCATGTCGGTTTCGATGAAGCCGGGGGCTATGGCGTTGACCGTGACCCCTCGCGAGGCTAGTTCCCTGGCTACGGATTTGGTGAGCCCAATCAGGCCGGCCTTGCTCGCCGCGTAGTTGGCTTGCCCGGCGTTGCCAATCAATCCGATCACTGAAGCCACATTAATGATCCGTCCCGATCGCTGTTTCATAAAGGACCGTGTGAAGGCCTTGGTGACCAGGAAGGCTCCCTTGAGGTTGGTGTCGATCACCGTGTCCCAATCGGACTCCGACATGCGCACGAGAAGGCCGTCCCGCGTGACGCCGGCGTTGTTCACGAGGATGTCCACTTTCCCAGTGGCCGCCAGGATCTCTTCCGACGCTTTAGTCACGCACTCAAGCGATGAGACGTCCACCGCGAACGCCCAGGCGCGGCGATCCAGCGCGCGGATTTCAGCCGCGACTTTCTCAGCGTTTTCAGTCGTTCGAGAAACGCAGACGACATCCGCCCCAGCGGACGCGAACTTCAAGGCGATCGCGCGACCGATGCCACGACCCGCACCGGTGACGACAGCAATGTGGTTTTGCAAGGTAAACATGGGTGTGATGGGATGTGAGATGTGGGTAAAGGTGATTTCAGACCACAGTAAAATCGGTCGGTGTAGTGATCTGGAGGCGCAACCTCAATTCCTCCATTTTTCGTAATCGAAATCGTAATCGAAATCCACTCGTGTTGCCAATGAAACAGGGGGGTGGATTACGATTACGATTACGATTACGATTGGGAGCGGGGAATTGGAGTGGCTCGAGCATCAGGCTAAACAGGGTCGGTTTACTGAGTTCAGGATTTGGTTGGGTCGGTCCCGGAATTGGACAAAAAATGGTGCAAGCTCTGATTTGGATGAACTTGTGTAAAGAGAGTTTAGGATTGTGCCAACGTCTCCAAAGCCGCCTTGAGGCTGCTCACATCCCCGATGTTCAAGGTTTGAACGTTCTTATCGATACGCTTTGTGAACCCGCTGAGGACGGTGCCGGGGCCCAGCTCGATGAATCGTGAGAACCCGGCATTGATCAGCGCGCGAATGGAGTCTTCCCAACGCACCGTAGCGGTGACTTGGCGGGTCAGTTGCGCGCGGATGTCGGTTGGAACCGTGTGGGGGGATGCGGTGACATTGGAGAAGACGGGGACGGCTGGGGATTGAACATGGGTGGTTGCCAACAAAGTTTCGAGCTTGATTCGGGCGTCTTCCATCAAACGTGAGTGGTACGCTCCCGCAACCGTCAATGGCAAGGCTCTTCTGGCACCTTTGGCCTTCGCTAAATCGCAGGCTCGGGCGACCCCTTCAATGGTTCCGGAGACGACCAGTTGCCCTGGGCAGTTCAGATTTGCCAGGTCCACGTCGCTTTCCTCGCAAACGGCCAACAGGTCTGATGCGCCCAGGCCGATGATCGCCGCCATGGCACCTCGGGTTTCCTCACATGCCTGTTGCATGAATCGGCCCCTTTGACGCACGACGTTGAGGGCTGTTTCGAAGTCGAAAGCCCCGGCCGCAGCCAGGGCTGTGAATTCTCCGAGAGAAAGGCCCGCTGTGGCATGGAAAGCGACGCCCGGAGCCTCCTCGATCAGGAGTTGAAATGCGATCCAGCCCAAAAGAAAAATGGCCGGCTGTGCGTGTTCCGTTTTTATCAATTCCACCTCGGGCCCATCGAAGCAAATTGTGCGCAAGTCATAGCCGAGCGCACGGTTGGCCCGTTCGAACCAGTTGGCGGCAGTAGGAAAATTGGCCGAGAGATCGCGGCCCATGCCGACGAATTGCGAGCCTTGACCCGCGAACACCAGCGCTGTTTTCGTCATACGCATTCACGGAGAGGGGACACTTACGAAGCGCGCTCTAGCCCTCACCGCTCATTTCTTCCGTTGGGGGTGCTTGACCGCCGTCGGCGTCAATGAGAGCCAGGCGCTTACGGGCCTTCGAAGCCGCAGCGGTCTGGCCATATTCGACGTCGATCCTTTTGAGGAGCATAAACGCCTTGTCCGGCTTATTCAGCTTGTAATACAGATTGCAAAGGTGAATGGCGGCCCAACCCCAGCGTTCCGGAGACAGTTTTTTGGTCAGCACCTCCTCGTATTCGAGGGCGGCGGCAAGGGCGTTTTTGAGATCCTTTTCATATATTTCGGCGATCCGCAACGCGACGTGCTGTTCGCGGGGATTTTTCGTGAGATAGGCTCGCATCAACCTGATCGCCTCCAGATGATTGCCATCAGCCCATTCCTGCTCGGCCTCGTCGTAACCAGGGTTCGCCATGCCCTCGCC
This sequence comes from Akkermansia muciniphila, assembly GCA_945865375.1. Lineage (GTDB taxonomy): Bacteria > Verrucomicrobiota > Verrucomicrobiia > Limisphaerales > F1-80-MAGS106 > F1-80-MAGS106. Next base: position 37,393 of record CAMBEJ010000020.1, on the reverse strand, counting down.
CTCATCGTTGTAGATCGTCTTGATTGCCTTCTGCCCGACGTACTGTGAAAACGCGTGACCGCTCAATACGGCAAGCCCCACGAGGCATCCCAAGAAGCAGGCGGCGTGGATCCCAATACTGGATTTAGATCCTTTTGCGGCCGGTTTCTGGCCGTCAAGGATTTTGGTGTCCTGTAATTTTGAGCTGAGGTTCGTCGCTGTTTTGAGTGGAGTCCGTGGAGAAGCCGAGTTCGAGGGTGCCGTGGCGTTCGTCTGACCGATTTTCTGGCGGGTGTCTTTGCTTTGAGGTTCGGATCCTGCCACGGTCCCCTGAGCCTTATCAGGGGACCCGACAGCAGCGGCTGGCTCTGGGGTTTCGGGCGATGAGGGGAGTCCGTCGGTCGGCTCCGGCCCTGGCTGGTCTGAGGGAGTTCTGGAGGGTGTATCGGGTCTGTTATCCGAAAAGTCGATCTCCATCCTGGAGTCCGGCCGGTTCGTGAACTCGTTGTACGCCTGATAAAAGAGTTTACCGAACACGAGCAATCCCACGACAAAGACAATCGCGAGAGACAGTTTGAATGGCGTGCTCATTAGATTCACGTCCAATAGATGAGAAATCGGTTTGAGGCAACCAATTTCAGGCGCTGCTGTCCGCAATGCACGGCAAGAATCTCACGGCTCATGCGGTCCCATGGGAGGCTCTTGCCCCGTCGGCCATGTTTCGGGCGACTTGGCTTGCGAGTGCCTCAAGCCACTTGGCAGGGGCGGCTCGCGATTCGTCCATGGAGGCGAGATCCGGAGACATTGCATTCACCGATTCGAAGCCAGAAAGAGTCTCTAGGGAACGGAAGGATGGGTCCACGTAACCTGCCAATCCCACGCAACGCTTTCCTAGCGAACGGCAGAGCGATGCCAGTTGACCCGCCCCTTTGCCCATAGCCGTGGAGGCGTCCAGGGCTCCTTCGCCAACGATGACGAGGTCGGATTCCCGAACGCGTTCCTCCAAATTGGCCTCTTTTGCAATCATGGCGAAGCCCGGCTTGAGCTCCGCATTCAGAAATGCGCTTAAGCCGAAGCCAAGCCCGCCTGCGGCACCCGAGCCCGGCAGGGTGGATGGCCTCCTATGAAATTGGCTTGTGAAAACGTCCGCTAATCTTCCAAGCGAGGCCTCGGCCTGCGCCATGTCCTCGTCGCGCAAGCCCTTTTGAGGACCATAAATCCGGCTGGCCCCCGTGGGTCCGAGGAGCGGGTTTTGAACATCGACCGCGACTGTCCACGTCACGCCGAGGAGCGCATCGCGGACGGGGGGGACGATCCGTTCAAGACGGAGGAGCTGGGGCCAAGCGAGGATTGGGGCGCCGTGATTGTCCAGAAAAGCCCAGCCGAGCTCGCGCGCCAAACCGAAGCCCCCATCATTGGTGGCGCTCCCTCCGATGCCGACAAGGGCCCTAATGGCTCCCTGGCGGGCAGCGTCCAAGAACACGGCAGCGAGGCCGCGGGAGTCGACTTCAAAGGGGTGGAAAAGCTTGGGCGGGAGCAGCGCGAGTCCGATGGCTTCTGCGGATTCAATGACGGCAGTGAGGGTTGCCGGGTGCCACCACCAGCGGGCCGTGCGCGGGCGGAACGCGGCATCCACCGTTTGCGAGTGGAACTCTTTGCCGCCCCAAAAACCGGCCATGACGGGCCCGAATCCATCGCCCCCATCGCTGATTGGAAGACATTCCAGCAGGTCGGTGGGGCGGGCAGTCGCCCATCCTTTTGCGATGGCAGAGGCTGCCTCGTGGGCTGTGAGAGTGCCTTTGAATTTATCCGGTGCGATCAAGACCCTCATACGTCAGGCCAGTCTGGCCTTGCCCGCCTTCCAAAGATCAGACCACTGAATTCCATGAGGTCAGGAGTTCTGGGGCTGCGCGCGCTGAGTGGACAACATGAGACGTGCGAGCGAGTCCGCCAGACTCGCCACGGCAAGGCCGAGCGAAAGTTTGTCCTCTAGAACCAACGCGAAGGCGGCTCCAACATGTTCACAGATCGTGTCGCAAACGCTGCATTGCCACGATAGAGACTCGCGCGCATCGGCTGACAGCTTGATCGTGACCAAGGCCTCATGAGAGCCGTTGGCTTTTGTCTGGGCCATTGGAAATCTGACATCCAATTGCTCCGCGTTCAACGTCACCTGCCGCTCGATGTCAATCTGGATGGCCCCCCCCTTGGTAATCAATCTCTGGCTGTTTTCTCCTAGGAGTTTGAAAGCTTGTTGGAAATTCAGGCGGGAGAGCCGGTCTTTCAGCGTCAGGTCGTTGGTTTTCTTCGTTGCTGGTTCCATGGCGAGAGACGTTAAACATGTCGGCCAGGCATTTCAAGGGCCGGCTCCTCCATCATCTGGCTCAGTTACACGGAACTGACGATGACGATCGCAAAAGGGATCACCTGAGCCAAAATAAAAAACCCCAGGGTCAGACGAAACGCGTGGATATATTTTCTGTAAGAGAGATTTCTCTTTAAATTGGTGCGACCCTCAAATATAGGGTCCTGTGACGTCATTAAATCAGCTTTGAAATGATTTGCTGACGCTTTCAACTGAAATGTTCCGGTGCCCAGGCGACAGGGTTCAACTCACGGTTTCCGGGAGGTGTCGTTCGGAGGACAATACCTACCGCAGAATGGGAAGAGTTCCTAACCACGGATGACACGGATAGCACGGATAAAGCACCCCTCTCAGCTCCCTTTCCTCATCCGTGTTATCCGTGTCATCCGTGGGTGCGCCAGTTCAGCGTGGTTAAGCGGCGGGATACCCGCGTCAGGGGAGGCGACCTCGGATAGCGTGAGTTGCACCCGTCGTTGCATCTTCGCTGACATCGAGGTTGCGGAAGCGGGCGCGACTGGACAATAATTCATCGAGACTCGGAATGCGCCCATGAACTTCGCAGACTTCTTCCACACCGCCGCGGGCAACACGCCCTACAACTACCAATCCCGTTTGGCGGGGAGCGATCCTGGCACGGCCTGCCATTCTCAACTCATCAACATCCCCACCGGTCTTGGCAAAACCGCCGCCGTCGTGCTCGCATGGCTTTGGAATCGTGTTCAACTTCAAAATCCGAGGTGGCCGCGCCGTCTCGTTTATTGCTTGCCGATGCGAACGCTGGTGGAGCAAACGGATGCGGAAGTCAAAAAGTGGCTCACTGCTCAAGGACTGTTGTGGGATGACAAACCCGCAAACCGGCCAGGTAAAGTGGGTGTCCACATCCTCATGGGCGGAGAGGACGCAGGCGAATGGGACATCTATCCCGAGGAAAACGCCATCCTCATCGGCACCCAGGACATGCTCCTCTCCCGCGCCCTGAATCGCGGCTACGGAATGAGCCGTTCCCGTTGGCCAATGCACTTCGGCTTGCTGAATAATGACGCGCTTTGGGTCTTCGACGAGGTCCAACTCATGGGTGCGGGGCTTCCGACGACGGCACAACTCACAGCTTTCCGCGCTCGCTTTGGAGGTGGCAGCCCGACCCATTCGTGGTGGTGGATGAGTGCAACCGTCACGCTTTCGCTGGAGCCAATGGAACTTGGTCTCTGCACGGAAAAGCCGTTCGAGAGCCAACCGAGCTGGGCCGAACGAATGCTTGCCCTTCGCGACGCCCCCGAGATTGGCCCCTTGCGCCTCGCCTACTGGGAAACTCTCCTGCGAGCCGCCGATGAACGCGCCTCGGCGAAAAACAACACCACAACGATCCAATGAGTGCCATCATCCAGTTTGAAGAAAAACAAGTCCGCCGCGCGTGGAACAAAGCCGAAGAAAAGTGGTATTTTGCCATCGTCGATGTCATCGCCGTGCTCACTGGAAGCGTCGATCCCGGAGCCTACTGGCGGAAGCTCAAAGAACGCTTGAAAAAGGACGGCAATCAAACCGTGACGGATTGTCACGCTTTGAAAATGACCGCCGCCGACGGCAAGCAACGCATGACCGATGTCGCCGATACGGAGCAACTTCTCCGGCTCATCCAGTCCATCCCATCGCCCAAAGCTGAACCCTTTAAACTCTGGCTTGCACGGGTTGGCTTCGAGCGGCTCGAAGAAATCGAAAACCCCGAACTCGCAGCCAAACGAACGCGCGAGATTTACCAACACAAAGGCTACTCCGAAGAATGGATCGAAAAGCGGATGCGCGGCATCGCCGTCCGCGATGAACTCACCGATGAATGGAAGAAACGCGGCGTGAAGGAGCAGAAAGAGTTCGCCATCCTCACCGCCGAAATCAGCAAAGCTACTTTCGGCATGACGCCCGCCGAATACAAAGATTTCAAAGCCCTCGCCAACCCCAAGGAAAACCTCCGCGACCACATGAGTGACCTCGAACTCATCTTCACCATGCTCAGTGAAGCCTCCACCACCGAGATTGCGAAAAAGAAAGACGCCAAAGGATTTCCCGCCAACAAAAAAGCCGCCCACGCCGGAGGCACCATTGCCGGCAACGCCCGCCGCGAACTCGAAACCGAAAGCGGCACCAAAGTCTCCACGAAAGCCAACTTCAAGGAACTGCCCGAAGTTAAAACACGAGCTCTGCGGAAAGGGGGGAAACATGAATAATCCCATCCAGCTCCCCGGCTGCACGCCGGAGCCTCTGATGAACTACCTCAAGGCGCTCGGACTGCTCAGGATTATCAATCAGCAAGATGTCTCTGCGAACTTCCGCGCCTCATGGGATAATGGCGTCTTCGCTCTCACCTGCGACCTTTCTGCGGACGAACTCATCCCGAAGGTTTGCCGCCAATACTCGCCAACCCCCATCCTCAGTCCGTGGAACGGAGAGGGCGGTTTTCTTGCCGATTCAGGCGCGACGTTTGATAGCATCGCGACGATCGAGAAAGAGCCATCCCCACGGTTCGATCCTCTGCGTAAAGTGATTGCGGCGGTGCGGAAGATTGACGGATTGAAAGCGTTCGGCTCCGCACGGGATGAGGCAAAGGAACTGGAGAAGAAAAAGAAGAAAGCGACACTCAGCGTAATTGAGAAGGAACGACTGAAGAACGCGAAGGCCGCAGTAAAATCGCTGAAGGAGAGCATCGTCTATCAAGTCCGCAGTCAGTTTCCAGAGGAGTCGTTGGCTTGGCTGGACGCATGTATGGTGGTGGGCACGGATGGATTCAAAGCCGCGCCAGTTCTCGGCTCTGGCGGGGTGGACGGACGAATGGAATTCTCCGCCAACTTCCTTGCCAACGCACTTAAAGTCGTGACCGATCCGCGTAGTGAGGCATGGCTTCGATCTGCGTTATTGGAGACTAACGACGAACGCCTTGTCAGCACTTCGATTGGGCAATTCGCACCCGGACGCATTGGCGGTCCCAATGCCACGCAAGGCATGGAAGGATCTTCCATGATCAACCCGTGGGACTTCGTATTGATGATTGAAGGAAGCCTCTTGTTGGCAGGTGCCACGAGTCGAAAAATGGGTGCCAGAGGCAGCGGGAGTGCATCTTTTCCATTCACCGTTCGCCCATCTCCTGCGGGAGTGGAGACTTTTGTGGAGTCTGATGGCGTCAACGGGCGCGGCGAACTCTGGCTTCCGCTTTGGTCTCGCCCGGCATCGCTCGGTGAACTTCAGACGCTATTCTCCGAAGGGCGTGCGGAACTCAATGGCAGACAAGCACGCGACGGTGTGGAGTTCGCCCGAGCAGTCGCCGGGCTCGGAATTGATCGCGGCATCAAAGCATTCTCGCGGCATGGATTCCTAAAGCGCAACGGTCTCGCATTTCTAGCCACCCCGCTTGGAACTTTCGATGTTCGGCATCGTTCGGAAACAGACTTGAGCCGCGAATTGGACGTTTGGCTTGGCACCTTTCGGCGCTGGTGTGGAGAAAAGACCCCAGCCCGCTTCCGCTCCGCCCTCCGCCACATCGAACGCGCCATCTTCGACTATTGCCAGCATGGCGGCACCGGAATGTTCCAGCGCATCCTTATTTCTCTCGGGCGGGCAGAGGCGCTCATTGCTTCGGCTCCGCGTTTTCGGGAAGAAGCGAAGGGTCTCCGCCCTATTGCTCCGCTCTCCAGCGCATGGGTCGCGGCTTCGAATGATCAAAGCGACGAGTTCCGCATTGCTCTCGCCCTTGCGTCCATTTTTGAACCGGAGCCGAAAGTGGCTTCCATCCGGCGCAATTTGGAGCCTGTCGAGGCCAAAGGACGCTTTATGGCGTGGGCTGAGAAAGACCGCGCCGTCGTTTGGACTGCCAGCGATTTGCCCGGCAATCTTGCCGCCATCCTCACCCGTCGCGCGATGGATGCCGAACGCACAGGCGGCAAGGCCCATGCCTTGAAAGCCAGCCACCATGCCCCCTCAGTGCCGTGTGCGGATTCCTTGCTGGTTCGGTGGAAGAAAGCCGCATCGCCGACTTGCTCTGGGGCCTTTGTCTTTGTGATTCGAGCGCCTATCGCCCCAGCATTCAGGAAGCCTCCGACTGCCAGCCGATCCCAAGCAGCTACTCGCTTTTGAAGCTGCTCTTCCTTCCTCCCGACCGCGATTTTTCTGCCGACGAAGCCAAAGCGCCAAACGCTCCTGATGCCGGAGTCCTCGCCCTGCTCCGTGCGGACCGGCTTGCCGAGGCGTGCCAACGGGCCGCGCAGGTTCTTCGCGGCAGGCGTCACCTTGCACAACCACAAGCGATGCATGGCCACCCGAGCCGCGATAGCGAGTGGGCCGAAACCCGATGGCCCGGCCTCACCGCCAACCGCCTCGCCGCAGCGCTACTGATTCCCATTCATCCGCTCGCCGTCGAATCGCTCGAAAAGCGCATCCTCCGGCCCGCAAAGCCCGAAGTCGTCTGATTTCTATTCTCATCGAATCTAAAACACAAAACAACCGCTGACATCCATGAACTACACCGCTCTCGCAAATCAACCTCGCCTCTTACTGGAGGCTACACTCAAGCCGCTGCAAGGAGATCGATTCCAATCCACTGGATTCGCCGATCTTGGACCAGCCCGGTATTCATTGCCGAACGGCACCGAAAAGCTGCTCGTTGAGTCGGCTCCATCCGTAGCCAATCGCCTTGAAATCGCAATATGGGATGGGGAGAACGATGACCTCATCGCCGAGTTGAAAGGGCTTCCATACATTCTTGTCAAAAAGGACGGCAAGAACTTCACCAACTCTATCCTCGAAGCTCACCGCATCAACTCGCCCTACATTTTGGAAGGCAAAGACAAGACAGTGTTTGACCGCTTAAAAAAGGATGCGGCTGGTCTTCAATCCGGCCCGGTGAAGTTGCGCGACCTTGCAGCCTTGGTATTCAAATACGACGCGAATGCCATTCTACACGGCGTTTTCTTGGCAAAAAAGGAGCTTGCTGGAGGTCGCCTGCGCCTTGCTCGCGCACTTAGCGGCTTTATTGAGGCTACCGACGTGCGGGCGGCTGAAAGCGGCGGCGTGAAGAACGACCGTGTCGATCCCAGCGGCGATACAAAACAGGGTTTTGGCAATGTGCCGTTTCATCGCACGGAATTCGTCGCCAATGAAATCAAAGCCTTCTTCAATCTCGATCTTGCCCTCCTACGCGGTTACGGCCTTGGCGCAGATGCAACGCAACTCTTGATCGCTCTTTCACTGTTGAAGATTCGCCGCTTTCTCCGTACGGGTCTTCGACTTCGTTCAGCGTGCGACCTAGAGGTTGCGGGCGAATTGACAGTCAAACGACCTGTCGACTTCATCGTTCCCAGCGAAGCCGAGCTTTTGACGGAATGCACACGACTCATCGGCATCTGCTTCAAAGAAGTGAGCATCACTGAGGTCGGATGGGTGCCTGACAAGAAGCTCAAAAAAGTGACCGTGGAGCTTCCCGCCGAAGTGACAACCTTCGAGGTTCCAGCAGCGTTCAAGACGGATAAGATGGTGGAGTTCAAGAAAGCAACGAAGACCAAGCCCGCATCATTGGTCATCAATCCCGAAGCACTGGAAGGAATCGAAGTTTCAACGCTGGCCGCGCGGTTATTCCCCGACAACGAAGACCTCAAAGAATTGGTGGTCGCCGCATTCAATGACGACGCCAATGATGAAAAGAGCGACGAGGACGGAGCCGCTGCCGACCAATGATCACTTTATCCCTCCGCTTCCTAACAGGGCGGTTTCACGCGACTCCGTGGGGGCACCACGTCAACGAAGGGTTTGCTGAGTGGCCTCCATCGCCTTGGCGTCTGCTACGTTCGCTCGTCGCCGTGTGGCAGGGCAAGTGCCACACGATTATCTCCGAGCCAGCGGCTCAACATATCCTGCGAGTCCTTTCAGATTTGCCAGAATACGCATTGCCCCCAGCATCATCGAGCCATTCTCGGCACTACATGCCGTGGTTCAAAAAAGGGCCGGGGGATAAAACCCTCGTCTTCGACACCTTCGTCGTCGTGCCACCAGAAACCGAAGTCCTGCTCGTGTGGCCGGACGCAACATTGAGCGCGGAAGACCGCGCAACACTCTCTGAATGGCTGGCCCAACTCGGTTACCTCGGGCGTGCGGAATCTTGGTGCGAGGCGCGGCTTGTGCCGGATATTGAAATGCAAACGCGACTTGCCGAAATCAACACCCGCCCGCTGGGAACACGCTCGGCGGAGCCAGCAATGGAGGTTGTCCGCGTCCTCTGCGCGGACCCTGCCACCGCCTTTGAAGGCACGCATACACCAAAAGAAACCACCACGACAGGCAAAGGAAAAACCAAGCAAACGACTATCACGCCTCACTACGACCCCGACTGGCACTTGTGCGGCGAGACGCTTTGGCTGCACGACAAGAAGTGGTCAGAGCCGCCCGGTAGCCGGTGGGTCCGCTACACCCGGCGAGCGGATTGCTTAAAAGTAACACCGCAACGTCGCCCCCGCGTTTCCTCGCAACCACGCCCGCAAGTCGTTCGCTTTGCTCTCGATTCCTCAGTGTTACCACTCTCCACACACACTTTGCCCGTGGCAGAGGCAATGCGCCGGAATCTTATGGGAATCTTCGGCAGGCAGCGTGAGCGAATCAACGGAAGCCTTGGAAACTCTGCAATTTTCTCCGGCAAATCCGACACGGGCGATGTGGCCACTGGCCACAGCCACGCATTCTATTTACCCACGGATGAGGACAACGACGGGCGTCTCGATCATCTTACTTTGGTTGCCTCCGATGGCTTTGGCCCTGATGAACTCCAGGCCATTGACTCCATGCGCGAGATTAAGAGCCGCGAGCGAGAAGAATCCGGGCATCCCCTCCGCGTGATGCTGCTCGGGATGGGAAGCCTCGCGGACTATCGTCCAGGGCATCATGGCCCACTTGGCCCTGCAAAAGAATGGGTAAGCACCACGCCATTCCTCGCACAGAGGTATCCAAAAAAGAGCGGCACCAAACGAGACCCCGTCGAATGGATGACTTCGCCGGAATCGTTCGTGACTGCCATGCTCCGCGAAGAACTGCGCCGCCTTATCCAGCGACATCCTGAACTCGCAAGTGTTGATTTGGACTCTATCGGAATCATCCGACAAATGGAAAACGGTGTCTTTCGTCTCGGACCACAGCAACGCCGCCCGCTCGAGTTCAAACGCTTTCGCCAAAAACGCGGCGACGACGGCGGACGCCGCCTCTGCGGTTCCTTTCGACTCGCTTTTCCAAAATCCATCACCGGTCCAATCGCCCTTGGCCATTCCTCCCACTTCGGTCTCGGCCTGTTTCTGCCGATTATGAGTTCAGGAGCCACGCAACTCGACCAAGGCGACTCCAACGAATCCGTCCGCAACCAAACAAAACCATGAACAACCAAGACCCATCGGCTCCGTCCGAAAATCGTTTTAGTGAACAGGAATTGCCACTGACGTCGAGGGGTCTTTCACCCGGAACTTCCGGGGCGAGGTTAGGCGGCAACCGTCAATCGCGTCAGAACACGACCGAGCCAAAACAATTGAAGATTGTGCTGCGGATTGTGTCAGCCGAAACGCAGCCGAGCGGAGCGCCAAAGCCAGTTGTTGAAGTCCCCGCTCCGCCCGTCTTAGATCCGCCGCTGGCCCAGGATATGATTTTGCAGATCCCCGCGCCGCGAGACACCTCAGAACGTAAAGTGCGCGCGGAAGCCGAACCACAGCAGATTCCCGCACGGATGTTGAACGAGTTCGTTTATTGTCAGCGGTTGTTTTATTACGAATTCGTCGAGGGTGTGTTTGTCGAGAGCGTGGATACGTTGCGTGGCAGTGCCATTCACAAACGGGTTGATTCGGGCAGCGGGGCTTTGCCAAAAGCCAAACGGAAGGCCGAAGCTAATCCATCGAAGGCAGAGGAAAAAACGGCGGAAACAGGACCCGCAACCAAGGAGCCAGAGGTGCAAAACGCAGAACCCGAAATGATTCACTCGCGTTCCGTGCAAATGGGTTCAGAGCGATTGGGCGTCGTTGCGAAGATGGACTTGGTCGAGGTGCGAGCCGCACGGGCTAATGTCGCGACCGGCGAAACCGAGGACTTGTTCAGTGCGCTAGAAGTCTGCCCGGTGGATTACAAGGCCGGTGCGCCCAAAGAGGGCGAAGAAGGCGCGGGCCGCGCGGGCTTTAATGAACTTTGGGACACAGACAAGATGCAGCTTGGGTTACAGGCGCTGATTCTGCGGGACAACGGCTACACCTGTAACGAGGGCGTCATCTATTATCGCGCCACAAAGCAGCGCGTTCGTCTGCCCATCACGCCCGAATTGGAAAGCTGGATTCTTCAAAACATCGCCGATGCCAAGCGAGTCATCGCGGGGCCAATTCCGGCACCGCTGGTTCATTCACCGAAGTGCGTGCGTTGTTCACTTGCAACGGTCTGCCTGCCGGATGAAACCCGGATGCTGGCGCATTCCCGAAACGTAGCAGCCGAGCTGACGAGGCTCACTTCCTCCACGCCCATCGTAACACCGACCGATGGTAGCGATTCGAGCCCAAGTCAGAGCCTCCTCACGTCGGCTGCCACGAATTCGAAGGCTCCGCGAAGATTGATTGCCGCACGGGACGATACTCGTCCGCTGTATCTGAACACGCCGGGGTACCGCGTGGGCTGCAAGGACGAAGTGTTGGTTGTCAAAGACAAGGATCGTGTCATCGAGGAAGTGCGGATGCGGGATGTGTCGCATGTGGCGTTGTTCGGCAACGTCCAGATTTCGACGCAGGCGATTCAATCACTGTGTGAGTTAGAAGTTCCTGTAACCTATTTTTCAATGGGTGGCTGGTTTTACGGAATCACTCGCGGCCATGCGCTGAAAAACGTGTTTCTGCGCATGGAGCAGTTTCGATTGGCGCGGGATGAAGCGACGTGTCTGTCGCTCGCGCGGCAGTTCGTTCATGGAAAGATTCGCAATCATCGCACGCTGCTGATGCGAAACCATCTGGAGCCGCCTGAGGTAATCATCGGGAAACTCAAACGAGCATCAGAGGATGCGCTGACCGCTACATCAATTGAAGAGCTTCTTGGAATCGAGGGTGCCGCCGCAAGCCAGTATTTCCAGCAGTTCAACGGTATGGTGAAGGTTGAAGACGACCTGCCCGGTCTCGAAACGCAACGTAAGGATGACAATCAACGCGCATTCAACTTCAACTTTAGTAGCCGCAACCGTCGTCCGCCAACCGATCCGGTCAACGCCATGCTTTCATTGGCATACAGCATGTTGGCCAAAGATTGCACGCTGGCCGCATTGGCCGTGGGTTTCGATCCCTATCTGGGATTCTACCACCAGCCGCGTTTCGGACGACCGGCGTTGGGTTTGGATTTGATGGAGGAGTTCAGGCCACTCGTCGCGGAATCCACCGTGTTAAGTTGCATCAACAATCGCGTCGTCACGGAAAAGGATTTTGTGCGGGCGGGTCAGGCAGTGAATCTCACAGCACCGGGACGCAAACGTTTTTTCCAGACGTATGAACAGCGCATGAGTTCGCTGATTACGCATCCATTGTTTGACTACAAAGTCAGCTATCGTCGGGCGCTGGAGTTGCAAGCGCGGCTGTTGGCAAAAACCCTGACGGGTGAAATCGCCGAATACATTCCTTTGATGACGAGATGATTTATGCGAGCGACTTATTTGGTTTGCTACGACGTTGCCAATGACAAACGATTGCGAAAGGTATTCAAGACCTGCGGCAATTTTGGCGATCACCTCCAATTTTCGGTGTTCGAGTGCGACTTGAACCCGTCGGAAAAGATTGAGCTGGAAACCGCTTTGAGCGACATCATTAACCACCACGAAGATCAGGTGATTTTTGTCGGACTAGGGCCATCGGAAGGGCGGGGTGACCGGGTGATTACTGCGCTTGGATTGCCCTACACGAAGCTGGATGCTCCGTGTTATGTGGTTTGAGCCGTTGGCGATCTTTGAAAATTTAATCTGCGAGCGGCGAGTTGGTGCGGAAACCTCCGCAGGCGCTCGCATGGCGTAACTGCCTCAAAACAAAGAGTTAATGACGAGACAGCCGGACATCATGAGCTACAGACACTCAAAACAGCGCAGGCTGTCGCAATCGAAGGGTTGCGCGCCTGCGCTAGAAGGAGTAACACATAAGACCATTCCGCGCCCGCGTGGGCGCGGCCCCGTTGAAGCTATGGGAGCCGGAGGGTTGCTCCGGTTCCAGAATGCCCCTCCCGTTCGGACCTCAGCAAACGCAGTTGAAATCGCAATCCGGACGAGCCGCGTTCAATTGCTTCGTTTTTCCGGATCGTCATCGTAACGCGGAGGGTGTTGCCGATGAAACAGAGGGGTGGATTACGATTACGATTACGATTACGATTACGATTACGATTACGATTACGATTACGATTACGATTACGATTACGATTACGGTTGGGAGCGGGGAATTTTGAGAAAGTTGGAAAATCACTGAAGCATTCCAGAACGTGAGCCCTCCCATATGTCATTATCAGGGTTGAGGAGCACCTCAACCCTCTGCGGAGGAATCCGCACTGCGCTCTCTGGGGTCCAAACGGAACCCAAACGCCCCTTGCTACACACTCCTTGCCTGGCGCAGTTTGTCCACGCCCACGGCGATGATGATGACCACTCCGATGATAATTTCCTGGGTGTAGGTGCTCCAGCCCATCTGGTTGGTGCCGTTGCGCAGGACAGCCATGATGAAGGCTCCGATCATTGAGCCCAGGATGCTGCCTGTTCCTCCGTTGAGGCTGGCGCCGCCGATGACCACGGCAGCGATGATATCGAGTTCAAGACCGGCCGCGACCGTGGGGTCGCCTTGGGTCAGGCGGGAGAGTTGCATCAAGCCTGAGGCCCCGACAAAGAGGCCGGCCAGACCGTAAATTCCGACTTTGACGAGGCGCACGCGGATGCCGCAGAGGCGCGCGGTGGCCTCATTTGAGCCGATGGCAAAGACATATCTCCCGAACACCGTTTGTTTCAGCAGGACTGAGGTGGCCAGAGCCAGCCCGACGGCGATCCACACTCCGTAGGGCAGGGGAAACAAATGGTCTGGGTCCTGAAGCTCCATCAATCGGTTAATGGGATTGTCGGGGGCATTGACGGTCTGGTTCTTGGCGATCCATTTGGCCACGCCACGCGCAATGCCCATCATGCCAAGGGTCACTATGAAAGGCAGCATGCGCAGACCGGCAATCACGGCGCCGTTGAGCAGGCCAATGGCGCCACCGGTGAGGATCGTGAAAAAAGCTGCTTGGGTGGCCGAGAGCTGTTGCATCAACAAAATCGCTCCGGTCACACTCGTCAGGGCGACCACGGAACCCACGCTCAGATCGATGCCGCCGCTCACGATGATCAAGGTCATCCCGAGGGCGCCGATGGCGACAATCACCGTTTGCGTGAGGATGATCTTAAAATTGGACCCGGACAAAAAATAGGGACGCACTTCGGCGTTTAATGAAAAGAGGGCAATGACCAGCAGCAGGCCGAGGAAAGGCCCGAACGTGTTCAGCAGTCTGGACCATCTGTGGCCGGATGTCGCGGATTCTTCAGACATGAGGGGTAGAGTATGGGAGAGAGCCCGTTTTGAGAAGTTGTTAGCTCATTCGTGGAAATGGGCGGCGACTTGGATCATGCGGTGTCGGTGTGGCCGATGGCGGCGGCGATGATGGAATGTTCCGTCCACTCGGACGCCGGTTTCACAGATGAAAGCACTCCGCGGCACATCACGCCGAGGGTGTCGCAAACACCTAACAATTCAGGAAGATAGGAGCTGACGAACACGACCGCGCGCCCCTGGGCCGCGAGCTCGAACATCAACTTGTAGATCTGGGCCTTGCTTTTCACATCGATGCCCCGGGTGGGCTCGTCGAAGAGCAAAATGCGCGCTTCGTGGTGCAGCAGTCGTGCGATGGCGACCTTCTGCTGGTTGCCGCCCGAGAGTTGTCCGACAGGCTGGTCCGGGCTTTGTGCCTTGATCTCCAACTTGCTGATCCAGGCACGTGCTTGTTCGCGTTGCCTGTTCGCGTTCACCAATCCCCAGCGGCTGACCGGAGCGAAATGAGTGAGCGTGAGATTGTCGGCGAGGCTGCGGTTGAGCAGGAGCCCCTCTTCCTTGCGGTTTTCGCTGAGCAACCCCACCCCTTGGCGAAGGCGGCGGGATGGGGTGGCATGACTGCATTCCTTGGACCACAATACCACATCTCCCGCTTTCAATAGGTCGAGCCCGAACACGGCGCGCAACATTTCCGTGCGCCCCGTGCCGATGAGGCCGGCGATGCCGAGGATCTCGCCCTCTCGAAGCGCCAAGGAAACATCTTTGGGTTTGCGCAGGCCTCTTATGTTCGTGAGCTTCAAGACCGTTGTTCCCAAGCGCCGCTTGGATCGAGGGTAGATGTCTTTCACCTCGCGTCCGACCATGCGCTGGATGATCTCGGTCAACGCCACCGTTTTGAGGTCGCCTGTTCCCACCGTTTCCCCGTCTCGCAGGACGGTGTAACGCTGGCAAACCCGCTGGCATTCCTCCAGAAAGTGGCTGATGTAAACCACGCTCACCCTTCTCTGACTCAGCCTCGCGATCACCGCGAAAAGGTTCTCCGCATCCACCTGCGAAAGGCTGCTGGTGGGTTCATCCATGATCAGAATTTTGGGAGATCCGACCAAAGCGCGCGCGATTTCCACGATCTGCTGTTCCGCGATGGTGAGGGCACCGACCGCCACATCCGGCCGGATCGATTCATGATGCAGCTCCGACAGCGCCGCGCGCGCTAGTTCGCGGGTTTTTCGAGGGTTCAACCATCCGAACCTCCGAGGTTCTTTGCCCAGGACGATATTGGCTTCCACCGTCAGATGGGGTGCCAGGGTCAGCTCCTGGTAAATCATCGCGATGCCGCATTCCCTCGCGTGCAGCGGATTTCGTGGGGCGAAAGGCTGGCCCTCCAGCTCGATCGATCCGCTGTCCGGAGTGTGGGCTCCGCTCAAGACTTTCATGAGCGTGCTTTTGCCGGCCCCGTTTTCACCGATGAGCGCGTGGACCTCCCCCGCGCCGACATCAAGGCAGACTCCATTCAAGGCGCGCGTGGCCCCAAAGGCTTTGCACACCCCGCGCATGCGGAGCTGCGGCAAGGGTTGCGGGATCGGGAGAATGGGGTTAAGCGGGGTCATGAGGCTCTGAAGAGTGTGACATCGGAGCTTCACGTCAACCTGTTGGGGGCGAGCGTTCGCGCCCTTGAGATCGGGCTTTGCATTAATTTGGCCTCGCCGAAATCTCTAGCATCCGCTCGATCGGCAGTCGCGCGCGGCGTAGGATATCATCCGGCAACTCAATGCGCGGGGCGAGCTTCTTCATGCAGTCGCGGACTTTCTCAAGGGTGTTCAACTTCATGTATTTGCACTCACTGCAACGGCAGTTGTCGCCGGGCAGTCGCATCACGTCGAATGTGGGCGTGCAGATGAATTCTTTGCCCGGACATTCCTTCTGCATCCGGTGGATGATACCCGACTCGGTCACGATCACGAATTGCGTCGCCGGGCTGGTCTGGCAGTAGGTGATCATCTTCTCGGTGGAGCAGACGGCATCGGCGGCCTCGCGCACTTCCCGCAGCGCCTCGGGATGAACCACGACCTTTGCCTGCGGAAATTTCTCGCGCAGCTTCAGCACCGCGTCGCGGCGGAACTCGGCGTGCGCGTAGCAATTGCCCCTCCACAACGTCATTGGGCGGCCGGTTTGCTCAATCACCCACTCGCCGAGATTTTCGTCGGGCACGAAGAGCAGGTCTTTGTCCAGTGGCGCCGCGCGGACGATTTGCTCCGCGTTGCCGCTGGTGACAATCACGTCGCAAAGCGCCTTCACCGCTGCGCTGCAATTGATGTAAGCGATCGTCCAGAAATTGGGGTTCGTCGCCTGCAATTCCGCCAGCTTGTCGGCGGGGCAGCTTTCTTCGAGCGAGCAGCCCGCGTCCTTGTCCGGCAGCACGACGATTTTGTTCGGGTTCAAAATCTTCGCCGTCTCGGCCATGAAATGCACGCCGCAGAAGACGATGACGTCGGCGTTGGTCTTGGCCGCTTGTTGCGCCAACCCGAGCGAGTCGCCCACGTAATCCGCCACGTCCTGGATCTCGCCGACCTGGTAATTGTGCGCGAGGATCACGGCGTTCAGCTGCTTCTTAAGGGCGTAGATTTCTGTCGCGATCGGCTCGAAGCGATCTTGCGGCATCAGCTTGCGCACGGGAAAGCGATCTAGGCCGGGCCATTGCTTTTCCAGAACTTCAGTCATGCGAGAAAGGTAGAGCCGGGTTCCTGGGGCGTCAATGCGACGGGACAGGTGAACTGAATGAAGAAATCTCCATCCGTTCGTGGGACAAGCTTGCGGAGCCTTCTCGATGTTCCGAAGATCTCACTCAAGCTCCGCTATGCGGACGCGTTTCCTTGCGCGGCACTGTTCGACATTCTTGCGCAATTCCTCCCGCAGTGCAGCGGCTTGCCTCACGGCTTCCAGAGTGACCACAGGGGTCGAATTGTCAGTCGAATTCAGCACGACATTGCCGGTGCCGAACAGTCGGTAAAGGAGCGGTTCCACCAACGCGGTGTCTTTGACACGATAAAGCTCCAGTTCCTCCGTGCGCCTTGTGAGCACACCCGTGCTGATCCTGATCCGCTCGGTGGTGACTTCGTACAAGCGACACCTGTTTTCCACCGATTTCCACAGGGCGAGAGTCACGGGCACGATTATTAGTAAGCCAAAGACCCAAGATGAAGCAAAGATGCCGCCAGACACCACCGCAGCGGCAATGAACGCGCACAGCCCATACAGGCCGAAATTGATCACCGGCGAGGAGGTGCCTTTCCAAATAGTTTTTTCTTCCATAACGGTCAAAGGGTCATGCGGGCGCATCAATGGTTCTCAACCATCTCCCCCGACTCCATATAGGCAAAACAGCGAGCTAACCAAGCGCTTGATATTTCCCGAAATTAGGGGCCAGTGCGGCTTCTGGCAAGTTTCTAAATCCAGGATGAATCGAGGGGTGCATCCCGAAGTTGTTGGTCGTTGAGCAGGACCTGAGACAAACCCAATGTGTCGCTTCTAAAGTGGCAGCGGCGTCCCGCCGCTGCTCCGGGCATAGCCGGGACGGCTCCGCCACTTTACCAACAACTTCGGGCGCACAATCGAGGGCGGTGGGAACCGAGGAGCGGAGCGGGCTTCAGTGAAGCCCGCCCACTTCTTAATGTCCACGCTCCAGAGCGGGCTTCAGTGAAGCCCGCCCACAGTGGCTTCACTTATGAATGCAGTGGAGTGGCGTCGCCTGATGCATTCGTTCTTGCGGAGTGTGGCGGTTTTGACACAGATTTGAACAAGCTAACTCCATGCACGATCTGATTCTAAAAACGGCAACTCTCCTTGAGGCGCTTCCCTACATCCAACGATTCAGCCACGCCACGTTTGTCGTCAAGTATGGCGGCAGCTTCATGGACTCGGCGGACCCCTCGATTCGCTTTAGCGTCGCCCGGGACATAGTCTTTTTGGAGGCGGTTGAGATCAATCCTGTGGTCGTGCATGGGGGCGGCAAAGCCATCACTCGCGCCATGGAAGCGGCGGGCCTTTCGGCGCGGTTTATTCAAGGCCAACGCATCACGGACCAAGCCACGGTTAACGTCGTGGAGCAGGTCCTCTCGCGCGAAATCAATCCCGAAGTGGTGCGGGCGATCAACGAGCTGGGCGGGGTCGCGAGAGGATTTGCGGGCAGTGACATTTTTTGTTGCCGCAAACTCTGGATCGCCGGACCGCACGGCGAGAAGATTGATGCTGGCTACGTGGGCGAGGTCATCTCCGTGAACACGACCCCGTTGCTCAAGTGCATTGCGGCGGGCATCACACCGGTGATCAGCCCCACCGCGCGGGATGAGGAGGGACGCCTTTACAATTGCAACGCGGATGTCGCGGCAGCCCAGGCAGCCATCGCGCTCAAAGCCCGTCGCCTTGTTTTCATGAGCGATGTGCCAGGGCTCATGCGCGATCCCAAAGACCCGTCCACGGTGATCTCGCACCTCGGGATCGGCGAAATGGACGCCCTGAAAAAGTCGGGGATCGTGGATAAGGGGATGATCCCAAAAGTAGACAGCGCCGCCGCCGCCATCCGCGCGGGAGTGGACAAGGTTTCGTTTGTGGACGGACGCGTGCCCCATGCGGTGCTGCTCGAAATTTTCACGGATGCCGGCATTGGAACCGAGATTGTTCCATGACAACCAGACGAACCGAAAGATGACCATGAACAACCGCCCTGACACTCAGCGAGAATTCCTGAAAACCCTCGGGCTCGGCCTTGGCGCAAGCGCGGCGTTGAGGAGCGCGCCGGCGTTGCTTGCTCAAGCGCCGGGGGACCGCCCGCCTCGCGGCGATCAAATCAAAGTCCTGAACCCACGCGACCGCGTTCCGGTCGCGATGATCATTGACGATTCAACTTGCCTGGTGAATGTGAACCATTTTGCGGTGCCACAGTTTGCGGAGGCCTGGGGAGGGAAACCCTACACACACAACTGGCGCGAGTGGCCGAGGGAGATCCCTGATTCGTTCGTCAGGAAGTTCGGCAGCTGGTGCGCCGAGCAAGGCGTGAAGGGCAAATACAGCATCGTCCCCTACCCGGCGTGCGTGGGACGGTTGGACCGAGGCCTGCCAGGTTGGTCCCAGAAGGAGCTGCGCGAGAGCCTTGATTTGGTGCGAACTCTCATGATGCCCCACTGGGATATCCATCCTGAAATGGTGACCCACACACGGGTGATCGACCTCAAAACGGGCCACCCCTACGAGGATCATTCGCTCAAGTTCATGGAGAACTGGGAATGGACCACGGGACGGTCCACCGACGAAATCGCCGACTACCTGGCCTACGCACTGCGGATCCTGAAGAACGTCGGATTGCCCTGCGAAGGCATCACCACTCCTGGGGGATTCGGCACTCGCGCCCTGCCGCAACTCGCGCAGGCCACACTCCAATCTGTGCGTGACGTGTTCAAAGCCGAGATTCCTCATTACTTCCGCCATCTCTACGACAAAGGTGACGCGAGCGTCGCACCGCGCGTGGAGTATGCGTCGGGTTTGCAGTCTCCAGATCCTCGATGCGTGGTGAGCATCATCGCCTGCACCGGGGATTGGACGGGCGGCTGGGACAACACACCCCCTGGTGGGGCCGACAAGTTTATTTCGCAAGACCTGCAATCAGGAAGACTTGTCGAGATAATCAAACGGGGTGAACCCGCGCTCATGCTGGCGCATTGGACGGGCATGTTTTTCAATGGCGAAGAAGTCGGGTTCAACATTTTCAAGGAGGTGGTGCGCCGCTTGAATGAACGTCGCGACCCGATCATCTGGATGAAGCTAAGCGAGGTTTCGCGCTATTGGGCTGCGAAGGAATTGACGACGCTTCAATCGTCCTCAAACGGTGCGGAAGTGCGGTTGAGCGCCCCTTTCGCCTGCAAAGACTTCACTGTGTCGTTGCCGAAGCGTGCCGTTCGGCTGGAGGCGCAGGGCCATGTGACCCCGTTGCAAGAGATCGCGTCGCGCCAGGGTCTGCGATCTGGAACCTGGCACAATGCAGGAACCTCGACCCTCGTCTGTTTGGACCTGCCACGAGGCGAATCCAAACTTGTGCTAGGCTAAAGCATTCCGAAGTTGAAATGAATCGGTTGAACCCCATCCATGACTGCCGTTCCAGCGCGGGTTTCCGTCAGCACCCTGCAGCGGGGGTGTGCCGTGTTCGCACTGACCCGGCAAGGCTCGCGATCTTCCAAATTCCCGACGGTTGCCTGGGGACACCGTGCCCTACAGCACGGCGCTTGCGCAGGGAAAATCTCCAAACGTTGGAAATCCTGCATTTTTTGTGGATCATTCTCATCAGCACCTTTGCCAGCATCCCCCTAGGCACAGCCGAAGCGTCTCCACCCCACTGGTCGTTCCAACCCCTCGCGTCGGTCAAGATTCCGAGACCACCCCCCCGAGCCGGGGATGACAAACCGGGTTTGAACCCGATCGATCTGTTTATTCAGCGCCCACTCGAAGCGGAAAAGCTGGTTCGCGCTCCACAAGCCAACCGACGCGCCTTGGCTCGCCGCGTCGCCCTGGATCTCACTGGGTTGCCTCCCTCTCCCGAAGAAATCGAGACCTATTTGGATGACACTTCCCCCGATGCCACGGGAAGGCTGATCGAGCACTTCTTGAGTTCACCGACTTATGGAGAGCGTTGGGGGCGGCACTGGCTGGATGTGGCTCGATACGCCGACAGCAATGGACAGGACGAAAACAAAGCCATGTCTCACGCGTGGCGCTACCGGGATTACGTCGTCCGCGCTTTCAACGAAGACAAGCCGTTCGACCAATTCATCATCGAACAACTGGCTGGCGACCTCCTCCCAGTCCATGAGAGCGAGTCGCGCGGGTTCGACGCCCAGATCGCCACGGGATTCCTTGTGCTTGGGCCCAAGATGCTTGCCGAGCAGGACAAAGCGAAACTCGTCATGGACGTGGTGGATGAACAAATCGATACCGTGAGCCGCGCGTTTCTTGGTCTGACGATTTCCTGTGCCCGTTGTCACGATCACAAGTTCGACCCCATCCCCACGGAAGATTATTACGCCTTGGCCGGAGTGTTGAAAAGCACGCGTTCGATGCAAAATCTGGATTTCGTTTCGCAGTGGAGCGAGGTGAACATCACACCTGCGGCGGACATGAAGAGGCTGGAAGCGC
This sequence comes from Akkermansia muciniphila, assembly GCA_945865375.1. Classification (GTDB taxonomy): domain Bacteria; phylum Verrucomicrobiota; class Verrucomicrobiia; order Limisphaerales; family F1-80-MAGS106; genus F1-80-MAGS106. The sequence continues at coordinate 16,288 of CAMBEJ010000020.1, read as the reverse complement.
ACCAGGCTTTGGTGAAATCCGCGCAGAAGACCCTTGATTCCTTGGTCGCCAAGGCCAACAGCGAACTCACGAACAAAAGCGGACAAAAGCTGCCAAAAGAGCCTCGCAAGGATTATCCCAAAGAAACGGTCCAACAACTGGAATCTCTCGAGAAGGACCGGGATGCCCTCCTTGGCATGGGACCCCCACCCGCCCAATTTGCGATGGGCGTCACCGAAGACAAGCCGGTGGATCTGCCTGTTCACATTCGCGGCAATCATCTCACCCTGGCCGCTTTTCCGGTGGCACGTGGTCTTCCCGGATCGCTGGCCACCAGCGAGGCGCCCACCCTGGCTTCCAAGCAGAGCGGACGTCTCCAGATGGCCCAGTGGCTGGCCTCGACCCAAAACCCGCTCGCCGCGCGGGTGATCGTCAATCGTGTTTGGCAGGGCCATTTCGGGACCGGACTGGTCAAGACCAGCGATAATTTTGGAGTTCGCGGAGACCCCCCCACGCACCCCGAATTGCTCGACTGGCTCTCCCTCGAGTTCGTGCGGTCAGGATGGAGCATCAAACATCTGCACCGGCTGATTCTTGCCTCCGCAACCTACCAGCAGGGATCCTCTTTGGACGCGCAAAAAGCAGCCACATCCGCCGCTCTTGGGCAGGCGGACAGGAGCGTCGCCGCTTCGCTGGAGCGAGCCCGCATCATGGATCCCGACAACCGGTTGTTGTCATATTTTCCGAGGCAACGACACGAAGCGGAGATGATCCGCGATTCGATGTTGAAAGTGTCCGGGCTGCTCGACAGCTCCATGGGCGGCACGCTGGTGGGGTGGAAGAACGCCGATTATGTGCCGCGGGAAGAATCTGCGTTTAAGTCTCACAAGCGTTCGCTCTACCTCCCGGTGGTCAGGGACCGGGTGTTTGATGTTTTCACGATCTTCGATTTTGCAAACCCCAGCGTGGGGGTGAGCCTGAGAGCGGCCACCACGGTGCCCCATCAAGCCCTCTTTTTTTTGAACAGTTCGCTCATGAAAGAATGCGCTGCTGGCCTGGCGCGCCGCGCCTTTAAATCGCACCCGGAAAGCCCCGAAAGCCGCGTCCGCTGGGTCTATGAGGTCGTGTATTCGCGCCCCCCGACACGTGCTGAGGAGAGTCAGTGTTTGATATTCCTGCGCACCCCCTCCGGCACCCATTCGCCCACGGATGATTCTTCAAAATTGCCGTCCCGACTCCCGCCGCAAGCCGCCTTTGAAACGCTCTGCCGCACGCTGCTGGCTTCCAACGAATTTAACCATCGCGAATGAACCTCTCAGACATCATCAAGCCAGGGCGCGTCCCCCTTAGCCGACGCGATCTGCTGCGCCGCTGCGGCGTCGGTTTCGGCGAGTTGGCCCTGCTCTCGCTCCTCGCGGAGGGCACGAAAGGCCGTCCTAGCCCAGCCCCTTCTTCTCCACTTCTGTCCAAGCCGCCCCACACACGAGCCCGCGCCAAACGAATCATCTTTCTGTTCATGCATGGCGGTCCATCCCACGTGGACACGTTCGATTTCAAACCGAGACTCGTCGCGGACAGCGGAAAGTCCTTACCCTTCGCCAAGCCGCGCATTCAATTTGCCAAAACAGGGAACCTTTACAAATCGCCGTGGGAATTTCGTTCCTACGGACAAAGCGGCACGAAAATCAGCGACCTTTTCCCCAATGTCGGCCAGCACGCGGACGACCTCTGCGTCCTGAAAACTGTGCATGGCACAAACGAGGCTCATGGAGGAGCGTTGCTCAAATTGCACACGGGTTCGGATACGTTCGTGCGCCCCAGCATGGGATCGTGGATCTCCTACGGGCTTGGCAGCGAAAACCAGAATCTACCGAGCTTTGTGACTCTGAACCCCAGCTATGGCCACGGGGGTGTAGGCAACTGGTCGAGCGCCTTCTTGCCCGCGTCGCACCAGGGCACACCCATCGCCGGTGGCAGTCCAACCGAGCCTCCCAGCATCGCGTATCTCAAGAGTGAGACCCCCGATGCGGGGCTGCAACGATCTCAAATTGACCTCCTTCGAGACCTGGAGAGGACCCGGTTTCAGGGCCTCCCAATCGACACGGCGCTGGAGTCGCGCATCGAGTCTTTCGAGCTGGCATTTCGCATGCAAAACGAGGCTCCGGAGACGATGGACATCTCGCGTGAAAGCGAAGCCACGCGAAAACTCTACGGGCTCGAAGACCCCCGAACAGCGGCGTTCGGCAGGCTCTGTCTGCTGGCCCGCCGTTTCAGCGAGCGCGGCGTGCGGTTCGTCCAGGCCACCCACGGCTACTGGGATCAACACGAGAACCTGACGGCGGACCACGGGCGGTTGGGCGTCGAAGTCGACCGCCCGATCGCGGCGCTGCTGACCGATCTCAAAGCCCGCGGGTTGCTGGATGACACATTAGTCTTGTGGGGAGGCGAGTTCGGCCGAACTCCCACGCTGCAGGGCAAGGATGGACGAGATCACCATCCGCACGCCTTCTCCATGTGGCTTGCTGGAGGCGGTGTCAAACGAGGATTCAGCTACGGCGAGACCGATGAATACGGCTTCTATTGCGTCGATCAAAAAGTGCATGTCCACGATCTGCACGCCACGTTGCTTGCCCTGATGGGGATCGACCATGAGGAGCTCACCTTCCGACATGCCGGAAGGGATTTCCGGCTCACGGACGTTCACGGAAACGTGGTTCGAGAGATTTTCGCCTGACGTCCGGCCACGGAACCTCATGGAAAACCTGCACTTGTTCGAGATCCCATGGATCATTCTGCTCCAGACTCACAGGACCTGGATGCTGTTCTTGCGAGGAGCCAGCTACCTGGGTGCGGAGGTGTTTTATTTGATCATTCCGGCCCTTTTTCTTGGATTCAACCGCCGGATTGGCATTCGATTTATCGCCCTGTTCGCTCTCTGCAACGCGGTCACCAACACGCTGAAACTGCGTCTTCATTGGCCTCGTCCGGACTGGGTCGATTCCCGGATCATCTCTCTTTCACCTATCGGAAGCAGCTACGCGATGCCCTCGGGCCACGCGCTCCTTGCCACCGCGCTGTGGCTTTATTTGGCTTTGGAATTTCGGCGCAGATGGAGCCTTGCGGCGGCAACAGGCATCATCCTGATCGTCTGCGTTTCGCGCGTGTATCTGGGGGTTCACTTTCCGAGCGACGTCCTCGCGGGCGCGTCGATTGGCCTAGTATTGCTCGCCGTTTTCAGATGCCTGTGGCCTCGTTTGGAGCCCTTCCTGGAGGCGCTCGACGGAGCCCGTGTCATTCTCGTCAGCGCTGCCGGTTCAGTCGCTATCCTCGGATTGCATACCTGGCTGATCTACATCATCCGGGGCGATCCCGACCCGGTCTCGTGGAAGGTGGACCCGATTTTGATCCGGTCCCTGGACACTCTTACGGCGGGAATCCTGCTTGGTTTTGGAATCGGTTTAGCAGCGGCGCGGCGCTGCCAATTGCTCAAAACCCCCGCGAGCGTCCGCCAACAACTGCTGGAATTCTTGATTGGAGGGCTTTGTTTCGCGATCCTGCTCTTGTGGCTGCGGGATCTACTGCGCGACAAAGCACCGCTCTGGGCGGCGTGGACCGAGTATCCACGAGCTGCATTGGCAGGGTTTTGTCTGAGTTTCATCGCCCCTTGGGTCGGCGCCACCAGAAAAATTGCGCAAGCCAAACGAGACAGTTGAAATGTGGGAACTGTTTCACTAGAGTGGACCTCATGACACTTCCACTGCGTTTGTTCCTTTCCGTTTTGTGCATTCCGCTGATCACGGTCAGCTCCTTGGGTCAGGCGAAACAATACACCATCGCGGTGATCCCGAAGGGGACCACTCACGAATTTTGGAAATCCATCAACGCGGGAGCCTTCAAGGCCCGCGATGAACTCGCCGCTAAAGGCACGAAAGTTGAGGTCATCTGGAAAGGACCGCTGCGGGAGGACGACCGCGACCAGCAGATCCAAGTGGTTGAGAACTTCATCAGCCGCCACGTCCATGGCATCGTGCTGGCACCGCTGGATTCGCAGGCCCTAGCCCGGCCGGTGCTCACCGCCAGCCATGCCAAAATCCCGGTCGTGGTGATCGATTCTGGATTGAAGTCTGACAAGTACATCAGCTTCGTGGCCACGGACAATCACAAGGGCGGCCAGCTTGCCGCAGCGCATCTCGCCAAATTGCTGGGAGGCAAAGGCAATGTGATTCTTCTCCGCTATGCAGTGGGCTCGGCCAGCACCGAAGCCCGTGAGGCGGGCTTCCTCGATGAGATCAACAAACATCCTGGCATCAAACTCATTTCCTCAGATCAATATGCCGGAGCCACCCGCGAAACCGCTTATGGAGTGTCGCAAAATCTGCTCAACCGTTTCGGCCGCCAGGTGAACGGGGTCTTCTGCGCCAACGAACCCTCCACCATCGCTATGACCAAAGCCCTTCGGGACATCGGAAAAGCTGGCGGTAAAGTCAAAATGATCGGGTTCGACGCCGGTTCGCAGTCGGTTAAAGACATGAAAAGCGGCGATGTCCAGGGGTTGGTGGTGCAGAATCCTGTCCTCATGGGTTACCTGGGCGTCATGACCCTGGTCAACCATCTTGAGGGTAAGAAAGTCGAGAAAATGGTGGACACTGGAGTGGTGCTCGTCACGCCTGAAACCATGGACAGCCCCGAGGTCAAAGAACTGCTTTATCCGCCCCTGGAGAAATACCTGAAGTGATTGGGGGTTAATAATAAGGAGCACACGACCGTGCTGGAAGGGATTTCATGTCGGGGATTTCCTTGCTATAAAGATCGTGGAACGCCTATCCTGATTTCAGCTTGAAAAGGCGAATTCCACACTACACCAAACCCCATGCCGTTGGACCGCAACCTGCCGGAGCCTGCCCTGCATGACCGCGTTTTTGCCACGACTAGTTGGACTATCGTTCTGAACGCGCAACGTGACGATTCCGCCGGGTCTGCGGCGGCGCTTGACCCGTTTGAAACTCTGCCAGGACTGTGGCTCCCGATCTCGATGCCGGAAGGTCATTGGATTATGCCGCCGCGAAAACGCGTCCGTGTACCGGTAGTTCCACCTCGATCTGAGTGATCAGATCGTCCAAAGCGGGTGCAAAACCGTCAGAGTGACGGAGATGCCACGAAAGATTGTGTGAACGCGGAAGTGGATCGCCATCCTCGATCATGCCCTCCAGATGGAGACGCAATGCTCGGCGCATCCCCGCCAAGGTTTGTTCCACGCTTGATCCCGTCGCGGCGCAGCCAAGCACATCGGGCGAGAAGGCCGAGCAGTTGTGCGGCCCTCGTTCAATGACGATCCAATACTGTCTCAAGTTCATTTCAACCCAGCTTGGTTCAGGATGCTGTTGAGTTGCCGGGCCGGAGGTCGTCGCAGGGATGCCCCGCGATGGTCACTCGACCTTTCTTGACCGGATGCTTGTATTGACGGTGGCTTCCGTTTGTTACCAAGTGATACCAGCCATGGTTCTCAACCAACCGAATGACTTCCCGCACTTTTAACAGAGCAACGCTATCATTCAGCCGTGCGGGGGTCAAGGCTGGCATCCTGCTTTTCGGCGTTCTTGCTGTTCAGACTCCACTCCCGAATTCCATTCGAGTTCAATCGCATCCAGGCTGTGACCTTTCTCATGAAATAGAGGACATCACGGTTCGGATTCAGGAGATCGGACCCAAGGTTCCTTGATGGTCGCCAAGGGACTCGACCACAACAAGGGGTGGCCAACAGCGAGGATTGGACGCCCTCCGGCGGGATGATCCGGTCCCAAACGATGTTCCTGCCACTTCAACCCCCTCGCGTCCGACTCAATGTCCCAAAGCACCGCTTCTCTGAAAATCCAGGGATTTGGACTGGCTCGTCTTTTTCCCCTACGGAGAGCGGTTTACTGAGGTCTGATCCTCGCGATCTCGCGGCGAATGCCATCGCCGCCTCGATTTGGGAAGGAGCTGGAAACCAAAACCCGCCGGCCCGACGCCAGTTTTTCCCGCTTTCACCTCGGCGGGCCGGATTTCCTGTTGCCGAAGCACGACCGGTGACCTGTGCCGGACCCTGCTCAAGTAAGTGGAACTAATTCGCGAAGCTTTCTATACACACTTTAATTTGTGCATTAAAAGAGTTCTTTACTTAAAATGATATCCATGTCTGAAATCCATTCGCACCAAAAATCTCCGGTGGGATAGATAATGAAACCAGTGCAGGCGCAGCTCCGAGAAGTCGCCGACGTCCAACTTGGCATCACGCTTCGGGGGGCCGATGCATCGCGTCACGACCCGACCGGCACGCACCACCTTGTTCGCATCGGTGATCTCTCCAGAGATGGCAATCTCTGCATCGCCGAGCCAAATCTGATTCGGCTCGATGAAGTCACCGCGCATCGCTCGGGGTTGCGCGCCGGTGAGGTGTTGCTCGCCGCTCGAGGCACTCGGATGACTGCGGCTGTCTTCGAAGGCGGACGTCCGGCTGTCGCAGGTAGCCAGTTTTTGGTCATCCGGCCCCATGGCGGAGTGCTCATCCCCGCCTATATGCGCTGGTTTCTCAATCTTTCGTCCACTCAAGAAAATCTCAATGCGCGGGCGCGCGGCTCCTATGTCCGCTCGCTTCCCTCCAGTGCGTTGGGGGAGTTGGAGATTCCGCTTCCGCCACTGGCTCGCCAACGCGCCATCTCCGAACTCCACGAGTTGAGGCTCCGCGAAAAGCGCCTCATGGAAACGCTTGCCAGCCGTCGCGCCATTTTGATCGACCGCGCCATTCTCCAGTCTCTTCACGTCTAACCATCCCTGTTGCTGTCTATGCCCAAGATCAATCAAGACGAGATCAACAACGTCGCGTGGCGCGCCTGTGATACCTTCCGCGGCAGTCTCGATCCGTCCGATTACAAGAACTACATCCTCGTCATGCTGTTCGTGAAATACGTCAGCGACGTCATCAAGGATCACCGGGCGGCTTATCTTCTCGAATACAAAGGCGATGCGAACCGCGTTGCCCGCCGCCTTGCCCGCGAGCGTTTTCTCCTGCCCGCGGGCGCGGACTTCGACAGCCTCTTTGCCCAGCGTCACGGAGCCGATATCGGCCAGCGCATCAATATCGCGCTCGAACATATCGAGGAGGCGAACAAGGCCAAACTCGAAGGCGTCTTCCGCGAAGTGGACTTTAATTCCGAGGGCAAGCTCGGCCAGACCAAAGAGCGCAACACCCGCATCAAGGGCCTCCTCGAAGTCTTCGCCGACCCGCGCCTGGACCTCCGGCCCTCGGTCATCGGCGATGAGGACGTGATCGGCAACGTTTACGAATATCTGTTGGAAAAATTCGCTTCCGACGCTGGGAAGAAAGCCGGCGAATTTTACACCCCCGGCCAGGTGTCCACGCTTCTTGCCCGCCTGCTCAAACCCAAGAAAGGCGACACCATTTGCGACCCCACCTGCGGCTCGGGGTCACTTCTCATCAAGGTGGGGCGTCAGGCCGACGGACGCGATTTTGCCCTCTTCGGCCAGGAGAGCAACGGCACCACCCACGCCCTGTGCCGCATGAACATGTTCCTGCACGGCATGGACAGTTTCCGCATCGAATGGGGGGATACGCTACGCAATCCTCGCCTCGTCGAAGGCGATCTGTTGATGAAGTTCGACATCGTCGTCGCCAACCCTCCGTTCTCTCTCGATCAATGGGGCATCGCGGAAGCCGAAGCCGATCCTTTCCGCCGCTATCACCGGGGCATTCCGCCCAAGGGCAAAGGCGACTACGCCTTCATCACTCACATGATCGAGACTGCCCGCGCCGGCACCGGTCGCGTCGGCGTTGTCGTTCCCCACGGCGTCCTCTTCCGGGGTGCCGCCGAAGGTCGCATCCGCCAAAAACTCATCCAGGAGAACTTCCTGGAGGCCGTGATAGGACTACCCGCCAACCTCTTCTTTGGCACCGGCATCCCCGCTGCAATCCTCCTTTTCAACAAGGCCAAAACCCACGGCGACGTTCTCTTCATCGATGCCTCCCGCGACTACGCCGACGCAAAGAATCAAAACCTCCTCACCGAAGCAAACCTCGACAAGATTGTAGCAACGTTCCGGGCGTTTCAAACGGTCGATAAATACGCCTACCGCGCCACCGCCCAGGAGATCGCCGACAACGACTGCAACCTCAATATCCCGCGCTACGTCGATACGTTCGAAGAAGAGGCTGAGATCGACCTCAAGGCCGTGAAAAAAGAGATCGCCCAACTCGAGGGCGAACTTGTCGCCGTCCGTCAGAAGATGGATGGCTACCTGAAGGAGTTGGGCTTATGAACGACCCCGGCGAAATCATTCTTTTTCAGACCGAAGACGGGCAGACGCGGGTGGATGTGCGGCTCGTCAACGAAACCGTCTGGCTCTCCGCCGGGCAGATCGGCGAGCTCTTCCAGCGCGATAAGTCCGTTATCCTCAAGCACATCAAAAACGTATTTTCAGAGGCTGAACTGAAGCCAGGGGCAACCGTGGCAAATTTTGCCACGGTTCAAAAAGAGGGTGCCCGTGAGGTCATCCGCAACATCGAGCACTACTCTCTCGATGTCATCATTTCCGTCGGTTACCGCGTAAAATGCCATCGCGGCGTCCAGTTCCGCATCTGGGCCACCCAGCAGCTCCGCGACTACCTCGTAAAGGGTTTTGTCCTCAACGACGAGAAATTCAAGCAAGGCAAGGGCAGCAACTACTTCGATCAGCTCCTCGCCCGCATCCGCGACATCCGGTCGTCGGAAAAGGAATTCTGGCGCAAGGTCCTCGAAATCTACGCAACCAGCGTCGACTACGACCCGCGCGCCGAGCCCTCGCAGCAGTTCTTCGCCATCGTGCAAAACAAGATGCACTGGGCCGCGCACGGCCACACGTCCGCGGAGGTGATTCGTGATCGCTCCGATGCCAACAAACCGAACGCCGGACTTACGTCATGGCCCAAGGGACAGGTGAGACCGCGAAAAGCCGATGTCGCCATTGCCAAAAACTACCTGTCCGCCGAGGAAATCGATCAGCTCAATCGCATCGTCACCATCTACCTCGAATTTGCGGAGCTGCAGGCGATGAACCGCAGGCCCATGACGATGCAGGACTGGATCAAGAAGCTGGACCAGTTCCTCCAGATCAGCGACCACGAGATTCTCACCCACGCCGGCACGATCACTGCCGAAGCCGCTCGCCTGAAAGCCGAGCAGGAATACGAAAAATATCAGCACCTGCTCGACACCCAGCCATCGCCCGTGGAGCAGGATTTCGACGAAGCCGTGAAGAAGGCGAAGCAACTGGAGCGGCCGAAGAAGAAGACAGGGAAGAAGCCGGAGGACGGGAAATGAAGCTCCCAAAAGGTTGGCACTGGGAGGAGGTCGCTGAACTTGCTGAGATCAATCCTCGGGCATTACCGGCAAACACGCCTAAGGCATACGCTTTCCGATACATTGACATTTCGTGCGTCAACAAGGGGCAGATTGATTGGCCGAAGGATACAGTCACATTCTCAGAGTCCCCATCGCGAGCTCGTCGTCTTGTGTCCAAGGGCGATGTGATCATGTCACTTGTTCGGCCAAATCTTCAAGGTTTCGCTATTATTAAAGACGAACCTAGTCACACTATAGTATCCACAGGTTTCGCGGTTTTGTCCCCGAAGAAGCATTGCGCAGGCACGTTTCTGTATCAGTCGCTTTTTGGTGGAAAGCTTACTCTTCAAGTCGCTCGATTGATCGCAGGATCAAACTATCCTGCACTCAGCGCATCGGATGTCGAAAATTTGGTAATTGCAGCGCCAAAAAATGTGGCAGAGCAGCAAAAGATCGCCGACATCCTCGGCACGTGGGACGAGGCGCTGGAGAAACTCGACGCCCTCATCGCCGCCAAGGGTCGCCGCAAACAGGGCCTCATGCAACAACTCCTCACCGGCCAACGCCGCCTGCCGGGATTCGGTAAACCATGGAAGCGCGTAGAGCTTTCTGAAGTCGCAGATGAGTGCAGCATTCGCAACGGGCAAAAGCTTGATCGCACTCGCCTCTACGCAGTTACCAAGGCCGAGGGCATGGTCCCTATGAGGGAAAACGTGCAGGGATCGACGATCAATCGCTGCCAGATCGTGGAGCGCGGCTGGTTTGCGTACGATCCCATGCGAATCAACATCGGCTACATCGCCCGCTGGGAAAAGGACGATCCGGTCATGGTGAGTCCCGATTACGTGGTGTTCCGGACGAGGGGATCTCTGTTGCTGTCGGATTACCTAAATCACGTCCGTCGCGCCGCCATTTCGGCTGATTTCGTCGGCACCGCCGGTAACGGGAGTGTCCGGATTCGTATCTGGTTCGACGACCTCGGTTATTTCAAATTCCCCTTGCCGCCGGTTGAAGAACAACGCGCCATCGCCGCCATCCTCTCCACCGCCGACGCCGAACTCCGCCTCCTTCGCCAGCAACGCGCCGCCATCGATCACCAAAAACGCGGTCTGATGCAGCTCCTCCTCACCGGAAAAGTGAGGGTATCGCCATGATGCACCTCGCTCCGACACCGCTTGAGTTTCATTTTTTTCCTTCCAGTCGCCCACCACTTTAACAACTGCGCCAACCCAAATCTCTCATGCCTAAACTTGAAGGCTTCAAAGTTCGCAATTATCGCGCCCTGCATGCCGTGCAAATGGGCAAATTCTGGAACGCCAATAGCAACGCTCCGCTTAGTCCTATGAGCGTGGTCATCGGCAAGAATGGTGTGGGGAAATCCAGCCTCTTCGACGCCTTCGGCTTTCTCGCCGATTGCCTCAAACAGGGTGTGGAGGAGGCTTGCGACGCGCGCGGGCGCGGTGGCTTTGAGCGCATCCGTTCGCGCGGCCAAACCGGCCCCATCGAGTTCGAGGTGTATTATCGTGGCGAAGGCAATGATCGGCCGATTACCTATGAGCTGGCGATTGATCTAGACGAGGCCGGCCGCCCTTACGTTCTGCGCGAGCGGTTGCGTCAACGGCGGAAAAACCAAAATACTGGCCGCCCTCTCTCGTTTCTCTGGCTCCAAAACGGCAAAGGCGTCGCGTGGAAAGGTGATACTGCCATCGCCAGTAAACAACTGGACCCCGACGAGCCAGGAGTAAGCGTTGAACGCCTCATAGAGGATGCCGAAACGACTGAGAGCCCCGAAACGGAAGTCGTGCAATTGGACGATAAACGCCGCCTTGGCATCGCCACGCTTGGCTCCCTCAAACAACATCCTCGCGTCGCCGCCTTTCGACGTTTTATCGAGGGCTGGTATCTCAGCTATTTTACCCCCGACGCCGCACGCAGTCTCCCGTTGGCCGGGCCGCAGAAGCAGCTTAATGTGAAAGGCGACAATCTAGGTAACGTCGTCCAATACATGGAGAGGGATAACAAGGAACGTTTTCAGCGCATTCTGGATCGCATCGCGGAAAACATTCCCGGCATCGACAAAATCGAAACCCAACAAAGCCCCGATAAGCGCCTTCTGCTCCGATTTAACAGCAAGGGGTTTATCGACCCATTCTTTGCACAGGAGATGTCCGACGGCACGCTCAAGGTCTTCGCCTACCTGCTACTATTGGAAGATCCCAATCCGCCGCCCTTCATCTGTATTGAGGAGCCGGAAAACGGATTATATCATAAACTCCTCGAATCACTCGTGGCGGAGTTTCGTACCTATGCCACCTCGAAAAAGCAATCTTCCCAAGTTTTCATCACCACGCATCAGCCCTATTTGGTGGATGCGCTCAAACCCGAAGAAGTGTGGATATTGGAAAAAGGAAACGACGGTTTTTCCGTGATCAGACGCGCCAGCGAGCATCCTATAGTGAATGCCTTGGTGGAGGAGGGCCTCCCGCTCGGCGGTCTCTGGTATAGCGATTATCTCGACGGGAAGTAAGCCTCATGCACTTCGCCATTCTCGTCGAAGACCAGTCGGGCAAAGCTATGCTCGATATCGTCGTGCCAAAAATCATAGGAGACCCACATACCTTTGAAGTCCATCCTTACAAGGGCATTGGCCATATCCCAAAAGGCCTGAATCCACAAACAGACCCGGAAAAACGCATCCTGCTCGACCAGTTGCCTCGTCTTCTCACCGGGTTCGGGAGAACTTTCGCCAAATATGGCAAGATCTATCCATCCGCCATCATCGTGGTGTGCGATCTCGATGATCGTGATTTAAAAACATTCACGAATGAACTACACGGTCTGTTAGCCCAAATCCTCCAGCCGCCCGACACGGCATTTTGTTTGGCCGTCGAGGAGGGCGAGGCGTGGCTCTTGGGCGATATACCAGCGATCAAAGCGGCCTTTCCTAAGGCAAAGGAAGGGGTCCTCAATAATTACAAAAACGACTCTATCTGCGGAACATGGGAATTGCTCGCCGATCCAGTCTACCCTGGCGGCGCAAAATCATTGGGCGGCCAAGGCTATCGCGTCGCCGGTGCTGAAAAATCACGATGGGCGCGAGAAATCAGTCCACACATGGACGTCGAACGCAACAAATCACCCAGCTTTGGAACGTTTCTTGCCGCGATCCGCACCGCACCGGCTTCGCCATAATAGATGTCAGGCAAGCCATGAACACACCAGACTTCTTCGAATCGCACGTCAGCCAGATTCCAGCGATTCAGTTTCTGCAGCAGCTCGGCTTCGCTTACTTGAACCCCGAGGAGGTTGCGGTCGAGCGTCGGGGCAAGCTGGGCAGTGTTTTGCTGGAGGGCGTGCTCACCAATCAACTTCGCCGCATGAACCGCGTGTGTACCAAGGGTCGTGAGATTCCGTTCACAGACGAAGCCATAGCCCAAGCCATCGAAAAACTGCGCTCCGTTCCCTTCGACGGTCTGTGTCGCACCAGCGAAAAACTCTACGACTTCCTGGCCCTTGGCGTAAGTATCGATCAAACCATCGAGGGAGAAACCAAGGGACGCAGTCTGCGGTTCATCGATTGGGAGTATCCGCGCAACAACACGTTCCACGTCACCGCCGAATTCAAAGTCGCCCGCACCGCCAGTCACGAGACCCGACGCCCGGACATCGTGTGTTTCGTCAACGGCATCCCCTTTGTCGTCATCGAATGCAAGCGCCGTGACGAGAAAGATGCCCTGCTCGCCGCCATCAAACAACACCTCCGCAATCAGGAGGAAGGTGAGATTCCCCACCTCTACACCTACGCCTCCGTGCTCGTCGCCTTGAACAAGGACGACGGCCGCTATGGCACCACCGGGACGTCCCAAAAATTCTGGGGCGAGTGGAAGGAGATGCACGATCCGACGCGGGAGATAAACGCGCTGCTCGCCCTTCCGCCGCGGCGCGAGGACCACGACAAACTTTTCACCGGAGAATTCACCTACGCTCGCTCTTATTTCGAAGGGCTCGCCGCCGCTGGCCCGCGCGAGATCACCGGCCAGGACAAAATCCTCCATGCGCTCTGTCGCCCCGAGCGACTGATCGAGATCGCCCGTCAGTTCACGCTTTTCGACGAGGGCGGCACCGTGCGTAAAATCGCGCGCTACCAGCAGTATTTCGCCATCCGCAAGACGATGGAGCGCATCCGCCTTAAGGACGCCGGGGGCCGCCGCCGGGGCGGTGTCATCTGGCACACCCAAGGCTCCGGCAAATCGCTCACCATGGTCATGCTGGCGAAAGCGCTGGCGCTCGATCCCTCGATCCCCAATCCCCGGATTGTCCTCGTCACGGACCGCATCGACCTCGACGAGCAGATTTGGAAAACCTTTCACCAGTGCGGCAAGGAGCCCGAGCAGGCCAAGACCGGACGCCACCTCATCGAGTTACTGGAGGATGACCGCGTGTCCGTTATCACCACCGTCCTCGATAAGTTCGGCGCCGCCGCCAAGGCCAACGACTCCCTTCGTAACCTCAACGCGGATCTGTTCGTGCTCGTGGACGAGAGCCACCGATCGCAATACGGCGAGGCGAACATCCGTATGATGAAGGCGCTTCCGAACGCCTGCTTCATTGGCTTCACCGGCACGCCGCTGATGAAGAAGGAAAAAAACACCGCCCAGAAATTCGGCGGCATCATCGAGCCGCCCTACACCATCCGCGATGCGGTCGCCGACAAGGCCGTCGTTCCCCTGCTCTACGAAGGCCGCCATGTCAGCCAGGACGTGAACCGGAAAGCCGTTGATCGCATGTTCGAAGAACTTTGCGAAGGGCTGACCGTTCAGCAAAAGGCCGACCTAAAGCGCAAGTTCGCCTCACGCGACGAACTCACCCGCATCGACAGCCGTCTCTATCTCATCGCTTGGAACGTTTCCCGGCACTTCGAGCAAACCTGGCAGGGCGATGTTTTCAAAGGCCAGCTCACTGCCGGCGGCAAACGCGAGGCCCTGCTCATCAAGAGCCACCTCGATCAGATCGGCAAAGTCACATCCGAAGTCCTCATCTCCGCACCTGACGACCGCGAGGGCGAAGGCGATGCCGGCGCTGACGAGAACGTGCAAACATTCTGGAAAATCCAGATGGCGAAACACGGCAACGAGAAGGATTACAACCGCAATATCATCGAGGCATTTAAGAAGGGCGACACCCCCGAGATCATCATCGTTGTGGACAAGTTGCTCACCGGGTTCGACGCCCCGCGCAACGTCGTGCTTTACATCACCCGCAGCCTTAAAGAACACACGCTCCTGCAAGCCATCGCCCGCGTGAATCGTCTCCATCCCGGCAAGGATTACGGCTACATCATCGACTATCACGGCGTCATCGGCGAACTGCACGATGCCCTTGAACTCTACGGCAAACTGGCCGGTCAGCTCTTCGATCCCGAGGACCTTGAGGGCGCGCTCACCGATGTTCGGGAGGAACTAAAGCAGCTTCCGGCTGCTCACGATGCCGTGTGGGACCTGTTCCGCGATGTGCCGAACAAACGGGACGATGAAGCCTACGTCCTCGCCCTCGAAGAGCCACTCAAACGCGAGGAGTTCTACACCCGTGTTTCCCGCTTCAGCCGTCTGCTCAAGATCGGTCTGTCCACCCTCACCTGGCTGAACACCGCCGATCCCGCCAAGGTGGAGCGATACAAACGCGATGCCATTCTCTTTCAGAAAATCCGCGCGTCCGTAAAAATCCGCTACGCCGAGGAAATCGACTACCGCGATTATGAGAAGCAGATCCAAAAGATGCTCTCAACCTACTTGCAGGCCGACGAAGTCATTCAGGTTGTCGCCCCGGTAAACATTTTCGAGCGCGAGGCGTTTCAAGCCGAAGTGGACAAGGCCCTCTCGCCCCGAGCCAAAGCCGATACGATCGCCAACCGCACCAAGAAAACGATTACGGAAAAGATGGAGGAAGACCCGTTCTTCTATCGAAAGTTTTCACTCCTCCTCCAGCAAGCCATCGACGACTACAAAGCACAGCGAACCAGCGAGGCCGAACTCCTTACACGAGTCACAGCCATCATGGAGAAAGTGCGTGACGGTCAGCACGATGATACGCCGCCAGCGGTGCGCCATAGCGACCTCGCCAAAGCCTTCTTCGGAGAACTTAAAAGTCAGTTGTCTCCCTCGGCTGCAGCGATCAACGCGGCCGCTTCCAGCGACGCCGACATGGTGCATGATGACCAAGTCCCCTACAACGCCCAGATATCAAGGGCCGCCCCCGCGCCTCCTTTGGCCGATTTGCTGCCCGAGGTCGCTTGTGAAAGCGAAGCCATCATCCGGAAGCATGCCATCGTGCGCTGGCGGGAAAACGCCGATACACAAAATCACATGCGCAATGACCTCGACGATCTGCTTTTCAGCCTGCAACGCGACAAAGGAGTAAAGCTCACCTTCGACCAGATGGATGCCATCATCGAGTCCATCCTTCGCATAGCGCGCAACCGGTCGGATGTCTGACACCGTCACCATACGAACTCCGGCGGGGCCTGCATCGCTTCGTCGGACAAATCGCGGCACACTCGCAATCAGTGTCCTGCCCGACGGCACGCTGGAGTTGGCGGCGCCCCGCGACTCCTCCGAAGCCGACATCTCAGCTAAAATCGGCAGGCGCCTGCGCTGGATCATCCGGCAGCGCGCCACCTTCGCCGAGATGAGCCGCAATCGCATGCCGGTTAGTTACGCGAGCGGCGCGACCCATCGCTATCTAGGCTGCCAATACCGTCTCAAGGTGCGGCGAGCGGAACCGGCCGGGGTTGTCAGCGGCGGAATGATAGTGGGGGAAAAGTGGCGGTTTGAAATTCCGTTTTCATCCGTTTGATATTCTTCGAAATTCCGACGAAATATTTTCTTCCTTCTTGGTTTTTGTCTCTTCTTCCCGGACCGGTTTTTGATTGATTAGAG
>CAMBEJ010000019.1 GCA_945865375.1 Akkermansia muciniphila | reverse complement strand
GTGTCTCACAGGAAGAAGCCCCCATGTGCCGGTCGATCCCCCCGCATCCTCCTCTTCCACCGCATCCACCGCGGCGCAGGCGGCCGCCCAGAGCGGCCTCTTTCCCCAGAGATTGTCCGGTGTCGCCACCCTGCCGGCCCCCTGTCGATTGGGCCGCCGATCCAGACTCGCGTTCCTTGTTGCTCCAGATAAAGTCAATGTCATAGGACACCTTTCCCAGCAGGTCTTGTCCCCTGCTTGCCTCTTCAATCTGAACGCTCCGCGTGACAACCGTGTGCCGGGCGGGTGAACAACCGGAAACTCTTTCGAGCACCATTGGGACCAGAAAAACAGGCCGCTCACTCGTGGTCTTGAGAGCTTGAACACCCATATATCTTCATATCTTGATTCGTTGATATTTTAATTGCCGCACTCGGCGCAAACGCTACAATTGGTCTCAGCGTCGTCCTGAGAACTTGATTGAAACTCAACGCAAATGCAGCCGCCCTTATCCAAATCTCCGCCCCATCCGCTCCAGGAATTGCTCTCCCGCCGCGTGGTCATCATCGATGGCGCCATGGGAACCATGATCCAGAAGCATCGCCTCGAGGAAGCGGATTTTCGCGGAGATCGATTCAAGAGCTGGCATCGTGATCTGAAGGGAAACAACGACCTCCTGTGCCTGACACGGCCGGACATAATCGAATCCATCCACAGTCTTTACCTGAATTCGGGAGCGGATCTCCTCGAAACCAACACCTTCAATGCGCAGGCCATCTCCCTTGCGGATTACGGGATGGAATCGTTGGCGTATGAGATCAACCTCGAGGGTGCCCGCTGTGCTCGCCGCGCCGTGGATGCGGCGTTGGCAACCGATCCCCTCCGCCAGTGTTACGTCGCAGGCGCCCTGGGCCCCACGAACCGCACGGCATCCATGTCCTCGGACGTCAACCGGCCGGCTTTCCGGGCGGTCGCTTACGACAGCCTCGTCGCCGCTTATACAGAGCAAACACGAGGCCTGCTTGAAGGGGGCGCGGATGTCCTCATACTGGAGACGATCTTTGATACCTTGAACGCCAAAGCAGCCCTCTACGCCATCGAAGAACTCTTTGCAGCGCGTGGCTTCCGCGTTCCGGTGCTCGTGTCTTTCACGATCACGGACAAAAGCGGCCGCACCCTCTCCGGGCAGACGGTGGAAGCTTTTTGGAATTCCATCTCCCACATCCCGATGCTCAGCATCGGCATCAACTGTGCGCTCGGAGCCAAGGAGATGCGGCCCTACATCGAAGAACTCTCCCGGATCACGCCGGCTTATGTCAGCTGCTACCCCAACGCCGGCCTGCCAAACGCCTTCGGCGAGTACGATCAAACTCCCGAAATGATGGCGGGCGAGGTCGCCGAGTTTGTGCGCGAAGGCTGGGTCAATATCGTGGGTGGATGTTGCGGCTCCACGCCTGACCATATCGCGGCGATCGCCCATGCGGTGAAGGACCTCACGCCCCGTTTACCCCCAGTCATCCCTCCCTGCTTGCGCCTCAGCGGACTGGAGGCCCTCACGATCACTCCGATGACGAACTTTGTGAACATCGGCGAGCGAACCAACGTCACCGGATCCCCCAGGTTCGCCAAACTCATCCTCGGAGGGAAATTCGAGGAGGCTCTGTCGGTCGCCAAACAGCAGGTCGAAAACGGCGCTCAGATTCTCGATATCAACATGGACGAAGGGATGCTCGACTCCGAGCAATCGATGTCGCACTTCCTCCACCTCATCGCCTCCGAACCGGATATCGCCCGTGTCCCCGTGATGATCGACAGCTCAAAATGGTCCGTCATCGAGGCGGGTCTGAAATGCGTCCAAGGCAAGCCGGTGGTGAACTCGATCAGCCTCAAGGAGGGTGAAGGGAGGTTTCTGGACCAGGCACTGAAGATCCGTCGCTATGGCGCGGCGGTGGTGGTGATGGCTTTCGACGAACGCGGGCAGGCTGACAGCCTGGCACGAAAAATCGAGATCTGCACCCGATCCTACAACCTGCTTGTCAACCGGGCCGGGTTCCCTCCCCAGGATATTATTTTTGACCCGAACGTTCTCACCGTCGCCACCGGCATCGAAGAACACAACCACTACGCGGTGGACTTCATCGAGGCCACCCGGGGGATCAAACAAACCCTCGCTCATGCCAAAGTCAGCGGCGGCATCAGCAACGTTTCCTTTTCTTTCCGAGGCAACAACGCCATCCGCGAGGCCATGCATGCGGCGTTCCTTTACCACGCCATCAAAGCCGGGCTCGACATGGGGATCGTCAACTCAGGCATGCTCGAGGTCTACGAACAAATCCCCAAAGGCCTTCTCGAACTGGTCGAGGATGTCCTGCTCGACCGCCGGCCCGACGCCACTGAACGCCTGACCAGATTTGCCGATTCCGTCCAACAAAAGGAGAAAACCGCGGAAACCGAGGCAGCCTGGCGAAACGGCAGTGTCGAGGAGCGTCTCTCCCATGCTCTCGTCAAAGGAATCGTGGACTTCATCGACCAGGACATCGAGGAAGCTCGACAGAAATATCCGCGCCCTCTCTCTGTGATCGAAGGCCCTCTGATGGCAGGCATGAACGTCGTGGGCGACCTGTTCGGTGACGGGAAAATGTTTCTTCCACAGGTGGTCAAGAGCGCCCGGGTGATGAAAAAAGCGGTGGCCTATCTGATGCCCTTTATGGAGGCTGAGAAAAAAGCAACAGGGGTGTCCAGGGGGAATGGCAGGGTCCTGCTAGCCACCGTAAAGGGGGACGTCCATGATATCGGCAAGAACATCGTCGGGGTCGTGCTGGCGTGTAACAATTATGAGATCACAGACCTCGGTGTGATGGTCCCGTGCGACCAGATTCTGGCCAAGGCAAAGGAGATCGAGGCCGACATCATCGGCCTAAGCGGATTGATCACCCCATCGCTGGACGAGATGGTTCACGTCGCCCGCGAGATGGAACGGCAGGGTTTCAAAATTCCGCTGCTCATCGGAGGTGCCACGACGAGCAAAGCGCACACCGCGGTGAAGATAGCCCCGGGATTCTCCCAGCCAACGCTTCATGTGCTCGACGCCTCTCGAGCGGTTCCAGCGGTCGGCAGCCTTTTGAGCGCCGAGAATAAAGGCGCCCTTGTGGAAAGGAACCGAGCTGAACAGGAGATCCTTCGCTCCCAATACCTGGGCCGCAACACCAAGCCACTGCTCTCCATCGAAACCGCTCGTCTGAGGCGTACCCCGATCCAATGGCGCCACCAGGACATCGCCAAACCTGCGTTTTTTGGAACCCGGGTTCTCCACAATTTCCCTCTCGAGGAACTGGTTCCGTTCATTGATTGGTCTCCATTTTTTCATACATGGGAATTAAGAGGCAGATACCCTTCGATTCTTTCCGATGAAAAGGTGGGCGAACAAGCCACTAAACTGTTCGAGGACGCCCAGGCATTGCTCGGACGGATCGTCGCCGAAAAACTGTTAGAGGCCCGCGCTGTGTACGGATTTTTCCGGGCGAACACCGTCGGCGACGACATCGAGCTCTACACTGATGACACTCGGTCTGCATCGCGGGCCACCCTCCACACACTGAGGCAGCAGGCTGAGAAGAAAGAGGGCGAATCCAACCTCGCCCTCGCCGACTTCGTGGCACCCAAGACCTCTGAGCTCGCCGACTCCGTGGGCGCTTTCGCTGTCTCAACCGGTTTTGGCGTGGACGTGCTGTGCGCTGGATTCGAGAAAGACCACGACGATTACAACTCCATCATGACAAAAGCGCTGGCCGACAGGCTCGCCGAAGCCTTCGCGGAGTGTCTGCACAAGAAAATGCGCGGAGAATGGGGCTACGGGGCTGAGGAGAGGCTCACGTGCGAAGAGCTAATCCGCGAGCGATACCGGGGCATAAGACCCGCTCCGGGCTATCCCGCATGCCCCGACCACACCGAGAAACTGACGCTCTGGCAGTTATTGGAAGTGGAGAAAACCACAGGAATCCGCCTCACGGAAAGCTGCGCCATGTGGCCCGCAAGCAGCGTCAGTGGCTTTTCTTTTGCGCACCCTGAATCCAAGTATTTCGCGGTGGGAAAATTGGGCCGCGACCAGGTCATGGACTATCACCGCCGGAAGCGCATGCCTTTACAGACCGTGGAGCGATGGCTGTCTCCGTGGTTGGATTACGAACCGGCTGGCCCCCTCGCTGCCGGGGATTCAGCAGCCTGCGCCTGCGGTTTACATCACTAGGAGTTGCGCTTGGCATAAGGTTTGCTAGAGTTAATTCCGAATGAAGAAGACCATGAATGTGCTGATCGATTGGCTCCGCCTTTGGATTGGATTCGTCTTTTTTGTCTCCCTGGAGGTCGCGCTCGTCTACGGCATTCTTCGTTTGTTCGGTGCCATCTGAGGCGGCGCCCCCTCCTTTGCGGATCACGGAAACCACCTGAGGGAGATTGTGTTGGAGAAGGCTCTGTTGGCGGATGGATCCCAGTATTCCAACGCCCGGTAGCGAGCTGCTCGCCCGTCCAGGAACAAGAAGTTCGCACCCGGCCCGTGCAGGTTGGTGTGCACAAAGGAACGTGAGCCCACAGCGGGCAGGTTCTTGGAATCAAACAACCACACAAGTGTGGAAGCCCCTTCTATCGAGCCCATCCGCACCGGCTGGTTCTTGTCCCCGGTGCCGTTCACATTTTGGTTCAAGCAATAGTGAAAAAGATTTTTACCGTTGCTCCGACGCCTGTTTGAAGGGCAGATCCAGACGCTGCGCCCAGGGTCTTCGGTCGTGTTGGTCCGCCACCTCATCCCGTGATACCAGGGGATGCCAAGCTGAGCGGGCAGATAGATGTACCACCCCGAATTAGTCGAGGCTTCGCCTGGGTTTGGAGCCCCGTCGGGCGGAAGGAAATCATCGTTGTCGAGTGTGTAAAACGACGTGGCCACCCCCCACTGCCTCAAGTTGCCCAGACACGAAACAGACCCCACACGGGCCTTTGCCCGTGCCAACCCTGGAAATGTTAATGTCGCCAATAAAGCGATGATGGAAAGAACCATCAACAGCTCCAAAATGGTAAAACCAAGCCTCCGTTTCACGATCCAACCCCCCTTTGTTGAGAAGGACCGTAACAAGATGACCCGACGGGAATCAACTCAAAAAATCCTTGTTCCAATCTTCTTCTGGGCTGATTCAAGAACACTTCGGGGCGGGGACGGCTCGTCCCCGGTTCGAGTGCCCACCGGAGAGGACCTGGGGACGAGCCGTCCCCACCCCACTTCCTAGGGCCAGTATCCGCTTTTACAAGGCCTCGGCGGCCATTTCTTTCACGACGGCGAAACGCAACCCGCGAGTGCTGATCCAGAGTTCTCGAGAATCAAAAGCGCCCAGGACCGCGCGCATAATCACCACTCCGAATGGAATAATGTCCGCACGGTTGGGAGGCAGTCCGACAATCCTCCGACGTTCCTCCAGCGGGATGGACCACAGGTTTAGGCACTGCCCATCCAACCATCCCCGCGTCAACCGGACACGCTCCAGAACGGTTCGATCATAAGTCTCGGACGAAAGAAACATCCGCGCCAGAACCGTCGAGGTTCCACTCGCACCCACCAGAACCGGGTTGGTTGACAGGCGAGTCGATATGGCTGCTTGAAAAACAGGCATCACTTCCGAGTCGAGAAACTTTCTCACCTCAGCCAAGCACCGCGTCAGGGCCTCCTGGCCCGGCGGATCCGTAGTCTTGAACGATTCAGCAAGCCGGATCGTGCCAAGCGCCACACTGCGGCGGCAGGCCACACCCGCTCCATCTCCCAAAATGATTTCGGTGCTCCCTCCTCCGACATCGATGACCAGCACGGCATGAGCCGCCAGATTAGGATCGGTCATGACGCCTTGGAAACCCAGTTCCGCCTCTCGCTCCCCGGTGATCACCTCGGCGTCGAGCCCGGAGTGGGCTTTGATGGCATCCAGTAATTCCGCTACGTTCTCAGCATCGCGCGCGGCGCTCGTCGCAATGCACCGCACCTGCACCACACCCAAGCGAGCTGCCTCTTTCGAGAAAGCGGCGACGGCCTCCGCAGTCGATCGAATGGCGTCCGCGCGCAGACGTCGTCCGAAATAAAGACCCGTTCCCAGGCGTGTCTGCACGCTGCTCTCATGGAAAGGAATCAACCGGCCTTGGGTCACATCGGCTGCGAGGATCTTGACCGCATTCGTCCCCACATCAATCACCGCGAGTCGCTTCACAACACAGGCCATCTATTGTTTGGTCATCGCTCTCGCGAGCACCGCACCGCCCGTGATGCCGGCATCATCTCCCAGCTTTGAAGCCCGTATCTCGATGCCCCGGGTCGTGCCAGCCATCGAGTAATCCAACGCGGTTTCAACAATGATCGCCATCATTTCATCCTCGAGCGCGTCGATCAATCCCCCTCCCAAAACAACCACCTCGGGGTTCAGGATGTTGATCAGGTTGGCCACCGCGATGCCTGTGTATTCGGCGGCTTCTTCGACCACTTTTTCAACGAATTTATCCCCGCGTTTGATGGCTTTTCTGAGATCCCCGCTCCGGAGGTCTTCAAGGCTTGGACCCAGCATTTCGGTGAGCACGGTTTTTTGCCCATCCCGAACCGCACCTTGGATCTTCTTAAAGAGGGCAGCCCGCCCTGCCAGCGCCTCGAAGCAACCCCGGTTGCCGCACTCGCACTTGGCGCCGCCCACTTCGATGACCATGTGGCCAATCTCGCCGGCGGTTCGATTGAAGCCCGAATAAAGTTTTCCATCGATGATCAGTCCGCCGCCAATGCCGGTGCCCAGGAAGATGCCCAGGACATGCCTGGGCCGCCCTTCGAGCTCGGTTTCATAAACGCCCAGCGTGCAGAGGTTGCAGTCGTTCTCAACAAATATGGGCAGCCCAAGCTCTTTCTCGAGGGCTTTCTTGAGCGCGACGTTCTCCCACTTCAGGTTGGGCGCAAAAATCACGCGCCCTTCGTCGGTGTTCACCGCCCCTGGGGCACCCACTCCAACCCCGCGCACCTGTTTCATGTCCAAATCGCACTCATCAATCGCGTCCTGGACGCACCGGATTATCCGCTCAACCACGGCGTCAGGCCCGCGAACGGCCTTCGTGCTCACTTTCGCCTTTCCAAGACACTTGATGTCAGGTGTGAAGACGCCGGCCAATATTTTTGTGCCGCCCAGATCGACTCCGATCAGGTATTCCGTTTTTTGAGGGATCTCGGGCATGCCTGTTCCAGGTTTGGGATGGGTGCTATCTGAAAGCGAAAAAGCCTTTTCTTCAGCCTCACTTCTATTGAGTTCCGGCGATCACGGAAGCAATTTTCAGCTTCAATTCCTCGTTGATTTGGTCCGAGGGCCGGTTGCCATCGACGATCGTGAACCTGTAATAAGTCTGCAAGCGTTTGAACTGCTGCTCAACCAGGGACTGGTACTTGATAAAACTGTCGAACATGTCCCTGGACAGCCCAAGGTCCATGCCGCTCTCCCAATAGCCCAGGGCAAAATCCTTCGCGAAGTTGCGCTGGATCAAATGGTCCGGCGATACATTCAGATAAAACACCGCGTCAGGAACCAAGGCCATCCCGTAGAGGTTCCTCAGCCACCCTTCGTCCATCCCTCGGACCAAATCCCGAGCCATCAAGGTGTAGATGTAACGATCCGCGAGAACGACAAAACCCGCGCGCAGCGCCGGAAGAATCGTGTTTTCAATTTGGTCGGCGAAATCGGTCGCATAAAAAAGGCTGAGCGTGGTCCGGCTCAGAATGTTGCCTTGTTGAGCCTTCTCAAGCTCCTCGCTCACGAGAGTCGACCTCTTCAAACCGACCTGAACGGTTGCGTGACCACTGGCTTCAAGCCATTCGACGAGCCGCACGATCTGCGTCGATCGTCCCGACCCGTCGGCACCCTCAACCACCACGAGCGTGCCAATAAGGGCATCCACCGCAACCCCGGGGAGTCCGTGCCCGTAGAATGTTTTTGGCGAGGACCGTGGGACTATGATCTGTCCGGGAAGCACCCGCCGCCTGGGCGTGACCACGGAGACTTTTTTGATGCGCCTGGCATTCATTGTGGTTTCAGACCTTGGTGAAAAGAAACTTCTCCAAATCGATGCTCGCGGCCACGATCCTCCGCACAATCAACTGTTGGGTTTCGACCTTCTGATTGGCGTCGAGCACATGAAATTTAAACTCGGTGCTCATGGCCAGGTATTGCTCGAGTATCCGCCCCTGAAAAACGCGAAAACTCTCATAAAAATCCGACGAAAGGCGGAGATCCATGCCCGCCTCAAAGTACTTCAATTGGGGGCGGCCATCGAGAATTCGTTGCAGTGAAACTTCGAGGCTCGCCTTGAAGAAAAAGGTGAGGTCAGGCAGGGCCGCGAAGTTGTAGATGCCGTGAACCCACTCCGGGCGGCATCCTCGCACGACATCACGGGCGAAGGCCGTGAAAATATAGCGATCGCAAAGCACCACATAGCCCGCGCGAAGCAATGGGACCAGTTGCCGCTCGTACCGATCCGCGAAATCGGTGGCGTGGATCAGGCTGAAAGTGCTTGGCGTCAACAGCTCGCGCTTCTTCCCCTTGCTCGTCGCGCTCTTCACCAGCTCGCTGGAGTTCCACTCGCTAAAAAACACTTTCACACCTTGCAATTGAAGCCATCGCTTCAAGAGATAGATCTGGGTGGATTTTCCAGATCCATCCAGACCTTCGACGGCTATCAACCGACCGCTGAAGCCTAACTCGGCGAACGTTTTCATCATGCAAACAGACCCAGGTTAAAGTCTCGGTTCCGCGATGCAATCTGGATTGTTGAGACTTTGAAGAAATAGATGGGCCTTGTCATCAGTTCAATTCTCATTAGCGTAGATGTTTTTACCGGGTTCGAACGTCATGAAACTCATGCCTCACTGGTTTGGAATCGGAGTGCCCAGCATCCTCTTGCTGATACAACTTCTCGGATCTGCCGGGCAGTGCCAACCTGTGTCGCAGCCGCTTGCGAAGGCCACTTCGGCGGGTAATGAGACGCGGTACAAGACTTTCTCGGAATGGCGGGCCGCCTGCGAGGCTCTCCCAAGGAACCGGGCGTTGAAGCGCGGTCCTCCGCCAAAAGAACTGCTGCCACTCAAGGCGGCTGAATTCGGGCTTGGAATTGAGCGGTTCCTCCGATCCGCCAGGGACGGAGAGCTTGCGGACACAAATGCATGGGTGGGGACCAAGCCCGAAAAATCACACTTTCTGAACATCGATAACACTTACTTTACCGAGGGAGGCATCCGGTTTGAGCCCTTCACGCAGCGGTTGTCTGTTCCCCAAGGTGCCGAAGTTTTCTTTCATGGCGATTTCCACGGAGACATCCACTCCCTGAACGCCGTGTTGGGATCTCTGGAGACGTCCGGACGAGTGAAGGATTTTAAGGTTGTTTCCACCAATTTCTGGATGGTTTTCCTGGGTGATTACACCGATCGCGGGATGTACGGCGTGGAAGTGCTCCACACCATCCTCCGTTTGAAACAAGCCAACCCCGAACGCGTGGTGCTCGTTCGGGGCAACCATGAGGACATCAGCCTGGCGATGAACTACGGTTTCATGGCGGAGGCGCAATACAAATATGGACGTGAATTCAATCCTAAAAAGACCCTGCGCGTTTATGATTTCATGCCCTTGGCCCTCTATCTGGTGTGCGGAGAGAACGCCGTCCAATGCAACCACGGCGGCATGGAGCCCGGATACGATCCCCGCGTGCTATTGAACTCGCCGCCTGGCGTGCGATACCAGTTCCTGAGGAGTGTCCAGCGAGGGCAATTCCTGGCCGAGAGCGGGGAGTTGTTGAAACAATTGGTGCCCAGCGAGAGGGACTTGCTAAAAGCCAGCTTCTCAGACTTCATCCCGGAAAGCCCCACTAAACCTTCGGTCATCGGGTTTATGTGGAACGACTTCACCCTCGTTCACGAGGAACCTCAATTTGCGGTGGATCCGGGACGGGCCTTCGTTTACGGCGACCGTCTGACTCATTATGTGCTGGAGAAGGGAAGCACGCCTGGGCGGCGCCTGAGGGCGGTGTTCAGAGCTCATCAACATTCAAGCCTGCCTAACCCCATGATGCGCCGGCTTGTGGTGGCCAAGGGGCTGCACAGGCACTGGCAGGACAACGATTCCGTCGGCCTCCTGAACGCAGGCCAGCCAGCCCTGCAACAGAAAATCGAGACCCAGGAGTTACGGTCCATTCCCGATGGCTCCGTCTGGACCTTCAACGTGTCCCCGGATAGCGTTTATGGGGAAGGGTGCGGCTTCGCTTTCGACACCTTTGGAATCCTGAAAACAGCGGAACATTTCTCGGAGTGGCGCATGACCGTGAATAACATCGCGATCAGGTTTTGAACTCCAATGTTGTCTTGGGCGTCGACACAGTGTAGGGTGCGCCAATGCATAGCCTAACGCGCCAGGAACAGTGGGTGTTATGGGTCACGGCCGCACTCTTGTTGACCGGGCTCGCCGTCAAGGTGGTGCGGACCACGCAGCCACATGAGGTGCCTGCCGCTCATCACCGTTAACGCGTTATGCAAGGTGTTGAATTCGATGATATGCTCGAAAAAATCGTAACCGAGGATCCGCGGTACCAACGCGAAGCGTATCTTTTTGTTAGAGAGGCTCTTGACCATACGCAAAAAAAACTCACAAAGCAGGAGCGTGGATCGGTGCGCCACGTCTCCGGTCAAGAGTTGCTGGAGGGCATCAGGGAGTTCGCTGTCAATCAGTACGGACCCATGACCGTCACGCTCCTTAATGATTGGGGGATCTGTCAATGCGAGGACTTCGGTGAAATTGTTTTCAATCTGGTGGATCGAAACGTGCTCGCAAAGACAGACAAAGACACGCGGCATGATTTCACGGGGGGATACAGTTTTCATGATGCTTTTGTTCGGCCTTTCCTCCCTCCAAGCCGACAGGATCTGCCCTCTTCAAACCAGCTCGAGGTTCAACACGGAAAACCCGCTAATCGGAAGCTTCAATAACCTTCGCTTCCACCTCGATACATCCCGGATCACGGGGTGTCAAAGTGGCTTTTTTTAACGCTCCCCCCTCCTATTCAATGGCCTCCACTCAAGCCTCCCCCTACCCTCCACTAGACTCTCTCCAAGAAACGGCGCGCATCATCACCCTGGACAACGGTCTCGTCGTCATTGTTCAGGAAGATCACAGCGCTCCGGTTGTCTCCGCGCAGGCGTGGTGCAGAACCGGCAGCATCCACGAAGGAAAATGGGTGGGTGCTGGCTTATCCCACGTCCTGGAGCACATGTTGTTCAAGGGCACGAAAACCAGGCCCCAAGGCAGAATCGATCAGGAGGTTCAGGATGTCGGCGGCCATATGAACGCCTACACCTCATTCGACAGAACCGTCTATTGGATCAATGTCCCGAACACCGGGGCTGAAGTCGCGCTGGCCGTGCTCGCCGACATCATGCAGAACGCAACGCTCCCTGAAGACACTCTGGAAAAGGAATTGGACGTGATCAGGAGGGAGATGGACATGGGACTGGACGATCCCGGTCGACGGGCAAGCCGCAGGCTTTTTGAGACGGCCTATACAGCCAGCCTCTATCGTCACAGCATCATCGGGCACATCGATATTTTTAACCGTCTGAAACGAGAAGACATCGCCGCTTACTACAAGGAGCGATACGCGCCAAACAACTGCTTCTTTGTCATCGTCGGGGATATCCAAACAGACGCCGTCGAGCAACAAATCAGGGAGCACTTCAAGGAGTCCAAGTCGATGCCGGTGGCACCCGTCTTTCTGCCCCCCGAGCCAATCCAGACAGCACGGCGCGAGTTGATTGAGGAGGCTGCCATCGAGTTAGGTCGCCTCCACTTTTCGTGGCATATTCCCGAGGCTCGCCATCCCGATCTTCCCACGCTCGACGTTCTAGCGGCAATCCTCGGCAACGGGAGAAGCTCCAGGCTCTACAAGGAAGTTCGTGAAAAAAGGGCCGTCGTCCACTCGACGGATGCCTGGACTTACAGCCCGGGTGATGTCGGCTTGTTCGGGTCCAGCGCCATCATCGATGGATCGCGGCTGGCGGAGGCGCGCGACGCCATCCTCCACGAAATCGAGAGGCTTCGCTGCGAGCCCCCAACCGAGGCTGAAATTCTCAAGGCAAGAAACCAGTTTATCGCGGGCTTTTTATCCCGGCGCAAGACCATGCAGGGACAGGCCCAGGATCTAGGCTCGAATTGGCTGTCCGCAGCGGATTTGAATTTCTCGGAACGATATCTGGAAAGGGTGAAACAAACGGGTGAAGAAGAGCTCCAACGTGTCGCCCGGCAATACCTCCATCCGGAACAATGCACGATGTACGCGCTCGTGCCCAAAGGAGCAAACCCCCTCGTTCGCCGGATCAAGAAGAAAAGCGGCGGGCAACCCATCTCCTTGCACACCCTGTCGAATGGTTTAAGGGTTCTCCTAAAGGAAGACCACAGACTCCCTTTTGTTGAGATCCGCGCCACATTCAAAGGGGGAGCACTTTCGGATTCCGTGCCCACCAGCGGGGCCTGCTTGATGATGTCAAAGCTGCTCTTGAAAGGCACCTGCTCGCGATCCGCAAACCAGCTGGCCGAAGAAATCGAGCGAACCGGGGGGAGCCTGGACACTTACAGCGCCAACAACAGCTTTGGCGTGAACGTCGAAACGCTCAGCGCGGAGGAGAGCACGGCCCTGGATCTGTTTCAGGATGTTCTGTTGAATCCCACATTCCCCCTTCCCGCATTGGATCGCGAGAAGGAAATCCAATTGGCCGCGATCGATTCCCAAAAAGACAACTTGTTGCAGTCCACATTCCAGGCCGTGAAACGTCTTTTGTTTGGTGATGACGGCTATGGTCTGAACACTTTGGGCACGCCCGAATCCCTCGCGGGGTTGAACCAATCGATCGTCTCTCAGGCGCACGACCGCCTGCTGGTGCCTTCAAACGGTGTCGTGGCCGTTTTTGGCGACATGAACCCAGCATCCATCCTCGACTCTCTTGAAACACGATTCGCGGCTTGGAACAAAGGCGCGCCCTTCCAAACCACCGCCTCTGCAAAGCCCGCTGAATGGGGCCGGAGATCCCTCGTTCACCGTGACAAAAAGCAAGCGGTCCTCGTGATTGGGTTCCTGGGAACAAGCCTGCACGATCCGCGCCGATACGCTCTGGATGTCATTCAGGAAGCCTGCACCGATCTCGGCTCAAGACTCTTCACTCGGATTCGCGAAAAGCTCGGGCTTGCTTATTATGTCGGAGCTCAAAATTTCTCAGGGCTCGGGACCGGATGCTTTTCGTTCTATGCCGGCACTCACCCGGACAAAGCTGCCCTGGTCGAGAAGGAGCTGATGGATGAAGTTCGCCTTCTCTGCGAAGCAGGTTTGACATCAGAGGAACTCGCCCGCTCCAAAGCGAAAATCACGGGGCACAAGAAAATCGCGCACCAGGATCTGGGCACACTCGCAGGCGCGGTGGCGCTGGACGAGCTTTATGGGCTGGGATACCGCCACGTTGAAGAGGAAGAGGCCCATTACGAATCAGTGACTCTCGAGCAAGTGCAGGAGTGCGCAAAGGCGTTCTTGACCCCGAAAACCGCCGTCATCGCTCTCACCTGCCCAGCCTCATCCTGATCAGGGCTGAAGGATCCGGACCCGATAGTAACGGTTGCCCAGAGCAGGCCTTGAATCCAGAACAGAGGCCGTCCCGTTAGCGCTGCTCACGAACGGCCGATTCCCGGCCTCATCCAGGGGTTGCCAAGCGTTGGCGAACCCCAGGGAGTTCGCCCATTCGACTCGGAAGATACGGCCCGCAATCCTTGGGAAAAGAATCCTGATAAATCCGTTCTCAAACTGAGCCCGGGCGCGCCAAGCCGTGTGGCCAGACAGAGGGTTCTGCCTCGTGAGGAACTCAACGAAGTTGCTTTCCCCGTCGTTGTCGGCGTCGTTATCCCACGCAGCAGATTCATCCGGGAGCCCACCCAAAAAGGGCGCCACCCAGTCTTCATACAGCGCGGGTGACTGTCCCATCTCAACGATCCAGCGCGATATCAAATCCAGGCCGTTTTGGTCTATAACATCGCTCCCCAGGGGCGGCATGCGCAATGCCCCTGCATGTTGCATTCTGTAAAGGAGAACTGAACTTTCAGGGTGTCCGGGCACGATGAGCTGGTTCAAACCCGCTCCAAACGCTACTTTGACGCGACCATGAATTAATCCAGTTTGAGGCAGCGAAGCGGCGATTCGAGCATCCCAAAACCCAGGGCTCGCCTGCCCAGGTTGGTGGCACTGACTGCAGTTTGCGGCCAAGTAACTGCGCGCTCTATATTCCAGACTCCAATCCTCCTGGTCGGCACGTGCCAAAAGCCGGAGCGTGTTGAGGTTCGAAATCCTGGCTGAAAAGTAGCCCGCATCATTCATCGCCGCTATTTGGTTTTGGCTCGAGCTTTCGTCATCACATGCTCGGTTCAGTTGTGCGGTCTTAAACCCTAACGCCCCCCCTCCTTCGTGGGTGTGGCATGAAAGGCACTCCTTGCGCGAAGGATATCGCCAAGTCTGCGATCGCTGGATGCCTTTATCAAGGATCCTGAGCACCTCCTCCGCGCCTCCAGCAGGCACGATCACCGCCTCGTATCTCGAATCGCCCCATCGATACGTCAGCCCATAGATCCCACTCGTCCCCCGCACAAGAACCCTCGTTTCAAGACGCTTTGAAGAGATGGCAACGCCCTTGATCATTTCCATCTCAAAATGCTTCACCCAGACCATCCCCCTCGGAAAAAACCAGTTTTCATTCCGTGTGAATCCTATTGTTGAAGCGTCCTCCATGAACGCAAACCACCGCCGCTTCGTCGCGTTGTCTGACCAAAATGGAACGTTGATTTCGTAGGGTAACACTCCGGGTTTCGGACTCAATAGCTCCAGATCTTCAAAGATGCCCGTCTCGGACAAAGTCTTGGGCAAATGTTCCGTCAGGGGATTCGGGTTCCGCTCCAACCGCCTTATCAAACTCTCAACGCCATCAGAGAACAAAACCTCCCCAGTCCCCGGATGCATCCCGAACGTCGCCAGTCCCCTGCTGAACCCAACCCATTCGATCGGTTTCACCACCCCCTCCTCCGTCCTGACTACTCCTATGTCTCCCTCCAAATCCGACAAAATATAAGCCCCGTCAAGCTCGGGGTAACGGTCGCCTCGATAGAGCAATCCCCCCACAATCGCCCGCCTTCCCTGTGAATGGTCATACTCGGCAATCGGTCGCAAAAGCGCCGCGTCAGGCGGTTTGTTTGCAAATTTCGGCCCTGGCAAAGTTCCTTCCATGTAAGCCCATCCGTAATTGCCTCCGCTCCTGATCAGGTTCACTTCCTCACGCAAATCCTGCCCCGTGTCGTTGCAGTACAGATCGCCGGTCACGGGGTCGAACGAAAACCGCCAGGGATTCCTCAAGCCCACCGCGTAAAATTCGGTCCGAACCTTCGCCGGTTGCACCGGTAATCCGTTGAAAAAACGCACGCCAGAATAGGTCACAACCGTCAACTCTCCATCCGCACGCCCCTTAGGCTCCAAGGGCTCCTCGTGCCACTCCAGAAACGGATTGTCAAAAGGGATCAAATAATTTGACGAGGCCGCAGGATGCGGGTTCGGACGAATATTCCCCGGTCGCTTGTCCACATCAATGCGCAGGATTCCGCTGAAAAAATCCTTGTCGATTCGCTGGCTGTTGTTGAACTGGTCATACCCTCCCCCTCCATCTCCCAAAGACACGTACAAATACCCGTCCGGTCCAAAATGCAGATCTCCAGCATTGTGGTTCTCATCCGGGTCAAATTGCGTGATCAACGGAAGCTCAGAATCGTCTCTTGCCTGATCCGCATTCTGCTTCGAGACCTCGAATCTCGAAAGCCGGTCGTGGATCCCCTCCCCTTGCGAGGTCGAAATTCGGGTGGTGTAAAAAACATAGAGAAAACCGTTGGTCCGATAGCCCGGATGAAATGTCAAACCCAGCAGGCCTGCTTCACCACCTCGCTCAACTTTGTCGGAGATATCCAGAAACACGGAGGTGCTGGGCTTCGCCAGGTTCGTCACCACCATCACCAATCCGTATTGGTTGACCACGAACAGCCGGTTGGTCTCCCCAGGGGGAGATGCTATCGCCACCACGCTGAAAGCGGGCATATAATCGAAGGCTCCCGGCGCAAGGTAAGGCTCGCCATCCGGTTCGAGAGGCAGCCGCAGAGTCGCCGCACGCTCCCGCTTCAAAGGAGCCCAACTCTCCCCTCCCAAGATCATGGAAACCGATGTTCCCATGTAAAAACAGACGGCCACCCACAAAAAGAAGCTCCCAATCAGCTCTTCCCTCGATTTCAAACTCGGACAAATTGATTTCCTCATTCCTCCACAACTCTCATTTTTTCCCAAACAAAACCGCCGATTTCCCGGCGGTGTCCGAATTTCCTCACATTTTGGTCTCGACTCATCCGCCAAAAGACTGGATTGCTCGGACGTGGGCGACCTGCAGATCACACATATCTTCACATTTTATGAATCCCTTGGCGGGGTCCAGAGCATCCTGAAACACCATTATACCCACGATTCTGAGTGGGGTATCGTATCGCAATTCCATTCCGTTTTTGAACAGACAACCAGTGATCCAACGCGGCTCCTAGCCTTCAAACAAACCGCTTTAAGCAACATTCGGTCGACCAGACGGATTTTCAAGCAGATTACTTGCCAGACTCCGCCGCGAACCTTGGTTTATCATAACTTGTGGGGATTGCCCATCCTGGCAGATCTGGACCAATCCAAAAGACGGGTCGGCGTCATCCATTCTGATTGGCCCACGCTTGAATTCGAACTCAACGCTGCAATGCAACTTCTCGATGGCATTCTCTGCGTGAGCCACCCCCTGGTCAATCGCGTGCTCGAGACGGGTCTGCATTTTGACTCCGACAGGATCACTTTTCTTCCCTACCCCATCACCAGGCCGATTTCGTTCGAAAACCCAAAACCCAGGCAGCCAGACCCGCCCCTTCCTTCGAAACCCCTGGTGTTGGGGTTCTGTGGACGGCTCGTCAAAGTCCAGAAGCGAATCGACCGCCTCGTGTCGGTGTGCAACGCACTCGATCATCTCCGCATCCCGTTTCAGCTCGAGATCCTCGGACACGGCGTGGATGAACGGTTTTTGAAGGCCCAGCTCCTCCCTCGAACGAATGTCGTTTTCCATGGGTTTCAGCAAGGAGAGGCTTACTGGAGGATTCTCGCGAACTGGGATGCCATCCTCTTTGTGAGCGATTATGAGGGACTTCCCATCTCCTTGCTCGAGGCTATGAGTCTCGGAGTGCCTCCAATCTACCCACGAATCCACAGCGGAGGCGACGATTACGCAAAGAGAGTCGCTGAGAAACTCTTGTTCGACACCGCGCCTTCCTCCTTTGCCACCAACGCTGCCAGGTCTATTCAATGGTTGGCTTCTCGTCCCATCACCTTCCGGCACGTCCTCAGCAGTCGGGCTATCGAAATCACACAGCCTCATTCTCTCGAAAATTATTTCCGGGTTTTTTCGGACACTCTTCGCCGCGTTGAACAAAAACCTCGTCTCTCCATCTCCCGGTTCAAGCCCCGACCCCATTACTGGTCCGACCACATCCCCTATGCATTACTCGATAAATGTGGCCGCGAGCACTTTTTCAGAAAACCGATTCCACTCGCACCCGCTTGAATTCGAACCCTAATTCCCGCACCCTTGAGAAAGATCACGACTGCGGCACTCTGACATCATCGATCAAATGCTACCCTTGGAACCTATCGCCGAGTTCTGGAACCCTCAGCGTCGCAAGTGTTACTACTGGGAGCGGCGCCTCCTCCTGGAATCCTTCCAAAAGCTTTGCCGGCACGCTCAAAAGGGCGACCTGCTGGACGTCGGTTGCGGCAGAAAACCTTACCACGCGCTGTTTGCAGATCGGATCTCCAGCTACTGGGGGGTGGATTATCCCGTGACGATGAAGGGCTCTTACAGGTCCTCCACTCAAGCAGATGCCTTCGCCAACTGCCTCCAACTGCCGTTCCAAGACCATTCCTTCGACACCGTGTTGAACACCCAGGTTCTCGAGCATGTCCCAGACCCGCAAAAGTTGATCGCGGAAATGTCCCGCGTCTTAAAACCCGGAGGCGTTCTCATCCTCTCCGCCCCCATGACGTGGCCGCTGCACGAAGAACCTTATGACTTCTATCGCTACACCACATACGGGCTCAAAAGTCTGCTCAACGCAAACCAACTCAGGGTGATTGAGGAGATCCAACGCGGCGGAACGATCCTCACATTGGCGCAAGTTCTGATCGATGCCGAGGTCGGCGGCCACAAGACGGGCGGCCCTCTCTGGAAAGCCTACTCTAACCTCCTCTGCCTCACCCTAAACACCCTCGCTCCGTGCATCGAGAAGCTCCACTTCAATCGGAGGCTTTGCCTGGGCATCTCCCTCGCTGCTGTCAAAGAAACAAATCCTCAGAAGTCCTGAGGCCGGTCCGCCTCGCTCTTCAAACCCCGCCTTTGCCTCCAAGCGTTTCGCGCAAAAAGATAGGACCATAAAGGCACCGAAAAACGTCGCGCCACCATCCCCTCTGGCCACCACCCGATGGGTCGGCGCCGGTAATCAACAATTCCCAGGAGCGTCTCCCAACTTCCCCAGCGTGGTGTCATCCTGTCGAATCGGCTCTCCACCTGCTGATCTGAAAATGCGAAACTCCCCAGCAACTCCGCTTCCTCTCTCAATGGTGAAGCATAGAAGGACGCAAACATCTCCTTTGCGAACGCCCTGTAGTCGCCGGGATGGATGCGGTTGATCTTCAAAGCTTTGACCAAACACAAAGCGCATGCCTCCATCCCTGCTTGGAAAGCTTCCAATCCCCAATCCACGGCTGCCTGATTGATCTGCCCTGCTAAAACGGGCTCAATACGGGACCCTCTCGCCTGGTAGCCCGTCACCGTGCCGTGATCCGCCGCGGTGAGAATCTCGAACATGGCCTGGTTGATTGACAGGATATCCGCCCCACCCGCTCCCGGATCGTTCCAATAGCTCATCCGTGGAAAGTAGCCTGCATCAACCGAAATTGTGATCAGCCCAAAATAAAAAGACCAGAACCGCTTCTTCCCCCCGCTCTCCGATCCTCCCACAAGCCGCGCCAGGCTCTTCTGCAAATTGCCGGCCCACCCGATATCTACCATTCCCCAATCGTCGCTGCCCACCAACCCCTCCTGACGCAGATAAAGCAGCGCAAGCTCCCGCTTTTTCAGGCTCACGCGCTCGATCTCGGAACGAACCGGATCGGACAAAAGCCACTGCCCTGCTTCTCGGCGAAGCTCAGAGGCCATGTTGACATCCAACCCAATGCTCCGAGATCGCCAAAACGCGCTGTGGGTATCGCGATCCAGCCCAAGCCGATCGAACACTTGTCCTAATGTCAGATAACGTTCCGGCGCGAAAACCCAGCCGAACTCCTTATCGCTAAATCGGTCAATCGCCGCCGGGTGCCAGGCTTGGCGTGATCCGTAGAGGTAGCAAACCTCCAAACCGTAATCCCACGCAGCACAAATAACCCGGGCTATCCGGGCGAGTATCTGCCCATCGCGTGAAACAAAATAGAGCTTCTTCAACCCTTTCGAACGGGCATTCGTCAAACACCATTCCACAAACCCAAAAAGGATGGGTCCAGCCACGCTGGCCCCCAAAGTAAAGGCGCTCCTAAACCCCTCGGATTGATCAGCCGAACTCAGCCGAGCTCTTCGCAATGCCCCCGCAAGCAATGATGATCGCAGTCCGACTGGGTCCGGGATCTTCAAAGCCGCTACCTCCGCGCGCCGGGGAGAGCACTCGTCAACCCGTACCGACTCAATGCCTTGACGTCGCGGAATCACCCCATCGCTCCGAACATGGTCCCCGTAATGCCTCCAACCCGAAGCATCCACCCCCAACTCCATGGCCACCCGTTTATACAACCGCCCATCCCCTTTGCTGCAACCGTGTTCGCACGAGACAAACACCCGGTCGCCCTCAGAAAAAAAACCTTCCCGCCCCAAGATCTCTTGAAGGAACTTCGACGGCAGATACATGTCGCTGATGAACACGATCCGGTTCTGGCTCCCGCGCTCATCGGCAACCCGACGACGCATCGCGCTCACCCCATAAAGAGTCTCCGATTCCAAACTCAGCTCCATCTCTAAAGCGCGACGCATCGACCGGTCATCCCATCCCATTACGCTAGCCAGTTCGGTGTAGATTTGATCGAGACTCACTTCACCAGAGGCGACTTTCCCTCTTGCCCTCACTTCTGCTCCAGCTCTTTCTCGTTGAAAATCCTTGGGTTGTCCCTGAAAACTTCCGACCTCACCAAGGCGCGCCCCAAGCTCTAGAAAGAGGTCCACGGGACGCATGTAACCGCGCGTCAACAACGTGTCGAAAATATCGAATGAGATCAGGCCTGGGTTCACGAGTCTGCAGGGACGCTCAAGGCTTGTTCGATCCACCAGTCCGGTTCCTCTCCCGTGATGTTAGGGATTTTCATAACTTGAAACACCCCGGCGAGTGTGCCGAGTCAGACAGATGTTGCAAGACCTCAGCGAACCACCGAAGCACTCCCGGTGTCACGATTGGGCTTCAGGGTCAGAGCAGGGAATTGGAGTTGCTCGAGCATCAGGCTAAACAGGGTCGTTTTACTGAGTTCAGAAAGTAGCAGCGCCGTCCCGCTCGCTGTCCCGGGCAGAGCCGAGACGGCTCTGCCACTTTACCGGTTTTCCTCGCGATTCCCCGACGGTCGCCGACCCCAACACCGCACTTATCTAAAAAATCCGAAACGCAAGCCTGACGGTTGAGTTCACAAACCGCTTCTGCACCCCTTCAAATAAATCGACATCGAAGGGCTTCCCAATGTTGTTGCCAGCCAGATCCTCAATGGCCGTCTGGACTTGGATAAAAAAGCGGCCCCGATTCCATCGCCCGTCCGGAGTAAATCGCCACCGCCGCTCCTGATCAATCAATTCTGCCTCCCCTGCAACCGAGGACCCCGATTCATTCGTCACATGAATCATTCGCAGCCCCAGTGCGTGATCCATTGGTTCAGGGAAAACCAGCATCAACGGATCTCGCGACAGCCTTTTGGGCGACTCAATCTTCCACGTCGCAGGGTCAGGGGGATCCCGATCAGGGAGAGAAACCAGAAACGATTTCGCAAAGGCCTCTTTTAAAGGATTGCCCATGCCATCCTTGAAATCGCGATCGAGAAAAAGTGTGTACCTCTTGCCGGTTTCAAGCGCCGGTCCCACCTGTTCCAGAGGCTGCACACCCCGCTTGATCCGACCTGGATCGATGAATAGCGTCAGCCGAGAATCGGATGGATCCCACAGTTCTTCTTCGATTTCCAGGAACGGAAGGACCACTTCAGCACCCGAGGCATTCCGCAAATGGATGTGTTCGTAAAGACGCCCTCGACTCATAGGGCTCGAAAAATGAATGTAAAACTTAAGAAGGTTCTCAGGCAAAACATCCGAGGTCGGATACACCTCACGGACGACCGTGCTGGCGGCCGATTGAACAAGCGGCACTTTGAAGCTTGAGCTGATTGTGAGGCCTTGAGCCCCTGCCGCAAAAGGCAGAGTTTCGGTCCGAAACTCCGCCCGATACGAAACCCCAGGCTGAAGGGGATAAGTTGGCTTAAAGAGAATCACACCCCGCTCCACTCGATAAGTCCCCACCATAGGGGGAATCCCCAACTCATCCATCGGATCACGCTGCTCCACGAACACCGAAAGCACCTTGGGCCATCCCGCAGCCGACAGGCCGCTCGCA
Organism: Akkermansia muciniphila; assembly: GCA_945865375.1. Lineage (GTDB taxonomy): Bacteria > Verrucomicrobiota > Verrucomicrobiia > Limisphaerales > F1-80-MAGS106 > F1-80-MAGS106. The sequence continues at coordinate 31,262 of CAMBEJ010000019.1, read as the reverse complement.
CGAATCCGGCTCAGCACTTTCGAAGTCAACCCCGTCACCTCGACGACGAAAGAGCGTTTGTCCGAAGAAAGCTGAACCCACTTCAGACCATACTCGCTTGCCGCAGCTCCGACAGAAGTCCCACCCACCAAAAACCCCACCCAAGCCAGGAAACTGACGCTGACGAGCCGCCACGAAATAAATGCAGACCAAACCCGGGTCATGGCAGTGCCAAGGACTCCAAGCTCAAAACTCCGCCCTCGCCACGCCGCATAACCAGAGCCCGTTTGCTGTCAAAACGGTCCAGTTGCTCGATACCCGTCCAATTCGCAATCGTCTCGTACGTTAACCCTTTCTTATCCCCATCGGGCACCGGCGTGGTGATGTTCTCCGTGTTCTCAAGCTGATCCGTTCTGATCTTCATCAAGCCCCGGTTGTTGTTCGCAAGCAGCAGGTAGTCCTTGCCGTCTTGCTGATAGACGATCATGTCTAGAGGACGATTGCGGTTGCCTAGCTCCGCCACGGTTTTCCCTTTGATCTTCGCTCCCGGCTTCAGATCATCGACCGGGAATTGGACCAGCGGGGTGCATGTATAAGCCGCCAAAAGTTGGAGGTGATTCCCGACCTTGAAGGGCACAAATGTGCGGATGGGCGATCGAGTTTCAAAACGGCCATGAGCTCCGTGATACATCTCCACACTGGTCCCCTTCTCGACGGTCTTGAACGGAAAAGGGATCGCGCGCAGCGTCGATGAAAACTCCTCGTTCGAAAGTCCCGCCACCAGAACCCGGTCCTCCAAAAAACCGACGTCCGTAATCGTCTCCTGCCGCGGGTTGCTTTGCCGATTCCCCTGGCCAACCACCCCATCCACCGGCGCGTCAGGAAGTTCAGCACGAGCAAATTTCACTTTCTCTAGAGCGGCAACCCCCAACTGCCCCTCAAGATCGACTTTGATCAACACAGGGGTCGCGTCTGTCCCGCGGCCTCGAGAAACCGCGAGATAGGTGTTCCGAGAGATCGGATTGACCGCCATGTCGTTGATTAATATCTGGTCCGTTGCGACCCCCAACAAACCCGCGATCTTTTGGTTAATACCTTCCACCTTCAATCCTCTTGAGGACGGTGCCGCACCCGTGTCCCCCGTGGCAATCGCCGTGATCGTTGCCGCCTTCGAGTCCGCGACAAACAGAATCCCCCCGGGACCAAACGCCAGAGGTCCCGCTGATTTGAAGGTCGGGGTTCCTTCTTTCATGCCGTCCGTGAGGGATGCCGCTTGGGCACCCGCAACCAACGCACCGGCCGACGCGACAGATAAAAAGAGAGTTTTAAAAGGCTGTTTCATGGGAGAAAAAAGTGATGAGTCGCCGATAGTGACAGGAAACTTAGCTCCCCGGTTACACACTTCATAGATTTTGCCACTCCCACGAAAGAGACTGTTCGCCTTTCAAATTCCCAGCGTGCGCATCTCAGATTTTTCCGGATCTTCTCGTAATCGTAATCGTAATCCTATTCCCGGTCCCCCTCTTTCCAGAGATAATAGGAGTTGGCCTTAATAAAGGCAACCCGCATCGAAACGGGGCTCCACGGGCGGTCCTTCCCGTGCAGAAGTTGGTAAACCTCCAGCTCTTCGGGGTCGAATCGGTGGTTCATGGGATTACAATTACGATTACGATTACGATTACGATTAGGGATCGCGAGCACCAAAAATCTGAGATGCGCACATTCCCCGCTTAACTTACATATCTCTATTGACATAGTCGAGTTTAACTTTAACTTCTGAGTCCGACATGTTGCCATGGCTCTGCTCCTTTCCTTGCACCCTGTGTGCCTTGCAGAATCCAACCTGCCTGTTGGAACGACGAAACGAACGCCGCTCCGCGCGGTGTATTCCGAAGTTGTCGGTTGCGGGGCAGGACCTGAGACAAACCCAATGCGACGCTCTAAAGTGGCAACAAAGTGGCAGCGGCGTCCCGCCGCTGTTCCGAGCAGAGCCGAGCAGAGCCGAGACGGCTCTGCCACTTTACCGACCACTTCGGAATGCACGGCGCTACGCGATTCGCAAGAGTCCGCGCTTGAATTCGTGACCCCATCCGTCAGCATCATTCCTGAACCCCTGGTCGTCGTGGTTGAAACAAGTGCCAAACACCGCGCCACACTGGATGTGGCAGAACCAACAATAGGGTGCCGTTTTTCATGGAGAAACGGAGGCCTAGGCCTCAACTCCGTTGGATTCAGTAATCGCGTGGGTGCGGCGAGTCCGTCCGAGCGAGCCGCACACCCGTGGAACGACAGCCCTTTGCCCGGCTCAGTAAGCATGCTTCACCCTACCGTTGTTCACCCCAATTCTTCGGGCGTGCGCCCAAGCATTCTCTGATGCACTCGAGCAAACAGCCCACAAACGTGCTGCCAGGGTTCAACTTAGCCATGGGAGTGACGATTTTTTGTTTGAGCACCGTGGTCCTGCTGCCCATCGCCTGCTTGCTTCTCAAGGCAATGGAACTTTCATGGCACGATTTTTGGCGCCTCGTGACGGCCGACCGAGCTCTGGCCGCCTACAAGTTAACATTTGGCGCCTCCCTGGTCGCGGCGCTCGCAAATGCTTTTTTTGGAGCGCTCCTGGCGTGGGTGCTCGTGCGCTATGAGTTCCCGGGCCGCAGATTCATCGATGCGTTGGTCGATTTCCCGTTCGCCCTCCCAACTGCCGTCGCGGGGCTCACTCTCGCGCACATGTTTGCCGACCAAGGCTGGCTGGGGCGGTATCTTTCCCCGCTCGGAATCAAAGGTGCCTACACCCCCCTGGGCGTCATCATTGCCCTCACGTTCGTCGGGTTGCCCTTCGCAGTCCGCACGCTGCAGCCAATTCTTGAGACCATCGACACCGATGTCGAGGAAGCGGCGGCGTCACTGGGCGCCGGCCGGATGCGGACATTCTGGAGCGTGATCCTGCCCACGCTCGCACCCACCATCTTGACAGGTTTCGCGCTGGCTTTCGCCCGGGCTATCGGTGAATACGGCTCCATTGTCTTCATCTCGGGGAACATGCCGTTCAAAACTGAAATCGCCCCATTCTTGATTGTGACTCGACTCGAGGAATACGACTACCTGGGTGCGGTGGCCATCGCGACGGTTCTTCTCTTTTTCTCCCTGATTCTCCTGGCCCTAATCAACTTGCTCGAAGGTTGGGCAAGCCGGTTTCATTCGTGACCCGACGCCATGCCCGTCAAAACATCCACTCATTTCGGAAAGGCCCGGTCCGCTTCCAGGCGGGCCGTAGAGGATCCAGCGTGGGTTCGCTTCATTCTGATCGGCCTCGCCTTGGGGTTTGCGACGGTGTTCCTGCTTCTCCCCCTTGTGAATGTCCTGGTCCAGGCTTTCTCAAAGGGATTAAAACCATTTTGGGGGGCATTGAGCGATCCCGATACGCTGTCCGCTATCCGGCTGACCCTCATCGCCGCCGCGATCTCCGTGCCCATCAATCTTGTCTTTGGCATCGCCGCGAGCTGGGCCATCTCTAAATTTGAGTTCCGTGGAAAATCGTTTTTAATCACGCTGATCGACCTCCCTTTCTCCATCTCTCCAGTGGTTTCAGGCCTCATGTTCATCCTCTTGTTTGGCGCACAAGGGCTGTTCGGCCCTCTCCTCGAAGCCCACGATTTCCAGATCATCTTCGCCCTTCCAGGGATCGTGCTGGCAACCTTGTTCGTGACCTTCCCGTTCATCGCCCGCGAACTGATCCCCATCATGCAAGCCGAAGGCGTGGAACAGGAGCAAGCCGCTCTCACGCTCGGAGCCAATGGTTGGCAGACATTCTGGCACGTGACCTTGCCCTCCGTTAAATGGGGCTTGCTCTACGGCGTGATCCTTTGCAACGCCCGCGCCATGGGAGAGTTCGGCGCCGTTTCAGTGGTCTCCGGCAATATCACAGGACTCACGGACACCATCCCGTTGCGGGTGGAAAAACTCTACAACGAATACAATGGCCAAGCCGCTTTCGCTGTCGCCAGCCTGCTCGCCCTTCTCGCACTCGCAACTCTCGCACTCAAAACGGCTCTGGAAATGAAAATCGAACACGATCACGCCCAGGCTCTCACATCCCCCCACGCACCTGCTCATGAGCATCAAGCTCCAGAACGTCAGTAAATCTTTCGGAGAGGTCACCGCTGTCACCCGCGTTTCTTTCAGTGTGGAGGAGGGCGAACTGCTGGCCCTGCTCGGACCCAGCGGCGGTGGAAAAACGACGGTCCTCCGGATGATCGCTGGCCTCGAAACCCCAACCGAAGGGGATGTGTTCATCCGCGGCAATCGCGTCAACGATCTCTCGGTTCAAAAACGCAACATCGGCTTCGTCTTCCAGAACTACGCTCTCTTCAAAAACATGTCGGTGTTCAAAAACATCGCCTTCGGACTGACAATCAAGAAGTGGCGCACCTCAGAAATCCAGACCAGAGTGCTCGAGCTCATGGAGCTTTTCGGATTGGACGGCCTCGAAAAACGATACCCGCATCAGCTCTCCGGAGGCCAGCGCCAGCGCGTTGCCATCGCACGGGCGCTGGCTCCGAAACCGACCGTTCTCCTCCTCGACGAACCCTTCGGTGCTGTCGATGCCCGAATCCGCCAGGACTTGCGGGAATGGCTCGTACGTCTCCATCACGACCTCAAGGTGACCACAATCTTCGTCACCCACGATCAGGAGGAAGCCATGGAGGTCTCCAACCGCATCGTGATTTTCTCACGCGGCCACCTCGAGCAGATCGGAACCCCAAGGGAGGTTTATGAGCAGCCTGCCAATGAGTTCGTCGCCCGTTTTATCGGAGTGATGAACGTTTTGGAACTCGAAGTTCTCCGCGGCATCGCGAGATTCGGCGAGTTGGAATTCCCAGCGCCAGAGATCGCAGACGGACTCAAGGTTCGGATCGGCTTCCGCCCCTATGCGGTCCAGGTGTCCGGCGATCCTGATGAGTTTCGATACAGAGCGACGCTTCGCCACACTTTTTTCCTCGGCATCATGCTCCGTCTCGAGCTCGAACTTCCTTCAGGCCTCACTCTCCGCGCGCGTATGACCAAGGAGGAATACGCCCAGCGCGGCCTCGAAGACGGCGTCCATGTTTCCTTCCAAATCCGCAATTACAAGGTTCTCTCAGGTGGCAAATCCCAGCTCCATCACGAATCCGGCGCACAAACCGAGCCTCCCCCGGCCATCGCCGAAGGGATCTGATGTTTCAGAATAACCGGTGTTCAGAACGAACCTCCATCGGATCAGTTCGAATGTCGCATGGCTCATCGTTAACCGCGTTGTGACCAAAATTGCGGGCCTCGTCGCTGTGGGCCTCGTCGCGCGCTACCTGGGCACCAAAGAATACGGAACTCTCAGCTACGCGCTCGTCCTCACAGGGATGTTCAACGCCGTTTCGAGCATGGGTCTCGATGGCATCCTGATCAGAGAACTGGTTCGGTCCCCTGAAAAACACGCTGCCGTGCTCGGCACAGGATTCGTTCTCCGCCTCGCCGGAGCGCTTGCCGCGTTCATGCTGGTCGTGATCGCCGCTGTGCTGGATCCGACCACTAAACCGCTCCTCCCACTCTTCGTCGTGGTCGCCGCTTCCTTTTTCCCTCAATCGCTCGAGGTCACGGACCTGTGGTTTCAGAAAAATATCCAGTCGAAATTCCCTGCCATCGCCAGGACCGCGGCGGTGCTCGTCGGCACTGTGATCAAATGCGCCCTGGTTTTTAACGGCGCCCCACTCCTCTGGTTTGCCTGGGCATGCCTCGCCGAGGCCATTCTCAATTCCGTGGCCGTGAATGCTATTTACCGGCTGCGTGGTCAATCCCTTTCAAACTGGTCGTTCTCAGCCCCTCTAGCTCGAACCATGCTCCGTGATTGTTGGCCCCTTATCATCTCCGGGCTGCTCGTGGGGTTTTATATGCGCCTGGAGCAACTCTTGGTTCGCGGCTTCTTCGGCGACAGCAGCCTCGGCGTTTACAATACCGCCGCGCAAATCACCGAGGCCTGGAGCTTCCTCCCAGCATTCATCCTCAGCTCCATCTATCCTCTCCTGGTTGAGGAACGGAAAACCTCGCCACGACAGTTCGAGGCGCGGTTGCAAACTGTTTTCGACGCCCTCACGGGCGCGGGCTACCTCGTCGCGGCCGGCGTCGCCTGCCTAGCCCCCATCCTGATCCCGCTCTTCTTCGGAGAAGACTACGTCCGCGCCATTCCTGTCCTCGTAATCCAATCGCTCGCCGCTCCCATTTTTTTTAGCGGCGCTGTCCGCGCTCAATATTTTCTGCTCGAAAATTTAAACATTTATCATACACTCACGGCTTCCCTCGGAATCGCCGTGAATATCACTCTCTCCTTGTTCCTAATGCCAAAGCTAGGCATCGCGGGAGCCGCAATCGCCGGATTCGGAGGCGCTTTCGTCGCCGGATTCCTCACCTCATGGGCCTTCAAACCCATCCGCCCTTGCGCCCTCTGGCAACTCAAAGCTTTCCTGATTCCTTTCCGGCTCGGCAGTCTCTTCACCGCGCTGCGCGCTCAAAAATGAAAATAGACTACACCCGCTACTACCTCAAGTGGCACCAGGACACTCCCGAACATAGAGCCCGGATGGTCGCTATGTACCAGCGTATCATCGCCCCGTTTGTTCCCCAGGATCGTGAAGCGCGGATCCTCGACGTGGGCTGCGGGATGGGCTTCGCTCTCTCCACTCTCCAGTCGTTGGGGTTCAAAAACGTGGAGGGGTTCGACTGCGATGAGGGCCAGGTCCGCGCCTGCAAACAGGCCTCGCTCAATGTGAGCCGGATCGAGCAGGACGAGACGATTGTCCACCTCCGCTCCCTGGGCGGCACGTTCGATTTCATCCTCTCGCTCGATGTGCTCGAACACATCCCAAACGACACCGTGCTGGATGTCGTGGGAGCCATTTCCTCCGCGTTGAAGCCCCATGGAAAATTTCTCTGCACCGTCCCAAACGCAAACTCCGCCATCGCCGAGCGCTGGCGCTACAACGACTGGACCCATCACAACAGCTTCACGGAGCACAGTCTCGACTTCCTGCTCTACAATGGCGGCTTTTCAAAAATCGAGATACACCCGGAGGAATTCATCGTCCGCCCCAAGCAAGCCTGGCTGCCAGTCGGAGCCGCGCGCCATTGGTGGTTGTTCAAATTCTTCCGCGCTTGGAGGCGGCTCGAAATGATGGCTGAGCTGGGCCCCGCCCAGGGCCGCTTGGTGCCGCTTTCTCTCAATCTTCTCGCCACTGCTGAACACCCCGTCGCCCACCGCAGTCGTTGAAAGGAGCAGACTATGATCAAAATCGATTACAGCCGGATCTACCTCCGCTTCCACTCAGACACCCCGGAACATATCGCGGCCATGGCCGCGTACTTTCGACGGATCCTCAAGCCTCTCTTGCCTCAGGACAAAGAATCCAAAATCTTTGATGTCGGTTGCGGCATGGGCTTCGCCCTGATGGCCCTCAGACAACTCGGCTACAACAACGTCTCCGGTTGCGACTCGGACGAAAAACAAGTGGGTTACTGCAAGAAAAACGGGCTGGATGTCATCCAAACTGAGAATACAGCAGCGTGGCTGTCCGATGCCAAATCGGCATTCGATGGCATCCTGGCCCTGGATCTGATCGAACACATCCCCGTGCCGGATCAACTCGATTTCACTCACACAATCCTCGAAGCCTTGAAGCCAGGCGCTTGTTTGATCGGCACAGTCCCCAACGCCAGCTCAAGCCTCGCCCTCAGAAGTCGGCATATCTGCTTCACCCACCACACCAGTTTCACTGAACACAGCCTCGATTTTCTGCTCTACAACGCGGGATTCGAGAACATCCAAATACAGGAGGTCGAGTATATCACGCCGCCTCCAAATGTGTGGATCCCGCGCGCCGCCTCAAGGCACTGGTGGGCTCTCAAGTTCTTTAGACTCTGGCGACGTCTCCAGATGATGGCCGAACTGGGCCCCGCCCAAGGTCGCCTCGTCCCGCTCTCGCTGAACCTGATCTTCTCCGCAACTAGAAAAGAGATTTTGAACCACTAATTGTCACTGATAGGCGCTAATGGTGAAGGGAATTTATTGATTGAGCCGCTGAAAGAGTCTCGTTTTCAGTCTCACGGCAACAGCTCCCCTCTCTCTCCGTCTCTCTCCCTCACCCCCCTCCGCGTTAAAAATCCCGTTCCTTTCAACCATACCGCCGAGTCAGCCGATCGGCATCATACGCCAGCCTTTGCGCCGATGTCATGTGTCCAAAATCGGGCTTCCCATCCCCTAAAACAGGCCATCTCTCCACCCCCCCCACGGCAGCCAACTTTTCAGTGTGGTTCCGGGCGGCTCCAGAGCCAGAAGCCTGCTGTGCGCCACCCACCGCACCGGCCCTTGACGTCGCCACGCCAGCCAAAGGGTTGTTTCGCACCTCAACAACCCGACGAGCCGCTTCCCCGCCATAGCTCATCGACTGATCCGTCAACACCAAGTCCTGCTCCAGTGGACGGTTTGGCTTGATCCCTTTCGACTGCAGAATCCCGTGGTAAGCCCTAACGGCCTCCTCAGGTGAAACCCTCCCATCCGTCACCAGCCGCAACATCTCGATAAACCCAAGCTGATGCTCCGCATTGTTGATCTTGCGACCGAACAAAGCCACCCTGGCACCATGCTTCTGCGCATCATGGATGAGTCTGAACGCGTCATACGTCGTCCCGGCGCTCCCCCCCAAAATGCCCACAACAAGGTTGGGGTCGTACTGCGCCAATTCCTCCATCGCCCGCGCCCCATGATAGGCAATCTTTAGAAATACCGGACGCCCGGCTTCCGGCACCCCCGCCAACGTCCTCAGAATAGTGTCGTTGATGAACTCTCCAAGCTTTTCAGCAGGCACTCCGCTGCTGACGTTGGGATCGAACACTTCCAGAAAATAACGAAATGCCTTACGCTCCGCTTCCTCCCGAAATTCCTTGAACGCACGAAGCGTCTCCCGGTCCTGCGCCAACTCGTTCACGAAGGTCACGGAGTAAAGCCCGAGGTTGGCCCCCGGAAACTCCGCGCCTCCCCGGTCGCACTCCACACGGCCGCATTGTATCTGGTCGATGCTCGCGCTGCGGAACGTCTGCGCTGGTTCCTTGGTGTAGCACCCGTGCCGCACCGCCCACACATCCGTCGTGTCGTTCGCCCGCGCCGCAGGCGTGACATGAGAACTCCGAAACAAGCCCTCCTTGATCGTCAATTGCTCGCTCACGTAGGCGGACATGAGCATGATATCCACCAATCCCTGGCTCACCACTTCGCGGATGATGTCCAGAAATTCCGGCAAGTTCCGATACCCAAATTCATCCCTCGACCACACCTCGGGCGAGAATTTGGCAGGCCGTTCTCCTCGCGATGAAAGGTAACCTCGAGGCCCCGGTGCCCGCACACCAAATGCCATGTCCGCATCCTTCGCATCAGCAATGATGAAAGATCGAGAACCCGGCTGAGTTCTGAATTGAGCCAGTTTCGCGTCCAGGCTTTTCATGGTGGCACTCCGTCACTCACACGTGGCTCTCTCTCAAACCTTCACCTTCGCCAATGTGTCGCTCAACGCCTTAGCCGACTGCTGCAAGCCCATCGCTTCTTTGGGCCAAAGTTTGATCTCCACATGTTTCTCAACCCCTTTGCGTCCTACGATGGAAGGCACGCTCAAGCAAATGTTGTGGATGCCATAGGCTCCCTGCACAAGAGACGAAACCGGCAGCAACGCTTTTTTGTTCAATAGCACGGAGTGAATCACATCGCGGATCGCGATCCCCACCGCCCATCCCGCCCCGCCCTTCTTCTTGATCACCTCGGCCCCGCTGCCCTTGGTCCGTTCAAACACGGTATTTTGAAAACCCGGAGTGCACTCAGCCAGCCCAGCCAGCGGCAAACCGTTGACCGTCGCGCTCGACCAGACCGGGATCATCGAATCCCCATGTTCACCCAGTATCAAAGCCTTCACCTGGGTCGGCGCCAGCTTCAACACCTCCGCGACAAACGAGCTGAACCGCGATGTGTCCAACATGGTTCCCAGTCCGTAAACCTGGTTCCACGGCAAACCCAGTCGTTGAACGGCGAGTTGCGTCAAAATGTCCACAGGGTTGGAAACCACAAAAGCATGGGCTTCTTTCTTCACTCCCGCAGATTTCAAGCTCTCCAAAATCTGGAGGAACAACGCCACGTTACGGTTGATCAAGTCCAGCCGTGATTCATCCGGCTTGCGGCGTAATCCGGCCGTGATCAAGAACAGATCGCTGTCCGCAGCGCGAGCGTAATCCCCCGCGTAAACCCTTTGATCCCCGGCCAGCGCGCTCCCATGTAACAAGTCCAGCGCCTCCCCCTCCGCCAAATCCTTGTTGGCATCCAAAATTTGCAGCTCCGCCACCAACCCCGCACATTGTAGCGCAAAAGCCGCACAGGAACCAACCCGCCCCCCACCTCCAATGATTGTCACTTTCATAAGCCAAACAATTCCTTTATTATTCGCGTTATTCGCGGGCCATTCCCCCTTTTCCTGTTGACTAGCTTTGCTTCATCCGCGCCAGGATCTGTTCCGTGATCAACTGCACTGTTTTCTCCACCTCAGGATCGAGAGCCGCAGAAACAGCCTCTTTCACCGGCACGGCGCATACCACCCCTGGGCGCCACTCGTCGTTGTCGCAGAGTTCGCACTCCTTTAGCCCGATCCTCGGATCCGGGATTCCGAGGCTTTGCTTGATTTTCAGCAGGTCCTGGAGCTGCGCGGGCGTGATCGTTTGGGCAGGTTTCCCCAACTGCGCCGCCACCAGCACCGTTCGACAATACGCCTCGAGGATCTCCATCTTGAAGTAGGCATCTTCCACGTTGTTGTGGCTCCACGAAACCACCCCGTGATTCGCCATCAAAATTGTGTTGTGCTTGTCCGCAAGATCCGCCACCAGCTTGCCCATCTCCGGCGTCCCAGGAGTCCGATACGGCGCGATCGCAACCGATGAAAACACTTCATACTCCGGGATCATGCACGTCGGCGGCTCAATCCCCGCCACCGCAAACCCGGTGCTGTACGGAGGATGACAATGCACCGTCGCAACCGCTCTCGGTTGTTTCTTCATGATCTGCAAATGCATCAATATCTCGCTGGTCCGCCGCTTCTCCCCCGCAAGCTGGTTCCCCTCAAAATCAACCAGGCACATGTCCTCGGGTTTCATAAACCCTTTGCTCACCAGGGTCGGGGTGCATAACGCCACGTCCTCCCCCACTCGAATCGCAATGTTCCCCCCGTTCCCATCCACATACGCGCGTTGCCAAAGCCGCCGTCCCATCTCGCACAACTGCAGCTTCAGCTCATGACACCGGGCGGACTTAAAAAAGGATTCCAACTCGCCCGCCGAACTTTTCGACGTGAGCGGCTTACCCACAACAGCCGGCCCGCTGGACGCCGCATCCGCCGCGCTCCTGGCCCCCGGTACACCCCGTCCCTGCCGCAGATCCCTCAGCCGATCGCGAGCCGAGGGCGTGAACAGAGCGTCGGTCGGCAGCGACTCCAGGCTGCCACCATTCCTCAACAATTCCTCAATGTCCTTCAGGCTAACAACACTCTTCATGGTTTAAATGGGTTGTAAAAAATCTCGTCCACCAAAGCGGCGCTGATCGCGTCAATCGGCGGAGCCTTGTCGAATGGCTGCGCCGCCTCGCGCCCTTCAACATATCCAATTGTCTGCCCCACATCCGCCCCCAACGCGTCGTAAACCACCAAGCTCGGATCCTTGCTCAACCCCAAAGGCTCGGCTTTACCTCGCTGAAAATGATCTCTCGTAAACGGGGTCACAATCAACCACCGCGCCCCTTGCAGCTCGGGCGTCACCACGCTCAAGATAACACGTCCAATGACTGTTCCAAGTCTCATACCGGAACTCCAGGCTCTTTCTCGTCCACAATCCCCACCACTATCCATCGCGCCGGGCTTTTCTCGTCTCCAACCGCTTTGCGCGCCGCAGAGCCGTCTGACGAAATCACCACCCGCTGATGCATGCCCGCCCCATGCGGATCGATCGCCACCTGTGGCGCCCCCTCAGGCTCTCCACCCTGACCAATCGGCTGACAAATCACCAGCCGCCACCCCTCGAAGCTCGGGTGCTTCCGTGTCGCCACCAAGTTGCCCTCAACACGCGCTAACAGCATCTTGAGATCAATAAATCCGCAGGTTATCCACCATCACGCAACGTCGCACCCGCGTGAAGGTTCTTGGGTTGCTCACACCCTCGCCTGTCGGTGTCGCAATCGAAAAGCTCAAATACCCCTCCCCTCCCAGACCAAGACCCGCCATGCTGGGTCCATTCTTGATGAAAAGCGTGGTGTCCAGCGCCCGGCCCATTGCCGTCATCGCTTCCACATCATGAGAATGGATGATGGAAGTGTGCTTATAGCCGTGCTCGGCTTCAACCGCTCTCGCCACTCCTTCCTCAACGCTTCGCACTCGGACCACCGGCACAAATGGCATCATTTGTTCCTCCACCACAAACGCATGATCCGCCTCCGTCTCCGCAAACAGCAACTGCGTCCCCGCTGGAATCGTCACCCCGGCAGCCCGAGCCAAAACTATCGGGTCCTTGCCAATGAAATCCCTGTTCACGGAGGCGTGCGCACACCCGCCTCCCTGCCCTTCCTTAAAGGTAAAAGCAGCTTTCGTCAGCGCCTCTAATTGACCCGCGCTCAGCCGAACTCCACCATTCTTCTCCATCTCCACCATTAACTTCTCCGCAATGGTATCCAGCGCGAAGACTTCCTTCTCCCCGATGCACAGCAGGTTGTTGTCATACGCCGCACCCTGGATGATGGCTCTCGCCGCTCGCTGCATACAGGCGGTGTCATCCACCAAAACCGGCGGATTTCCAGGGCCCGCGCAAATCGCTCTCTTCCCAGTTTGCATCGCTGCTTTCACCACTCCCGGCCCCCCGGTCACCAACAACAGCCGGATCGCATCATGCGAACAAATGGCCTTGAACGAATCCATCGTCGGCTGCTCCACGATGCACGCCACGTTCTCGATCCCAATCTCCCGGTAAATCGCCTCGTTGTAACGCCTCAACGCCATCGCCGCACACTTCGCCGCGGAAGGATGCGGATTGAAAACAACCGAGTTCCCGGCGGCAACGATGTTCACAATGTTGCCGCTCATTGTCGGTATCGAATGCGTGCTCGGTGTCACCGCCCCCACCACCCCAAATGGCGTGTATTCCTCAAGCATGATCCCGTGATCCCCGCTCCGCGCATCCGGCCTCAACCAATCCACTCCCGGCACCAGCTTCAGGATCTTCAGCTTCTCGATCTTGTGATCCAGTCGCCCAATTTTTGTCTCCTCAAGCTCCACCCGCCCCCACTCCTCAGCGTTCGTCTCGGCAAGCTCCTTCACGATCTCTTCAATCCGCCGCCGCCCCGCTATCCCGCTCTTTTGCAGTTGAACAAAAGCCTCCTGCGCCGCATTACACGCCTCCGTCGCATCTTGGAAAACCCCGAACTTCCCCCTGAACCCCGTGCCAGCCTTCCCCCCGCACCCGCATTGGGCTCCGCCCCCCCCCGCGGCAGGGACGCTCGAAACGGCACCTGCCGCTCCCAACCGCCCCAAAACCTCGGAGACGATCTCCCGTATCAACATCTCGTTCACACTGCTCATATTGTTAAACCCCTAGCCGTTTTCATGACGCACCCCGTCAACCCCATGGGAGGGACTTCGCCCTGCGGCGGCCACCAGCCCTGAGCCCGGTTACTGCCCATGCGCACAAAAAATCTGCTTCCCCAACACATCCACCGAATCCACAATCCCTATGATCACCGCATCCACGGGGGTTTCTCTCAACCCCGCCGCCAATCGCGCGGAACTCCCCTGGCAAAACATCACCAACTCACCAATCCCCGCGCCCACGCTGTCCACCGCAATAATCGTGTTCGTGCCCGGACGAAAGCGCCCAGGATCCTTCTCATCCACAAGCTGCGGACGAAGCAACAAAAGCTTCCTCCCGCTCATGGTCGGATCTTTCTTGGTGGATACCACCGAGCCTTCGACTCGTGCCAAAAACATCTAGGAAATGCTTCCTCCCAAGGGGAAGTGATCGAGCCCCGACCCCAATCCCGGTGGATGAACCGCCACGACGAGTTACTTCTTCTTCGGTAATACCTGCTCCACATCCGTGTGGGGACGGGCAATGACATGCACACTCACCAGGTCGCCCCCGATGGCTTTGATGGCTTGCGCGCCCGCGTCGGTCGCCGCCTTCACTGCGGCCACATCGCCCATCACCACCGCCGTCACCATCGCGTTGCCCACCTGCATCATCGGTCCCATCAGCTCAACGTTCGCCGATTTTAACATCGCATCCGTGCCTTCCACGAGCGCGACCAGACCCCGCGTCTCAATCATTCCTATCGCTTGGTTTGCCATATTGCTTCCTTATCCTCTCTGTGGTTAATGCTCAATTTCGTCCGCCGTCTGCTCCGTTTTCATGATCGTTCCAAAAGCCGCCTCACCTCCCGCGCCACCACCAACTCCTCGTTGGTCGGTATCACCATCACTCGCACCTTCGAATCGCTAGCGCTCACGATCGCCTCCCGAGCTCGCACCTCACGGTTTGCCTCGGCATCGAGGCTCAGCCCAAAGTTTTCGAGCCCGGCGCATATCCCCGCCCGCATCTCCGGACGGTTCTCACCAATGCCCGCCGTAAACACCAGCGCATCCAGCCCTCCTAATTCCACCAAAAAAGCCCCAATCCAGTGGCGCGCCGAATGCACGAAGACTTCCTGCGCCAATTGAGCCCGAGCATCCCCACGCTCCGCCGCCGCCCGAATATCTCTCAGATCATTTGAGACACCCGAAATCCCTTTCAATCCGCCTTCCTGACATAACTGTTTCTCGACATCCTCCAGGCTCAGCTTGAGCCGGCGCATGACAAACGGGATCGCAAAAGCATCCAGATCCCCAACACGATTGTTGTGAGGCAACCCCGACTGCGGGCTCAGACCCAAACTGTTTCCAATCGCCACTCCGTTCCGTATCCCGCTGAGGCTCGAGCTCCCTCCCAAATGACAGGAAATCACCCGCAAATCAGGCTCGTTCACCCGGGTTTTTAACCCTTCCGCATACAGCTTCCGCGCCCGCTCTGCCACGTCCTCCCGACCCAGCAACTCGGCGCTTCGCTCCGCGATAAATTTATGGCTCGCCCCATGAAACCCCCACCGCCGCACCCCCGCTTCATACCAACTTTCAGGAACCCCGTAGCGGATCGACGCCGGGGCCGCCCATTGATAAAATGATGTCTCGAAAAGGCCCACAAGCGGGACCTTGGGCATTCTCTCCGCAAACAGCCTGATCCCGAGGATGTAAGGCGGGTTGTGCGCCGGAGCAATGGGATTGTAAACCTCCATCGCCGCCAGCACGCTCTCGTCCATCCTCACGCACCCGCTCACGCCGTGCGCCACAACCGGTTTGAACCCCACCGCAGCCAAGTCCTGCTCTGTGACGATATGCCCCCCCTCCTTCAGGGTGCGCAAACAATCCTCAATCGCCCCCGCGTAGTCTGTCACCCGCTCAAACCCGCCTTTGTGCAACAGGCTCTCGACGTTGTCCGAGAACTCGAACAACCGCCACTTCAAGGACGTGGACCCTATGTTGGCGACCAGTATCTTCACTCGAAGCTCACCTCTCGCTATTGCTGCAACCACTTGCCAAGCAGCGCCAATCCTTCGTGAGGACGCGGAATCACTTGGACACTGATCACCTGCCCCACCTGTGAGGCCGCCGCCGCCCCCGCGTCCGTAGCCGCTTTCACGCTCGCCACATCGCCTCGAAAGAACGCGGTCACGTAACCGCTGCCTACTTTTTCCCAACCTGTGAACACCACGTTTGCGGACTTCAAAGCCGCGTCGGTCGCCTCGAAAAGGGCGCACAGCCCCTTCGTTTCAATCATTCCAATCGCTTGTTGTGCCATATGAATTCTTCAGTTTAAAAGTTTTCTCCCACCTGCTCCAGCGCGCTGCCACAAAGGTCACTTCTTCTGGGCGGGCGCGGACTCCCCCAAAAACCCTTTGACCAACTCCTCGTGTGGGCGTGCGATCACGTGGGACGCCACAAGTTCCCCCACTTTCCCAGCAGCCTTGCCGCCTGCATCCACCGCCGCTTTCACACTGGCCACGTCTCCACGGCAGATCACGGTGATCAGGCCGCCCCCAATGGGTATCATCTTGCTGATGCTCACGTTCGCCGCCTTGGCCATCGCGTCCGTGGCTTCAATGCCGCCCGTGTAGCCCTTGGTTTCTATCATTCCAATCGCTTCGCTCATACGTTCATCCTGTGTTCAGAGTTAATCGTTAAAACTTTCCAAATTAAGAAACGGACCCATCCACTCGATTTATTGGCGTCTCCAAAGGCCCCGGCCCGCGCCCTCACTTCTCCAACGCACACGGCGTGGTCGCCTGCAAATGGCACGCGTTCCCCTCATCCGTGTCAATATGCACCTCCAGCTTGAAGCTCGGGTCCACCCGAACCAACATCTTCTCAAACAACACCCCGCATGGACCCCCGACTCTTAACTGCATCTCCTCTCCAGCCTTCACTCCATGATACCCGGCGTCAGCAGGGTTCATGTGGACGTGCCGCAGAGCTCGTATCACCCCTTCTCCCATCTCGAAAAAGCCTGCCGGCCCCATGATCATCGCCCCAGGAGTTCCCTTGATGTTCCCGGATGATCTCAAAGGGATATCGAATCCCAACGCGATCGAATCCGTGTACGCTAGCTCAATCTGATTCAAACTCCGGCATGGCCCCAATATCCGCAGATTGGAAATCACACGGCTCCTTGGCCCTATCAGTGTCAAGGATTCCTTGGCCGCAAACTGTCCGTCTTGATAGAGCCATTTCATCGGCGTCAACTGATGCCCCTTGCCAAACAAAATCTCCACCGTCTCCGCCGTCAAATGGCAATGCCTCGCACTCACATTCACCACCAGCGGATTGGGCCCCGCCGCACTAAAAGGCACCGGCTTCCCCAACCTCTGGTACACCGACTGGCGCACCCAGTGCTCCACCACCGCACGATTGATCGTTGATCCTTGCATTGGCCCAGACACAATTTCACCCTATTAGCCGAAATCTTCCACCCTTTGTCAAACAAAAGATTGCAACATCTTCCAACATCTTCCAAATTTAAAGAATGCAAGCAGAAGAACGGCAGCAACGAATCGAGGAATACCTCCAGAAAGCCGAATTTGCGTCCCTGGACGAACTCGCCGAGGTGGTCGATGCCTCCGTCTCAACTGTTCGCCGCGACCTCGCCGTCCTCGAAACAAGCGGAAACTACCGGCGAACTCACGGTGGCGCTCGTGTTCTGAATCCGCGCTCCGACGAGTTCGCGTTCAGCGTCCGCGACACGCATCAACTCGCTGAGAAAGAAGCCATCGCTCGAGTCTGCGCCGGACTCATCTCCCCCCGCCAAACCGTGATCGTCGATGCCGGCACCACGGCTTTCCACGTGGCACGGCATCTGGAAACAAAAGCACCCCAGATCATTACAAACTCTATGCCCGTGGCCAGTCACTTTGCGGCACCGAACCGCGTCGAGGTCATCCTCTCAGGAGGTGTCCTCTATCACCGATTAGGAGTGCTCGTCGGGCCTCTTGCAACCGAGGCGTTCTCGAAATTGCATGCCGATGTCGCCGTGATGAGCGCGGGAGGAATCACCATGGAAGGGGTGACAAACTCTCACGCCCTGCTCATTGAAATTCAGCGCGCCATGATCCGAGCGGCACAGCGGGTGATTTTCTGCCTCGACCACACCAAGTTTGGCCGTCGCTCAATTTCCTTTCTCTGTTCTTTGCAGGACGTGAAAACCGTGGTGACCGATTCGAACGCCCCCAAAGCTCTCGTGGATGAACTCAGAGCTAACGGCATCGAAATACACGTCGCTCCCGTAATAGTGGGGCGGGACTCCGTCGAGCCCTGATCCGCTTGAGTGTTCTGAACTCACTCAACTCCCCTTGCCTCTGGAAAGAAAGCAGAAGGGGGGGACGGCGCGCAAATGTGGTATCCCTGGGCATAGTCAATCCCCAGGTCCTCAACCACCCGCAACACTTCCGCGTTCACCACGTATTCAGCAACGGTCTGCTTGCCCAGGACGTGGGCGATCTCGTTTATCGATTTCACCAATGCCCGACTAATGGGATCTGTAGCGATGCCTTGGATGAAACTCCCATCGATCTTTAGGATATCGACCGGCAAATCTTTTAGGTAGCTCAACGAAGAAGCACCGCACCCGAAGTCATCCAGGGCAAAACGACATCCCAAACCGCGTATTCGCAATATAATATCACGCGCTTGGTCCAGGTTCTGGATCACCGCAGTCTCTGTGATTTCGAATGAGGCACGGGAAGGTGCCACACCCGCAGGTCCAAAGCTTTCTTCGACAAAGTCTGCTAGCCCAGGGGCGTTCAAAGTTTTGGCGGAAAGATTAATCGACAACGACAACCGTGAGTGCATCTTCAAAAGAGCGACGGCGTTTTCGATGACCAATTGGTCCAGCTTCTGCATGCTGCCGAACCGCTCTGCCGCCGGAAGAAAGGCGGCAGGCATGATGAGGTTGCCCTCCCTATCACGCATTTTCACGAGCGATTCAAAATACAAATGGATCTGCTTGCGCAAGGGCCGGATGGGTTGTAACCACAGCTCGAACCGACGATCCCTCAAAGCGTCTTTTATAAGTATCGACCACCCAGCCTCTCTGATTAATGTGTGAATTTCACGACTGTCATTTTTGAAAATCTCAAAACCGTTTCGCCCGCTCGCCTTGGCCAGGTAACAAGCTGAATCTGCCTGAGCCAGAATATCCTCAGCCGAAAGCTGGCCATCGATCAAGGCCGCGCCAATGCTGGCACTTGCGGCGAAACTTCGGCCTGCGGAAATGAATCGAAGTTCATCCAAGACACCCAGGAGCCGTTTCGTTATCGCAATAGCCTCAGCGAGACTCGTTCCGGTTAACAAGACCGTAAACTCGTCACCACCAAAACGGGGCTACCTTGTCCCCTTCGCGTGTGTTCTTCACGAGGATCCGGGATATCTCGATGAGAAGCCGATCGCCAGCCGCGTGGCCCACGCAGTCGTTGACTACCTTGAAGTTGTCCAAATCCAGATACAGCAAATAGCTGCGCGAACCTCGCTTCGCCTCGAGCACAGCGGTCTCCAAGTGCTCGTCGAAATAACGTCGATTGAACAGTCCTGTTAAGGGGTCGCAGTTCGCCAAGAAAAGAAGCTCGCTCTCCAATCGCTTCCGTTGCGAGATATCCGTGAAAATCATCACGACACCACCCGTGCTGCCGTCGATCCCCGAAACGGGATCGGCGCGGCACAGCGTCATCACCCCTTGCTCGTTGGCTGTGAGAACCTCAATCTCTCCACTCCAAGGAGTTCCCGCCTTGCAGCTATTCCAAATGAGTGGCCAGCTTTCCGGTTTGCGAAAAAGCCGAGCCACACTGCCTGGTTGTTGCACTGAGTTCAGGGTCGTTTGAAATAATTGTTGGAAAGCACAATTCACGTAATGCGAGCAACCCGCACCATCTAGGAGGCACACAGCGTCGCTGGTGCTGTCCACGGCTTTGCTGATTCGGCTGAGCTCCTCATGGGTTCTCTTCTGCTCCAACAGTTGTGCCGCCTCCGCATTGTCGCGGGATCTTTTATGGCGCAATTGCGACAGAATACGGGCTTCGAAGTCCGCGACTTGAAAGGGTTTGTTCACGTAATCGACAGCACCCAGCTCAAACGCTTTCAATTTGTCGTCAACACTCTCCTTGCCGGTCATCACGATGATGGGAACGGTTTGCAAGCTCACGCACTCCTTGAGCTGCCGACATAATCCAAGACCATCCAAATCCGGAAGTCCCAAATCTAACCGGATAAGATCGACACTCTCTTAAGCAAGCCTAGCCAATGCCGCCGCACCCGATCTTGCGGTGAGCGTCTGAAACGAGTGCGATTCGATGACCGCAGTCAAGACCCCGATGATCTCAGGGTTATCCTGAACGATCAAGATTCGTGGTTGCTTCATTGCTTTGGCATGCTGCAGCTCCATATTTGTTCAACCTGGGTCTGCTTCAAGTTCAATTCGAAATCCACAAATAAAAGGGCCCCGGGGCATTGCTGCCGCGGGGCCTGTGGAGAGGGAATAACTAGTGCAATCGACTAAGGTCCAACAACACGCCAACCTGCTCCCGGGCTTTCCGGATTCAAGAGGACAGCGCTGTTCAACCGGACACCGTTGAGGTACCACACACCCGTTAAGCCACTGCTGTGTTGGAGCAAGAGATCCGACTTGCCATCGTTGTTGTAGTCGCCAGAGCCAACGATCGACCAACCAGCGCCTGGGTTCGAAGGTTCGAGCAAGGCAGCACCAGTCTGATTGATACCGTTCATGTACCAGACCGCCACGGTGCCGTTGAAGGAACCGCCACGATACTGGAACACAATGTCGAGCTTCTGATCACCGTTCAAGTCGGTGGCTGCCACAGCGCGCCAACCAGCATCGACTGTTCCATCAACTCCGAACGGAGCCACAGGATTCAGGAGTGTCGCTGAGGCTTGAAGCGCTCCATTCATGTACCACAAGGCGAGGAAGCCTTCATCGTGCTGGAACAGGATGTCCGCCTTTTTGTCGCCGTTGAAGTCGCCGACAGCAACCGCGGTCCAACCGTCACCTGGATTGGCAGGCGTGGTGAGTTTAGCTTCGGTCAACGTGGTTCCGTTCATATACCAGATGGCCAAAGCACCGTCGAAGTTGCCACCGTTGTATTGGAACAGAAGGTCCCCACTTCCGTCGCCATTGAAGTCCGAGAAACCGACGACTTCCCACTTCGCATCCCCGGCAGTTTCCGGGGTCAGCAATGTCGCGGCCTTGAGGTTCGCACCATCCAGGAACCAAGCGGCCAAGAAGCCGTCAGTGTGTTGGAAGAGCGCGTCGCTCAGTCCGTCTCCGTTCAAGTCAGAAGGATTCTTCGCTTTGACTGCCGGTGTGGTCACATTGAGGGTGTTACCCGCACGGACCAACTCGTAGTTAATCGCATCGCTCGGAATGAAGATCGCCTCTAGCTTCTGACCGTTACCCAACGGCAGAACAGTGCCCTTTGCGGGAACGTAGGCGAAGATACCTGCGATGGTGCTGCTGGGATTCAACTGAGTGTCGCCAAGAGCCGTTCCAACCGTGATGTCAGCAAGAGCCGCCCAAACGATGGCGGGAACCGCTTTCGTTACTGTCAAAACACCAGGCACAAACTGGATGCTATAGTTTGCCGCACTCAACGTGCCACTAAGTCCGATCTGGTAACTCCCGATCGGGCTGGTCTTGGTAGCGCTGGTCAGCAGCTTGATGGTGCCGACAATCGCCATGGTGTCGCCGCTGGCGAGACCCGAAACCGACTGAGTCAGCTCAGGCAGATCAGCGTTGAACTGCTTGCTCTTCGAGTCGGCAGAGATGATCAACGCAGCCTTGTCCACAAGGATCGTGTTGCCTGCGGTTGCTTGACTGTAATTCGCCGCATCGGTGGGAACGAACGTGGCGCTCAGGCTCCGTGAGCCTGCACCCAGAACAGTCCCGATCGCAGGAGCGTAGGTGATGGTCCCAACCGCGCTGGACGTGGCATTCAATTGAGCACTGCCCAATGACGTTCCGTAGGTGATGGCGCTAGGAACAGCCCAAGTAATCACCGGGGCCGCCTTATTAACGTTGATCAGAGCATTGGCCGTCGCGCTGTTGTAGTTCTTCGCGTCCGTGGGTGTCAACGTGACTGCCAACACTTGAGCGCTTCCCGCAACCAACTTCTCCCCCAAGGCGGGAGCATAAGTGAAGGAACCCGCTGTGGTGCTGCTCGCATTTAATTGTGTCGCTGAGAGCAGTGCCCCGAAGTCGATGTCGGCCGGTGCCGCCCAGACGATCTTCGGATCTGCTTTCGTCACGGTTAATGTCCCCTTTGTGAACGCGATGTCGTAGTTGTCGCTCGTGGCCCCCACAACGGTGATGTCATAGGTTCCCACATCACTGGCTTTAGCGGCGGCGTGTGTCGCGACCGCGGGCGTCTTCAACGAAGCGGCTGTGTCCGTCCCCAAGAAGCCCACATATTCGAGCTCCGCTGTAGGGTTGTCCGCGTTGTACTGCTTGCTGGCACTCTTCACCGAGATGGTCAGGGGTGCCTTTGAGACAGTCAACTTGCCTGCAACCGTCGTAGTGGTGTAGTTCGCACTCGTTCCGCCGGAGACCGCGATCGCGTATTCTCCAACAGGGCTGCTTGCGGCTGCCGAGGTGGTTGTCACGATCGTGCTCAATGATGTCGCACTGTCCCCGCTGATCAGTCCATCAATGATTGTTTCCAAGCTGGGATTGGAGGTCCCGTAGGCGCGTGAAACGCTCTTGCCGGTGATCGTCAAGGCTTTGGCTGTCACAATCAATTTCCCTGTGTTCACAGGAACAATTTGATAGTTTTCATCGACTCCTCCCGTCACAACAAGGTCGTAGGAACCAACTGGACTCCCTGCTGTTCGGGTAGTGATGACTGTAGGAGGACTGTCGATCGTCGCATCAGGCCCGGTAAAGGGTGAGTAGTTGATCGCGAAGACTGGGTTGGATTCGCCGTAAACAGACGTCGCAGACACCGCTGTCGCGGTGATCGGAGCCTTGTTAACAGCCAGCGTTGTCGCCACCTCGCCGCCCGCCACATTCAGATTCAATGAAGTAAATGTCGCCTTCAATGTCCTTGCTCCGGCACCCAATATTTGTCCCGCTTCCGTATACACAAATGACCCTGCAACGGACGCACCCCCGAAGGTGGCGGTCGCCGTCGCCTGGGCTGCGCCGATCGCTGTGCCGTAAGTAATATTCGCAGGACTCGGCCAGCCCAACGTAGCCAAGGCTTTGTTCACGATCAGGGTGCCCGGGACGTGGGTGATCAGATAGTTCGAACCGAACGATCCTGAAACGATGACAGGATAGGTCGCAGCACTCGCCGTTGCCGGCTGCGGCAAATCAGCTGTGTTGAACTGACCTTTTTGGAAGAATGAAAGGTCTGCATTCTTTGCAGTGTTTTCATTTTCGAAGGACGGGAAACCCAATCCGCCGAGGGTTGTGTTGTTGTAGTCGATCTCGATCACTGGATTGGCTGCCAAGTAGGTGCGTTCGGCGAGCTTCGTTGTCACTGTTAACGGCCTCCGAGTGATGGTCAGTCCTCCAGTTACCTCAGCGAACCTGTAGTTGGCAGCAATCGCACCCTGCGGAAACGTGATGGCATGTGCGCCCACCGAGCCTCCTCCACTGCTCCCCGCGGCAGCGATCAGCGTCGCAGTCGTGGAAGCCGCGATCGGTTGCACTGTCAAGATGCCGGCAGCGGGTTCGTTCTCGTTTGTTTTATCACCATTCGCATCGCTGTCCACATCAACGTCCTTGTCGGTTCCAACCCAAGTCGCTGCTTTGACCCCGGCCGAGATATCAGGTTCTCCAGAAGCATAACTCACTTTGTAGATTGGATTTCCATTGCCGTAGGATCTTGTATCGGACGCCACAGTGACGGTCACATCGCGCTTATCCACATTGAAACTAAACGTGGTGCTCGAGTCCGCGTAGTTGGGGTCAGACGGGAAAAACTGCACAAGTAGTGTGTTTTTGGTGGCCCCTGTGGCTGAATTGTACAGGCCCTTCGCAGAGTTATAGCCGGTCATGAACGTAATGTAGAGACGTCCCTTGTTATCGTTGAAAGGAACGACCATATGAGCGCCTGATACCACAGTCGCGGCGACCGAGTCGAGGAAAGCCCCGCCAGCAGTCGTGCGCGCTGTTCGACTCGACAGATAGGCAGTCGGTGCTCCGCCCAATTTGGCGTCCTGAATGCGTTCGCCGTAAAACAGTCCACCCACACCCAGCAGTGCATTGAGGTCCGCTTCGGTGATGTCCAAAACTGGCTGGATCTTGGTGACATTAAAGAAGCCACCGTTAGGAGTGTAGGTGTAGTTCCGTGACAAGGCGGCTGCGACACTAATTCTGTATGAACCATAGGCAGTCGTCGCTGAGGGAACCAATACCGTGCCGTCAGCATTGAGGATGTTCACCACGGCAGCCGTGGTTGTCACTCCGCCGTCAACAACCCCAATCGAGTTTCCAACAACGGTGGTATACGTTTCGGCGTCGATGAAGCCGGCATAATCAAGGTCAGCAGCCGCTGTGAGGGGAACGTAAAGCTCCCCGAAGACTTTTTTCCGATCAGCCTTCACCGTGATGGTAACCACTTTCTTCGTAATGTTGAATGTGCCCGATTCCAAAGTCAGCACGTAGTTGGAGAGCTTGTTGTCTGGATCAGTGATTTGGGCGTTCAACGCATAGGTACCAACTGGCGCCCTGACAGGTCCTGCCGTATCACGGCCTTCAGTCGCAATGAAATACTCCACTGTGATCCGATCATTTGGCAGCAGATCATTGACTGCAAAATCGGCAGGTGCCACGTACTTCCAATCCGTCGGCCCTGCTGCACCGTAAACTCTGCTTTTCCCCGTCGGTGCCTTGATGGTGGCCCTCTTTTGCTTCACCGTTATAACCTTGACGGTGGTCGTTGAACTGTTGTAGTTCACCGCGTCGGAGGGAACAAAGTACGCTTCCAGTGACGTGGTACCCGCGAGCAATATTGTGGCACCGTTAATCGCTGTCGCCCCCACCTTGTATTGAACGGAACCGGCAGGGCCGCCCCCAACAGGCTGAGCGCTGAACTGATCGCTGTTGAGAGGAGTTCCATAATCCACAGTTTCTTTCCCTGCCGCGATGGTCCAAGTAGGCGCGGACGTTGAAAGTTTGTTGACAGTCAAAACGCCTGGGGCGTAAGTGACGACATAGTCAGGGGTGTTGCCTCCACTCGCCACGAGGGCATAAGTTCCCGCGTTGCTGGTCTGCACGGCGCTCGGTGTAATAGTCGGATCACCCTTCGTCACATCGGCAACGAACGTCGCTCCTGAAGTGGTGTAGAAGATGTTCGCAACCGTGTCCACGGTCCCTGGCGCAAGCGTCCCACTCACAAGCGTCACCGAAAGTCCACCCCTGCCTAAGAGGAGGCCAGCGTCCGTTGCATTGTAGGCGCGTGCCTGATCGTTTACCTTCAACTTGATGACACGCTTGGTCACTTCGATTCCCGAGATCTGAAACCGCCCTATGGCATGCGTCGCAGAATCCGTTGTTCCAGGTTCGTAGATCGCGGTCAGGGTGTAGAAACCCGCATGAAGGATGGACGTAGTATCCACGACGAAGGGTGTTTCCCCTTCGCGATGTGCTGTATAGGTCACCTTCGAAGGCACTGCACCGGCGAGGGTGAGCGGAGTGGCACCGGCTCCAAGTCGAGCTCCCAATGTGGCACCGTATTCAAATCTTGAGTCCGCACCGCTGATGGTCCAAGTCAACGTGGGCAATAGCTTTGTCACGTCCAAGGTGCCATCTGTCACTGTCACGTCGTAGTTTGCACTAAATGTGCCTGTGGGCACGCCCGCGACAGACAGTCTGGTAATCGGATAGGAACCGACCGGACTTCCTATCAGAGCTGTAGTGGAACCTAGCAAGTCCGCTGTGCCTTGATTGAGAACCACATTGCTGGAAGCGTTTCCGTGGTGCGGTGCCAAGCCGCGAGGGCCTGCGCCTCCCAAGAACGGAGTTGGAGATGTGGTAGCGGTCGGAACATGCGGCTCGACAGCATAGTCGAACACGGTGGGATTCGGGGTTCCGAACACGCGTGATTTCCCGTTGAATTTGACGATGACTGGCCGCGCTGTCACGGTGAGGACCCCTTCCACTGCGGTGATCGCATAGTTCGCTGCACTGCCTGCCACGATGGGTATCGAACGAGCTCCCGCGTCCACGGTAACCGCCACAGCTCCGAGTGTCGGCGCTGTTGTGAAGACGCTTGCGGTATCCCCATTCACAAACCCTGCGTAGCCCAGAGTGAATGGAGGATTCGCTTCTCCGTAAACTTTCGTATTCGGTGTCGCCACCGAGGTCACGGTCAGCGTTTTCTTCGTCACGTTGAAGACCGCGTTTTGAATCGAGACCGCATATTTGCTCAAAGAAGGAGTTCCCAGAGTCTCAATGGCTTTGGCAGTCACGGAATTGATTTGCACCGGATTCTTTTCCGGAGCGGGCGGAACAGTCGGCACGATGCCCGACCTCCACTCAATGGTCAATTTGTCGGCACTCGCGGTTCCAGCCCCAACCAACTCCACCGTGGTCCCACTGGCAACGACGATGAAGGCCCCGCCATTCAGGCTGTATGATCCCGTGAACACCGGGTCTGCTGAACCGTAAACTTTGGTGGCACCGTCAGCTTTGAGAACGAGCGAACCTCCGCTGATTGTCAACCCGCCTGCGGACGCCGTGTTAAAACTGTAGTTCGCCGCCACAGGGGCGACCGTGAAAATAATTCCATCCGCGATTGAGGAGGGCGCTGTGAAGGCCGTAATCCCCGGCTTTTCCGCCAGCGTTGGGTGCGTCGTGATGACTCCCACCATTCCGACAGTCTCGCCGTTCACAAAGGATCCCGCCACATTGATGTCCGCTGCCCACGTCGCCTCGCCTACGCCGAACGTTGAGGCCGTGCCATACGTCCTGGTTTTCGATTTTGGCACCAGCGTCAGAGCCACTTTGCTAACAGTCAAACGCCTGTCCGCGGTGGCGGCGGTGATTCCCGCGGTAGCCTCGGCTGTCGTCGGCGTGTAACTCGCCCTGACGAGGTAGTTCTCACCCGCGTTGAGGAGCAGGTTAACCGCCTGCGAATCCGCTTGCCCGGAAATAATGACGGCATAGGTGAAGGTACCGCCGCCTGAGCTGGCGTTCAGCACGTTGCCCGCCAGTAGGCGGGTCCCATAGGTTTGAGAGGGTAAGGACGTGCCATCTCCCCAGGTAATTGTGGCCGGTGCAGCGTTGGCTGAAGCAGCTCCCAAGAGCAGTGCTGCCATCACGACAGCAAACTTCGCTCCTAGTCCCGTCTTTTTTCGTTTCATAGTGGTGTACGTTGGTTCTTCTGACATTTCCATAAGGCTGCTTTTATTTGATTGGAACAAGGCTGTCAACTTAAAGCTCCAGGGGTTCTGTTTCCAGGATGGCGGCAATTGATCCGGGCCATCACCCGAAAACCTCGGTCTTAGCAAGGGGTTAACTCTCATAGGATTTTAGGTCTTACCTCGGATTAATGCTCTGCTCTCTGTTGGTTGTTTTCCTGATTTTTTTTCAACGGCTGCCGCCACGCTCACAGCGCGCTCAACTCCCTGCGAAGGGAGCAGACTCAGAGTCGGTGCAGCTTTGCATTTTCCAAAACAGCTTACAGCAAGCAGCTTGCCAACATCACCAGTCTTTATTACGCGCCTCCTGTGCCCCAAACGGTCGCAACTCTCACTGCAATCCTGACACAGTCAGGATTGCCGCAATATTACTTTCGAACGGTACAGAATGCCGGTCACACGTGATTTGGGATCTTAACTAAAGGCTTCCGGCTCTTAATGCAAGAAAAAAGTGTTCTTCGAACTTTGCGCAAGGTGATCCCTATTAGGCAGTCACAGTGACTATTCACAGGTTATTCACCGCCTTAACCCCGCAGGATGCCGCGCCGGTTAATAGTTAGTGTGGACACTTCGTGGTTCAGAGTCAAGACTCTCCTCCCGATTGCCAGCAGTTCCCGATCAAAGCCGGCTGCAAGCTAGCGTTCTCAGGGTTAAGTTCATGAAGAGTGAGAAGATGACAAAGCTGCTGAGGGGATACTGGCCCTAAGGAGTGGGGAGGGGACGGCTCGTCCCCAGGTCCTCTTCGCTCGGCACTCGAACCGGGGACGAGCCGTCCCCGCCCCGAAGGGTTCTTGAATGAGCCCTACTCAGAAGCTGTTGTGATGGGTGAACGTTGAGCGGCTGAATAGCTGACGATTCGACAAGGTTTCCGACAAAGGAAGGCCGGAGATGTCACCATAATGCCCAAACTCCAGCGGCAGACCCGGAGGTCTGCCCACACTGCCGATCAAAATGAGAGCTGCTGGTGTTCGTGAACCCGGAGTGGACTTCAGAGCGCACGAGGGCTAGGATGCTCTAATGCGACCTGTGGACTTGCAAGTGATTGGATCGGACCTAGCGATCAAATGGGAAGGCGGTCACGAATCCTACATCCCACTGACCCTCTTGCGAAGCGCCTGCCCTTGCGCTTCCTGTAAAGGGGAGATGGACATTTTTGGGAACCTTTACAAAGGCGAAGTGAAGCCGCTGAAGCAGGGCGCTGTCACCTTGGCGAGCTTCGGCGCGGTGGGCGGTTATGGAATTCAACCTGTCTGGGCCGATGGCCATTCCTCAGGAATATTCACGCACGACTATCTCCTGCGTCTTGCGGCCAACCCGACGACCTCTCCCTCGAAATGAACCGCGGAGGGGGACCGAATCAGGAACACGCTAAATGCTAGCCCAACAGATTTGAAATTTGAACCACAGAGATGCGGAGAGACAGAGGGAGAAAAGGTTGGTGTCACCGTTTGTTAGTCTCTGTGCCCCTGTAACTCTGTGCCTCAAAATCTGAGTGATAATTCTTCGAGATTTGATGATTACGACTCTACATTATCGAATCTTGTGAAATCATATCCGTGGAATCCCTGGTTCAAATTTCAAATACTCTTGGCCAAGATTTCCTGAACCACAACCCACGAACCTCCTGTTTTCGGTCCCCTTTCGTCCCCTTTCCGCGGTTCAATTCCTCCTTGCCACCCTCAGCAGTTCTGAGCCTCCGTGGTTTGTCAGAGAAGTTTCGGTTGCAGATCCTCTTTCATCAGTGCTTCGCCAAGACTCTCCAAGCGGGACCGTCGTCGTTCGATGATATACTTGTCCAAGGTGGGATTATATGGAACGGGATAGACGCGATCATAGCAGGCCATGCAAAAGCTTTCACGAGGCGCGCCACACGCGGCAACCATCCCTTCGAGCGTCAGATACCCCAGAGAATCCGCGTGGATGTATTCGCGAATCTCGTCGGTGGAATAGTTGGCGGCCATCAGCTTGGAGCGGTCGGGGAAATCGATGCCATAAACGCAGGGGTTCTTATGGGGAGGGCAGCTCACGAGCACATGCACCTCCTTGGCCCCGGCTTCCTTGAGGTTGTTGACGCGCGCGCGGCAGGTCGTGCCGCGCACGATGGAGTCATCCACGATCACGACCCTCTTCCCGCGGACGAGATCCGCAATCAGGTTCAGTTTCACACGCACATCAAAATCGCGAATGAGCTGGGAAGGCTGCAGAAAGCTGCGTCCCACGTAATGGTTGCGAACAAACGCCATCTCAAAGGGCAAGCCCGATTCAAGCGAATAGCCGAGCGCGGCGCAGTTCCCGCTGTCCGGGACGGGCACCACGATGTCGGCTTCAATAGGGAATTCGCGGGCGAGCTGTCGCCCCATTTCCACCCTCACCCGGTACACGTTCTGATTGGCAATGGTGCTGTCCGGCCGGGCGAAATAGACGTATTCAAAAATGCAAAACGCGCGCCGTGTGTGTTCAGGAAAAGCCTGGATGCTGCGGAGCCCATCCTTATTGATGATGACGATTTCACCGGGGGCCACATCGCGAACGAACCGGGCGTGGATGAGATCAAACGCGCACGTCTCGCTTGCGAGCACCCAGGAATCGCCCACCTTCCCAATGGAAAGCGGCCGGAACCCGTGAGGGTCGCGCACGGCGATCAGCTCGCGCTCGGTCATAATGACCAGGGAATACGCCCCTTCGATTCGTCGGATGCTCTGCACAAGACTGTTATCGCGCCCGTCCATGGTGGGTTGGGCCAGCAAATGCAGGATGATCTCGCTGTCAACGGTCGTTTGAAAAATGGACCCCTTGCTCTCGAGTTCCTCCCGGAGGAACGCCGCGTTGGTCAGGTTTCCGTTGTGCGCGATGGCGATCTGACCGCGGCCGCAATCCACGGTCAAAGGCTGGGCATTTCGAATATGTGACGAACCTGTTGTGGAATAGCGGGTGTGCCCGACTGCCATGGAGCCGACGAGGTCTTCGAGCACGTTTCCTGAAAACACCTGCGACACGAGCCCCATTCCCTTGTGTGTCAGGAAATGCTCCCCATCGCACGACACAATCCCCGCGCTCTCCTGGCCGCGGTGCTGCAGGGCGTACAATCCGTAATAGGTCAACTCGGAGGCGTTGGGGTGGCCAAAAATGCCAAAGACACCGCAGTAATGCTTGGGATAATGCTGCATGGAACTGGTGGTTGAGAGCGTGCGGGGATGATCCAACCCCGGACCCTCGTTTCAGGCAAGCACCAACTCGCTGTATTCCAGGTTGATTCTCCCGCAGAGTAGAGTAGTCTCGGGCTCCATGGGATCCGAGAAGAAGCCTCGCCGGAAAACGGTCCTGCTCGCGTCATGCCTGGCGATGCTCATCGCTGGCTGCGCGACGACTACGAAGGTGGACTGGGAGAAGCGAACCGGATCCTACACCTTCGACGATGCCGTCATTGAACTGGGCCCCCCGGACAAGGAAGCTCGGCTGACGGATGGCACGAGGGTCGCTGAGTGGTTCACATTCAAGAGCCGCAACCAGAGCGCCTGGGATATGTCTAGGGGACCTGTTCTTCGCCTTGGGCATTGGATACAACGGTGGGAAGCGCCTCAGTTTCCCGACTACTATATGCGCCTCACATTCCAGCCCGATGGCAAACTCAAAGAATGGAAGGAGATCACAAAATGAACGTCGACCTTGGCATCTGGCGCAAGCTGACGAGGCTCGTGCTTTTCCTGCTGTTCATCGCAGCCCTTCTGACAGCCATCGTCCTTTACACGCCTCTCATCCGGCAAAACGAAGGCATGCGCAGGGAGGTGGTGCGATTGGAGAACAAAAACAAGGAAGCAGAAGAAAAATCCAAAAGATTGAAGGCGGAGATCGAAGCGATTCGAACCGACCCCAAAACCGTGGAGCGCCTCGCACGGGAGCGGATGAGCTACGCGAAAACCAACGAAACCGTGATCCGCTTCGAACCCGCGCCATTGAAATAACCTGATTCTTCGCTGTTTTGAGTGGAATGCAAAGGTTTCGGAGTGGGGATGACCCGAGAGGGTTGAATGAACTTAGCCAGGGGCAAACGAGTCTGCGAGTGCCGCCCCTGGATCCCAGCCCCAATGTCAGTCGCCCCCTCCTTCGCCAAGGCTTCCGCCTTCGCTGAAGCTACGGTGGACGGGACGGCGGGCAGGCCGGAGGGCCGATGGATTGGGT
>CAMBEJ010000018.1 GCA_945865375.1 Akkermansia muciniphila | reverse complement strand
TGTAGCGGTTCCCGGGAAGTTCTTTCCAACGCTGCTTCCGTTCGAACACGGCGGCACGGATGGCCTCGGCGGCTGGGTCCTTTGGCAGTTTGATGTGATCCGAGTGCATTAGTGCATTTGTCCGAGTCGCTCTGGGCTGAATGGATTAGCAGAGACAGCGAAGAGAGACGGTCATTGTCCCGTAATGGTCAACGACAATCATCCTTCCGCTGGGGAAAACGAATACGCGTGCCGTGCCGGAACGGCCGCGTCGTTCGCATTCGGGAAGACTCTGAGCGCGAGCCATGCAAATTTTGGGAATCCATCCGGGGGCCACACTCTGGGGCCTGGAAAACCGGTTGGCGGCACCGTGCCCGTTGGGTCCTACGCCCCGAACGCCTGGGGGTTGTATGACATCCATGGGAACGTGTGGGAATGGTGCCAGGATTGGTTTCCCGATTCCCTGACGGGAAAGCAGGTGACGGATCCGAAAGGTCCGAAGGAAGGGATCGCCCGGGTCAATCGTGGCAGCAGTTGGGGTGATGATGCGCGCCAGTGCCGATCGGCAACCCGGAACGTCCGCTATCCGGAAACCAAGCGCCACTTTATCGGTCTTCGCCTCGTCCTGGCTCGCGTCCAGCAATGACCGTCAGGCATTCCGCAGCTCGTTTGGATCCAGTTCCAACCGTTCTCTTTCGCCGGGGTTGACTGGGCCAACAAGAAATGTTTTATTCTCAGTCGCGGCCCATGTCGAAAAACAACATTTTGGAAATCTTCCAACCTCCGTCATCCTTGATCAACTGCCATCCCTGCAGCGTAGTGTAACCCTTGTTCTACGCACAAGGCGGTTCCAGCGGTGAATGCGGGTGCGAGCCATGCAAACCATAACCCCCTCGTCATCGAATGAAGATCGGATCCCCGTTGCCCCACAAGAAGGCCCGCATTGAGATTGTGCCTTTGATCGACATCATGTTCTTTTTGCTCGCGGCCTTCATGATGGTCAGCCTCACCATGATCCACATGCAATCGATCAAAGTTAACTTGCCCACTGCGACCAAGGCGACGCAGGACAACAAGCCGGACATGGTAAATCTTGCCGTCGACAAGAAAGGCGAGGTTTACATGGAGAAAAAGCTCATCAATTCCAACGATCTCTTGATCGAACTTCTCAAGAGGTATCGGGCGAACACGAACCTGCCGGTTTTCATCAGCGGCGACCGCGACGCCTCCCATGGTTCAGTGATCAACGTGCTTGATCTGGTTCGGAAAGCGGGTGTTCAGAAAGTCGCGTTCGCCATCAATAAGGTCGAGGATGGAGCTGCGGGGAAGCTGTCCAAGCCCTGATTTCACTTCGCCGGTTTCTGCTGCTGCAACTGTGGGTTCTGGTTCTGCGAAGCGACTAATTGCTCTCGGACCTTCACAAATTCATCGACCAGGGTGTTGTACTGCTTCGTGACGCCATTGAGCTTGCCAACCACCTCGTTGTGTTTGCCCACAAACTCGTTCCGTTCCGTCATGAGCTCCTTGTACTTGTCCTGTTGTTCCAGGATCCTCTTGTTCCGGTCTTCAAGTGCCTTCTTGAACGTTTCCAGTGAAGTTTTGAGGCTTTCATTTTCCGACTCCGACTTCGCAAAGTCACGGCGCAGTCTGCCCAGTTCTTCTTCGGTCTTCTGCAAGGAGGCCTGGAGCCCGGCGCTCTGGACGCTCAGTTTAGAAACTTCCTCATCGAGCCGTTGGACAAAACCCTTGAGGCTGGAGACGGTTTTGCTCTTGGTTTGCTCAATGAGATTGAGGGCTTCAACGTTCTCCAGAAGCCGAGTCTCACGGGTCCACTGATACGCGCACAAGCCGCAAAGCAAGGCCAGGGCGAGGATAAGCAGGGTTGAAAGCAAGTGTTTCATCGGTGTTGACCAGGGGTCACCGTGTCAGCTTTGGGCGGTCTTGTCAAAAGCAGAGCATGGTGGCCCTATTTTTTACCTGAGTGCTAGGGCTGTCGGATCCCGTCACTTTGTGGCGTAAGTAGCTTGGTGTTTGGTTGCGGGGATGCTGACGGTGTAGGTTTTCGCGTCCCCGTTCACCGAAAGTTCAATATGGTTGGCCGTGCATTCTTGAGCTTGGTTGGCAATGTGAGCTGCCACGGTGTTGATCTCTTTGTCCTGGCGCAAGTTCTTGTGGATCTGATAAATGGCCTGGATCGAGGAGGTCGCTTTCAGGGTTCTGAACGTGTCAGGTCCGCATCCCTTGGAGGTTCCGTTGCTCATCACCGCGACCGTGGGCTCGAGCGTCCGCACCAGGATCGGGTTATTGCTCACGTCCAGACCGTGGTGGTTCACTTGATAAACATCCACCTTTCCAACCCGGTCCAGCGGGCAAACCAAGCCGGCCTCCACATTCCACGACATGTCGCCCCCTACGAAGAACCGGAAATCACCAAATTCAAGCAGCAACGCGATGCTGTTGGCATTGTCTGACGTGTCGATGGGTTTGGATTCGGCTTTGTGGCAGATGGGATTGGGACTGGTGCTTAGGGAGCCTGCTTTCGGCAACACAAACTTCTGTTTTGCGGCGAGGCATCGGAGTGAAAGTTTTGGCATGCCGAGCGGCACGTGTTTCTCGAGAATTTCATCGCCTGGGTGCAGCACCGACCGCTTCTGCACCTTCATCTCGCGATAGGGTTTAATGGTCAGCGGAAAACTTCGGTTGGCCGCATTGCCATCGGGATCTTGATCAGGAATTCCGTTGTCATGCACGTGGCCAATCGGGATGAGCTGAGACAACTCAGACGCGCCGCCGAAGTGGTCGAGGTGCATGTGTGTCACGATGAGGTGGTCGATTTTACTCAGGCCTGCTGCTTCGCGGGCCACTCGATGAATCCGGCCGGGATCGCGCACACCGGGCATTCCGGTGTCGATGAGAACGGACTCCCCGGACGGAGTGACAATCAGGGTGGCGGCACCGCCTTCAACATCGACCCAATAGATGCCGAGAGGTTTGCCGGAGGCGGCGGAGGCCATGGAAACGGCCGCGAAAAGAGCCAGGATGACGGTCCATGAACGGAGCGGACGGGCCGTGCTATAGGAGATCAAGGGTTGCATCTCCTTTCTTGAAGCACCTTTAGCAAGGAGATGCAAGTCTCTGTTCAATTTCTTGCGGCGGTGGAGCGCGGTCCTGACTCGGGTGGCTCGGCGTTTCAATGTCAGGATCCGCCAGGTGTGGTACCAGGGTTTGAGCCGCCTTTATCGGACGGTCGATTCTGCTTCGTGAAAGTGGTGGACGTCCGTTGAAAAAAGCCGGTGACTCCATCGATGAGCGCGCTCGTGGCAGGCTTTCGCACCTGATGGAAAATCAGGCGGAAAGGCCCGATATCGATCCGCGCCCCATCCTGGAGAAGGAGAGGCTGGTCGAGAGCACGTTCGTTTAGGAAAGTGCCATTGCTGCTGCCGAGATCTTGGAGGGTGTAATCACCTGGAGCCAGCATTTGAATCTGCGCATGGCGGCGAGAGACTTTGTCATCGAGCAGGACCACATCATTCAGGGCGGCGCGGCCGATGAAGCAATTGTTCTTCAGGCGCAACCTCTCGCCACCCGGTTTTTCAAGCTCACCGAAAGGCAGGTGGATCTCCGTCCAAGCGTCGTCAAACACCTCGTGATAGATCCTGTTGCGCACCTGGAGTTCGCCGTACTCTGATCGCACGATCCCGGCCAACCGGAGCTGATCGATGACTTCATCGGCATCGTTATCACGCACGATCTTGCCACTGCGGATTTCCTCGTAAAGACAAAGCCTCCGAATGGGGTCCCCCGCGCCGCGCAAGATGCGTTCGCGAACGAAGAGCAAATTATCATCGAGCTCCCGCGCACGCGGAGTGAGGAACGTCTGCTCGCAGAGCATGTCAATCAAACTGTTCGCGGGCGTGTCGGGCGAGAGAGGGAGCACCTCAGCGGCGGCCATGCAGAGACGTTGGGTAAGGTAAGGATGCCCGTTGGTCCAGAGCAGGATCCGGTCGAATAGTTCCAGCGTGCGCGCCGGATTTGATCTGGAGGAACCCACTGAAAGAGCCAGCCCATCGATCAAGGGAGAAGCCTCTTCGGGAGTGAAATCCGTGACTTCAATCCGTCGGCCGATATGAAATGGGGTGGTTCTGGAATCTCGGATCAATTCCGCTGGAGAAGCGGTCCCCAGCAGACAAAAAGTGAGCCGTTCGAGGTCCGGCTCGATCGGTCTGCGATTGTAGCACCCGCGAATCGCGGCAAAAAACTCGTCTGTCGAAAACGGCAGGCTTCGGACGACATCGATCTCATCGACAAAAATCACCAACCTCGGCACGGTGCCCGGTCCGGTGCGTCCCATGGCTGCGGCAGGGCTCGTGGAATCGGGGTGCGAGGAGGGGGCTGTGGGCTGGAGGGTTTGGGCTAGGTTTGGCAGCATCACTTGTTGCAGAGCAGCCATCGTGCGTTGCAACCCTCCGAGGCGGTCGTTCGCCTTCCAGAACGACTCCACTTGCTCCTCCAACCCCAACTGGCGCGCCATGTGCAGAGTGAGTCCGTCATACCATTGTTCGTTGGTTAGATTCTGGCCGATGGCGGTGAGGTCGAGAGTGACCACACTGACGTTGGCGGCTTTTAGGCGGGCGGCGGCCCGGCTCATGAGGGAGGACTTGCCCATCTGGCGGGCCGTCAGGACATAGCAAAAATCTCCATGGAGCAACCCATCCATCAGCTCGTGGTCAGCCCGCCGTTCGACGTAGCAACTGGCTTCGGAGCGGAGAGTGCCGCCCGTCACGAAAAAGCTAGGAGGGTTCGGGTTCATGCGCGGGTTTTCGAAGCGGAGTTTGAGTCTCACCCATGGAGAAGAGGTCCAATTGAGACGTGGGGGCGAGGCGTTTTAACTTCTCCCTCTCGGCGCGGTGGCGACCTATGGCGCGCGGCTGGCCTTCGGGCGTCAATTCCGCCTCCTCGAGGTTGCGCAAAATGTCCCTCGCTCGGTCCAGGACCGAATGCGGCACTCCCGCGAGGCGCGCGACCTGAATGCCGTAGCTCTTGTCAGCACCGCCCTCCACGATCTTGCGCAGGAAGATGATTTGATCGTTCCACTCGCGCACGGCGACGTTGAAATTTCGCACCCGCGGCAAGCGGCCAGCCAGCTCGGTGAGCTCATGATAATGGGTGGCAAAAAGTGTTTTCGCCCCCACCTGGTTGTGCAGGTGCTCGACAATCGACCAAGCGAGGCTCAGCCCGTCGAAGGTGCTGGTGCCGCGCCCCACCTCATCCAGGATCACGAGGCTTTTCGAGGTGGCGTTGTTGAGGATGTTGGCCGTTTCGCTCATCTCCACCATGAATGTCGATTGCCCACGCGAGAGGTCGTCGCTCGCTCCGATGCGTGTGAAGATGCGGTCCACGAGATCGATGCGCGCTTTTGTGGCGGGGACAAAACACCCGGTGTGCGCCATCAGAGTGATGAGGGCGACCTGCCTTATAAAAGTGCTTTTTCCGGCCATGTTGGGACCGGTGATGATCGCGACCTGGCGGTTCGCGCTATCGAGATGGGTGTCATTCGGAACGAACTTTTCGTCGAGCAGGGACTGATCGAGCACCGGATGGCGACCTTCGTGAATTTCCAGAATTGTTTCAGCACAGACTTGTGGGCGGCAGAAGTTGTAGAGGCGCGCGGTTTCAGCAAATGCCGCAAGCACGTCGAGCTGCGCCAAGGCAGCGGCAGTTTGCTGGATTCGAGGGACCTCGACGAGCACAGTTTCCCTGATTCTTTGGAAGAGTTCATACTCGAGTTTGATTGAGCGCTCTTCCGCGCCCAGGATTTTCCCCTCCATCGCTTTCAGCTCGGGGGTGATGAAACGCTCCCCATTCGCGATGGTCTGCTTGCGAATGTAAGCCGGGGGGACCTTGTCGAGGTTCGATTTGGTGACCTCGATGTAATAACCAAACACGGAATTAAAGCGGACTTTCAGCGACGAGATCCCGGTGGACTCGATCTCCTGTTGTTGGAGACGTGCGATCCAGTCCTTGCCTTCGCTGCCCGCGCGGCGCAGCTCATCCAGTTGGGAGTCGAACCCCTCGCGAATCAATCCCCCCTCCTTCACCGTGAGCGGCGGTCCGTCCACAAGGCCACGCCGGATGAGGCTGACGAGATCGGGTGCCTCGGCGATCTGTCCCTCCAATTCCAAGATGAGCGGAGGCCGGGCGGGGGTGTCCAGCCACGCGTCATTGGAAGGGAGCGCCGTGTTCCGAATCGAAGCGTCCAGCAGCGGGAAAGTCGGCGATGCAGAGAGGCACGGTGAGACCTCTTTCAGCACGGCGCGCAGTGGAGGCAACTGCTCAAGCGCCAGCCGCAGCGCAACCAGATCGCGCCCGTTGCCTGAACCGGTGCTCAACCGGCCCAACGTCCGCTCGAGGTCCCGGACTTCGCCGAGGCCGGTTCGAAACTGTTCTAAGACGCTCGCGTTCCCCATGAAACTCTCGACAGCCTCCTGACGTTGCCGGATGGCCTCAACCTGGGCCAGGGGCCTGGAGAGCCAGTCACGCAAGCGGCGCGCTCCCATGGGCGTGGAGGTTCGGTTGAGCGCACCGAACAGCGAAGCGTCACGGGCCGCTTCCTTGTGGAGGGGTTCGATCACCTCAAGATTCCTGACCGTGACCGTATCCAGGATGAGATAGTCGGAGGCCTGGTAAAACTGAAAGCGGGTGAGGTGGGACACATCGCGGCGAAGACTTTGGGCGAGGTAATGCAACACGCCTCCCGCAGCCCCCACGGCGAGGTTTCGACCCCGGAGTCCGAGACCGTCCAGGGAGGCTACTTTAAAGTGTTCACGCATCGTAAACTGAGCGGTTTCGGGAGCGAAAACCCAGTCTTCGCAGCCCGCGATGAATTTGAACCGCGAGGCCAGGAAAGACCGGAGAGAACCCGCTTCAGACGGGTAAACCACCTCCGCTGGGCGGAGCCTGTCGAGCTCCATCGCCAGCGCTGCGTCATCTTCTATTTCCGTGGCTTTAAACTCCGCAGTCGTCAGCTCCACAACTGCGAGTCCATAATGGCCTCCTGATTCGTAAATGGCGACCAGATAATTGCTTTGCGTGGCGTTGAGCAGCCGCTCATCGAAATGCGTCCCCGGGCTCAGAACCTGGGTGACTTCGCGTTTGACCAGTTTGCCAGGGCGCGCTTCCTCGACCTGATCGCAAATCGCGACTTTGCGGCCCGCCCTGAGAATGCGCGCGATATAGGCTCCCGCTGCATGGTAGGGAATACCGCACATTGGCACAACGCCCCGCTTGGTGAGCGCCACGTTCAAGATTTGGCAACCCGTTTGTGCGTCCTCGAAGAACAACTCGTAGAAATCGCCGAGTCGAAACAGCAGGAGCGCGTCGGGCGGCAGCTCGCTTTTGATTCGGCGATACTGCACCATCATGGGCGTTAATTGTGGGTCTTCTGCCATGCCACTCAAGGCGCGCGTGGGTCATGCGCCAAGGACAGATTAGCGTGCCTTGACGCCGTGTGGAGCAGAAAATGGGACAAACTGAGGAGCCTCGCCTTTTCCAAGCCCAGCCCCCACCCTTTCCACTGCTGGGTTCGTGTGCAGGCGCCCAAGACAACCCTCCGTTCGAGATGCCAAAATGGGCTCTCTTGAAAAAAATGAGGATACTAGTTGCAATCTTGCCGAAAACCGGCATAGTGAGTCCTCTGTTCGATAGCTTGTCACTTTCTTTCAAGGCATGGTGAATCCTCAGTTGAACTCGATTCAGTGATGATTTTAGACCCGACGTTCGGGAACAGTCTGGAGATTGCAACGGTTAGTTTAGGACAGTAAAACATCACATGAGTAATAAACTGTTTGTAGGGAACCTTTCCTTCAACACCACCGAGCCCCAGTTGCGCGATGCGTTTTCTGAGTTCGGCGCGGTGAACGAAATCAACTTGATGATGGACCGGGAAACCGGCCGTCCCCGTGGTTTCGGCTTCGTCACCATGAACACCTCCGAAGAAGCCCAGGCCGCCATTGCGGGCCTGAGCGGCAAATCGGTGGATGGTCGCGATCTGACGGTCAACATCGCGAAGCCCCGCGAAGAGCGTTCGGGCGGCGGCGGTGGCGGTGGCGGTGGCGGTCGCCGTGAATACGGCGGCGGTGGCGGCGGCGGCGGTCGCGGTCGCTACTAATCTAGCGTCTTTCGCTTTCATGGAGGCCCGGCAATGCCGGGCCTCCTTTTTTTTGCTCAAGGGCGCATCCAGTCCACGAGGCCCTGCCCGATCCTTTCCTCGATTAACTTGAATCTCAACCTCCTTTTGCCCTGACATTGACGACCGACCGTGGCGCTGACCGGAGCAGTTCGTCGAATCGGTCGCACGGGATTCGTTGTTCGGAACTCCGCAAACCGACCCTGTTTAGCCTGGTGCTTGAGTTGTCATGGCGAGGCTCCACTTGCTTTGGCAGCATTCCTTGGGATCACGCGTTGCCGTTCGCTTCGATCGAAGTGACGGCGTCGTTGAACACCCCCTCATCCATAGCGACGAGGTGGCCAGCTTCCGGAAAACGCCCGCTCCTCACATCCGCAGCGTATTCCTTGAACGCCTCGATACGCTCGCCCTGAAGGCGTTCGTACTCTTTGGCAAAGTTCCTGTATGCCTTGGCATGGCGAGGGATGCGTTCGTCGTAGTCTCCAAGGATGTCGTCGGAGAACAAGAATTGGGAGTCGCAGCCGCTGCCGGAGCCTAACGACATCAAGAGCAGGGAAGTTTTCCTGCAGAAGTAGGCCGCGAGCTGGTGCGGTACCAATTCAAGTTCCGCCGCATAGGCGCCCGCATTTTCCAGGCGCTTCATTTGTTGGTAGAGCTGCTCGGCTTCGATGGCGGTCTTGCCAATCGCCCGAACATTTGTCCAGGTCGCCTGGCGTGGAACCATTCCTAGGTGGCCGACCACCGGGATTCCCTCGCGCGCCATTGCCTCGATCATCCGAGGGCTCGCGGAGCAATAGACCGAGCTGGCACCTAGCTCCAACGCATGGAATCCGACGCGGATCGCCTCGTCCGGCGAAGCCATCCCGTGCGGGGTCGCTCCCGAGATGAAACTATTTGGTGCCGCCGCCGCTAGAAGCGGCAATCGGGCCTGCGTTGCCGGCGAGTCGAAACTGCAACTCAACAAGTCGATACCAGCGGCCTCCGCCGCCGCCGCCTCCTCCGGGGATTTCACATGGACATGGATCAGGCAGCGCTTGCCCTTGAGTTGTCGAAGGTCGAAAACGGAGTATTTCTTATGCGGTCTCAGCATGGTTGAACAGTGTGCGATCATCCTGTGTGTGGATCAATACAGATTGTCAATTGCGCGTGCTGCGGGAGCGATGACCCGTCAGAGGGGGGCTCAGTGGGGCTCAGAATACTGCCGGGACACCTTCCTCAAGGATCCGCACACGGTTCTCCAGGCCGGCTTGGAGTGCCAAATCCATCAGCCATCTGGGAGGTTCCTCCATGGATTCGAACGAAAGTTTGAAGCTTCCATAGTGCATCGGCACAAGCAGGTCCGCTTTGACATCTCGAAACACCTGCATCGCTTCGTCGGGGCCCATATGGACGTTGCGAAATGAATCAGGGAAATAAGCGCCAATCGGAAGCAGCGCTATCTCAGGAGGTGCCCGTTCCCCAATTTCCTTGAACCCCTCAAAATACGCGCTATCGCCGGCGTGATAGATGCGGCGCCCACGGTACTCCAGAAGATAGCCTCCATAACCTCGATGGTGGTCGCTCAGAACCCGCGCACCCCAATGTTTGCAGGGTGTCAATGTGACCTTCCAATCGCCGTGGGAAAAGCTGTCCCACCACTCCAGCTCGATGATGCGTCCGAAGCCCAGACCGCGGGCCAGATCCCCCACCCCCCAAGGCACAATGGCGATCTTGGGCGAAACGAGTTTCTTCAGGCTCGGACGATGGAAATGGTCGAAGTGGGCGTGGGTGAGCAGAACCAAGTCGATTGGCGGAAGGTCCTTGAGTTTGAGCCCGGCGTGCTTCAGGCGTTTGAGCAAGAACAACCAGTTCGCAAAATTGGGATCGATCAAGGCGTTCAGCCCTGGAAACTGAACGAGGAACGAGGCGTGCCCGATCCACGTCAGGGCGAGCTGGTTGTCTGTCAGTTCAGGATATTGAGGGCACTTGTGTGCGCCGACGCGGCGGGTGAGAAGGGCCTTCCAAACCATTTCGCGAAAAAACGTTCGTGGGTTGAACGCGTTGGTCGGTGTTAATTCCTTGAATGAACGGGGGATACGCCGCTTTGGACGATGCTGTTTCGGCGGACTTTCCTCGCCGTGGTGACCCGCGTTCATAAAGTGAGCTCTGTAGCCTGAGCAGACATGGACCGACAGAGGGCCGGACCGCCTGAGCCTAGCGCCTAGTTGCGTAAAAAGCCAGTCGTTTAGTCGAATTCGACCATGAGCGGGTGCAACTCACGTTATCCGAGGTCGCCTCCCCTGACGCGGGTATCCCGCCGCTTAACCACGCTGAAGTGACACCACGGATGAGGAAAGGGAGCTGAGAGGGGTACTTTATCCGTGCTATCCGTGTTATCCGTGGTTACTCTTCCCACTCTGCGGTAGGTATTGTCCTCCGAACGACACCTCCCGGAAACCGTGAGTTGCACCCACCATGAGCCCACAGCAAAGGCTCCCCTTGTCCAATCCGCCCCAACGTGGGATCTAAATATTCCGCAGCCGTTTTGCTTATTCTTTTGCCGAAATTCCCGGATGCCGTTTAGAGTGTCGAATCGGGCGGCTAAAAATCGGCCCGGGTTCACGAACACATGGATGCACTCATGGCGCGGCTCGACACTTTTCTGCGTCGAAAACCGACTTTAGGGAAAGGCGTTTACATCGCCCAAGGCGCGGTGGTTCTGGGCGATGTGCGACTCGGGACCGGTTCAAGCGT
This sequence comes from Akkermansia muciniphila, assembly GCA_945865375.1. GTDB lineage: Bacteria > Verrucomicrobiota > Verrucomicrobiia > Limisphaerales > F1-80-MAGS106 > F1-80-MAGS106. The sequence goes on along the minus strand of CAMBEJ010000018.1, from coordinate 43,954 downwards.
TTGGTATAACGCCGTGCTCCGAGGGGATATCAACTTCATCCAGGTGGGTCGCTACTCAAATATCCAAGACAACGCCGTGCTGCACCTGGCCGAGGACTTTCCTTGTGTCGTGGGAGATTATGTCACCGTCGGACATGGCGCGGTCGTCCACGCTTGTGTCGTGGGAGACGAGTGCTTGATCGGGATGGGAGCCACGGTCCTCGACGGTTCCGTGATCGGCAACCAATGCTTGATCGGTGCCAATGCATTGGTCACTCCTGGAACCCAGATCCCAGATGGCTCCATGGTGCTCGGCTCCCCCGCGAAGGTGGTTCGACCTCTGAGAACGGAGGAACGCGACGGACTAAAACACTGGGCGGATAAATACGTTGTCAACGCGGCCTACTGCCTCAAACATGGCATCCAGTGCGGGCAATGGCTCGCTTCAGCGAACAGCCCATGAAAAGAACACGGACAAACAAATCACTTCGAGTCATTTCTTCGTCTCTGCCGCTCACGATGCGGGCCCGGCTTCTTGGCAAAGAGTTGTTCAATAGAGGGGCAGTCAAGAGCATCCAGTGTTTGGGTGCGGGAGATGAGTATCTAGGAGTGGTGGTGGACGAGCGCACGGAGCAGCCATTCATCTTTAGCCAGGGGGGCCAATGGCTCACACAATGTTCGTGCGCCAAGAGTCTTTGTGAGCACGCGGCGGCGATGGCGCTCGCCATGAACTCGCCACAACTGGACGCGCTTCTTGAGGCGGGCAAGACAAGCGTCTCGTACGTCCCGGAGTCCATTGAGAGCCGTTTCAACCAGATTCTCGGGAAACCTCTGGGCCGAGATGAGCTTCGATGCATCACCGGAGTGAGACGGATCAAGGAGAAGGTTCTTCAGTCCGCCGGCGTGGGATGCTGGGAAGTGACGAACTGGCTGGGTATTCCCTACCCGCCAGGCCTGAACACATGGGACGCGATTCTCGTGTTCATGCCCAAAAGCAAATCAGACTATCATTTCTGGTTGTCGCTTGCGGATACGCTCAAGGCCACTGGATTCAAGCTGCCCGAGTTCATGATAAAACTCTCGCCCATCGCTGAAATTGCCTCGGAAATCCAGGATTGGCATCGCGCCCGCGAAATCAAACGATGGGACACCCTGCTTTCCTCGGGTCTCACAAGATCCGTCGCAGAAAAAGTCCCCGTGCTGGACATCCGTTTGAAGGTGACACCCGAGCAAGCGGGATTTGAGTGTCGCCAAGCTGCCGGCAACGAGTTTTCAAGAATCACCAAACCGGCTCTGAGCCGTTTCCTCAGAGCGTTCGCGATGGATGAACTCCAGGTGGCTCCCGAGGCGATCCCCTTATGGGACATCCTATCCAGGCTGATGAATCTGAGGGACAGGATCACGCTCGACTTTCCCAATGCGGAGGATTTGCGATGCCTGGGTCAGATCCTGCGCAATCCGAGCCTCCAGGAACGCATCGTCACAGCGGGAGGCGAGCCGTTTGTGCGCCCGTCCGGACGTCTGCTGCGCTGGCATATCAAGGAGCCCGCCGAGGGGGACTACGCCTACGCATTACAACTCGGTTTTGAAGACGGCACCCTGCTGTCTCCGCCATTCAAAGTCGTTCCCGGCCTCCCGCCCCTTTACGTCACCCGCGACTCGATCTTCGAGGGCCCAGACCCTTGCGTCGGCATCTTGAAATCAGACGGGCAAAACCGAATTCCCAAGGAGGCGATTGAAACAGCCCAAGGGCTGAACTTGTTGTCGCGCATGCATGCGGAGCTGCCGTCCGGACTTCGCCAGAAGATCCGCGAGGAACGCATGGAGGTGTGCATCACATGCTCCGTTGTTTGCCCCAACAAAGATGCCGAGACACGGGTGCTCCTGCTTGATGTCAAGGCGGGAACATCCCAAAGCGGCACCCTGGAGAGGTACGTCGGAGACGCCTGGGAAAGTGTCGCCAAACACCGGGAACGCGGTGTCGCTCCCGCGGGTCTCGTCCGGTTCGATCGCTCCAGCCTGGCTCTCCTTCCTTCGGTCCTGGAACCCATCCAGGCTGCCTGGGACTATTTCCAAAACCAGTTCCGGGTTCGAATCACAAAGAAGTTTCCCGAGCTTTTCGCCGACTGGTTGGCCGGATTGCCAAAGGATATCGAAGTGCAACTGCCAGCCGAGCTGCAGGGGCTCGCTGATGTCCCGCTGCAAGCCACCGTGAAACTGGATTGCTCCCCGGTGGACATCGATTGGTTCGATCTCAAAGTAACCGTGGATGTCAACGACACGCTGCTCGGGCCGGACGAAATAAAGTTGTTGCTGGATGCTCGTGGGAAATTCGTGAACCTGCCTGAAAAAGGCTGGAAACGGATGCACTTCAATCTCTCGGATGCGGAGGATGAACAGATCGCCCGACTAGGGCTGAGTCCCCGAGACCTTTCTTCGGCACCCCAAAGGATGCACACCTTGCAACTCGCGGACCCTTCAGCGGCCTCGCTGTTGCCGCAGAGCACGATCGAGCAGATCCGAGAGCGCAAAAAGGAGTTGCAGGCGCGGGTGGCACCCGCGTTGCCCCAGTCCATTAAAGCGGAGCTCCGCCCCTATCAACTGGAGGGATTTCATTTCCTCGCCTACCTCAGCACCAACCGGTTTGGGGGAATTTTGGCGGATGACATGGGTTTGGGCAAAACGCTTCAAACTCTCACATGGCTCGTCTGGCTGAAACAATCCGCCCCGGACGAGAAACGGTCGAGCCTCGTGGTGTGCCCGAAATCGGTGGCCCACAACTGGCAGAGCGAGGCCGCAAGGTTTTGTCCGGAACTCAAAGTCCTGGTGTTTCGCGGCGGCGACACCGACGCATTTTCGGCGTCCGCAGCGGAGGTCGACATCGTCGTCATCAATTATGCCCAACTGCGATCCCTGGCAGTCCCCCTCTCCCGCGTGGACTGGCTCGCGGCGATCCTGGACGAAGGCCAGTTCATCAAAAATCCGCAATCGCAAACCGCGACCATCGCCCGCGCGCTTCGTGCATCACACCGCTTGGTGCTGACAGGAACCCCCATCGAAAACAGGCTCCTCGACCTGTGGAGTCTCATGGCGTTTGCGATGCCCGGTGTCCTGGGAAATCAGCAGCAGTTTGTGAAGCTCTTCGCCTCCAACGAAGATACGTGGGCGAGAAAAAGATTGTCCGCCAGGACGCGCCCCTTCCTCATCAGGCGCACCAAGGGCCAGGTCGCCAAGGATCTCCCCGACCGGATCGAAGAAGACCTCTTTTGCGAACTCGAGGGGGAGCAGCTCGCGCTGTACAGGGCCGAGTTCAAGTACGCACAGCAGTTGCTGTTGAACGTCAAAACGACAAACGATCTTGACCAGTTCCGGTTCCACTTCCTGGCTTCGTTGTTGCGGCTGCGACAAATATGCTGCCATCCCGCGCTCGTCAAAGAAGATGATGATGAAGGGGAAAGCGCAAAGCTCACGGCCCTCGTCGATTTGCTGGAACCGATTCTTGAGGAGGGCAACAAAGTCCTGGTTTTCAGCCAGTTTGTGAAAGTCCTCAACCTTGTCTCCAAGGAAATGACGAACCGGAAATGGCATCACTTCATGCTGACCGGCAAAACCGAGAATCGTGGCCAGCTTGTTGAGGATTTCCAGTCGCGCGAGGGTGCCTCAGTATTCTTGCTGTCCCTCAAGGCGGGCGGATTTGGGTTGAACTTGACGGCGGCTTCGTACGTGGTCTTGTTCGATCCATGGTGGAATCCTGCGGTTGAGAACCAGGCCATCGACCGCACCCATCGGATCGGACAACAGAGCAAGGTCATCGCCTACCGTCTGCTGGCAAAAAACACAATCGAAGAAAAGATCCGCCTGATGCAACGCACCAAGAAGGCCCTCGCGGAGGATGTGCTCGGCGAGGAGAAATTCGCCGGGAGCCTGTCCTTGGAGGATCTTCATTACTTGTTTACAGACTCGGACTCCTGAATTCCATGCCGCCGACCCATTGCAGCACGCCTCCGGAACTGGTGGTCCCATCGGTGTCCCCAGCGTTCGATCCAGCCCCGGTGTTTGAACTGTTCCGGGGCAGTTTCGCGACCGAGTTGCTGGTCTCGGCCGTGGCTCACTTCCGGCTCTTTGACTTCCTGTGCGAGAGCCCCCGGAGCTGGAACGACCTGCGTCGGCATCTGCAGCTCGCCGAGCGGCCCATGCACGTCCTTGTCACCGCGTTGCGAGCCATGGGAATGCTCTGCAAAGCGCCAGATGGCGGTTTGCAGCTCACACCCCTTGCCCGCCATCATCTGCTTCCGAACAGCCCCTATTACGTCGGGGATTATTTTTCATTGGCAGCGGATTCGCTTGGGGTAAGCGAGATGACGGATCGCTTGCGTACGAACAAGCCAAAGGGGTCCAAATCTGGCGAGAAGGGGGTGGGATTCATCTTTCGCGATGGCGTGAAATCAGCCATGGAGGAGGCCTCTGGAGCACGCGCGTTCACGCTTGCCCTCGCGGGGAGGGCGAAAAATGTCGCGCCGTCCCTGGCGGAAGCCCTGCCGCTCGCGGAAGCCCGTCTGCTCGTGGATGTGGCCGGAGGCACCGGGATCTACAGCATCGCGTTCCTCAGGAAAAACCCCGCGTTGAGAGCGATCGTGTGGGACCGGCCCGAGGTGCTGCGCGTCGCGGCTGAATTCGCCGTGGAAAGCGGCGTGGGCGACCGGCTAGAGCTTCAGCCCGGTGACATGTTTGTTGACGAGCTGCCGCGCAACGCCGACGTGATCCTGCTTTCAAATGTGCTTCATGACTGGGATTTTCCTGAGTGCCTCAAGCTCTTGAGACGCTGTTCGGATGCGATGGCCGTCGGTGCGCGCCTGGTGATCCACGATGTGTTCCTGGATGACGCGCTGGATGGTCCGCTGCCGATAGCCCTCTATTCCGCCGCCTTGTTCAGCGTCACAGAAGGGCGGGCTTACAGCGTCGCGGAATATTCGTCCCTCCTCAATGAGGCTGGGATCCGCCCTGTCCAGGTCTTACCCACAAGGGTTCATTGCGCCGCGTTAGTTGCGGTCAAATGTTCGGATTCAATCCGCCGCAACAACCAGAACAATGTTCCGCCACAAACATGAATGTCTGCGCTTGGCGAACGATCCTCGAGCCCCTACACTCCTCAGCATGAAACACAAATCAGCACTCATTGTCCTCACCCTTCTTGCCATCGCGGGCCCATTGGCCGCCGCAGATTCTGAACAGGGATTCGTAAAGATCTTCGACGGAAAAACCTTCACCGGCTGGAAGCTGGCAAACGAACACACCAACTCCTACACAATCGTCGAGGGCGCCTTCGTCGCCAAGGGCGAGCGATGCCACCTCTATTACGTAGGAGATCCGAAACCCTTTAAAAACTTCGAGCTGAAAGTGGATGTGATGACCGAACCGAATTCAAACGGTGGCATTTATATCCACACCCAATACCAGGAAACGGGCTGGCCGAAGTATGGTTTTGAGACCCAGGTCAACAATACTCACACTGATTGGAAAAAGACCGGCAGTTTGTACGATGTGGTCAATGTCAAGGAATCCGCCGCGAAAGACAACAAGTGGTGGACGCAACATGTCATCGTGCAGGGCAACAAAGTCACGGTCAAAATCGACGGCAAAACCGTCATGGAATACACCGAGCCCGCAGGCCAGGAAGCAGGCAAGGATTTCACACGCAAGATCGACCAGGGCACCTTTGCGTTTCAGGCGCATGATCCGAAAAGCGTGATTCGTTACCAAAACGTGCGTGTGAAGCGTCTCGACTGAACATCTCTGGATTCCTTTTAAGCTCCGGCCTTCGTGCAGCCGAAAGGAGTCCCCAGTGGAAACCAAACTGAGGGCACAAGCTAGGACGGAACTAAGCCCGGCCGGCTAGGAGGGCCGCCTCCGTAGGGCCGCAGGACGGCGCTTTTGTGGGCGGTTGTCCCCGACGACCGCTCCGTCGCCATCTTTGTGGGCGGTCGTCCCCGACGACCGCTGGCCATTTTTGTGGGCGGTTGTCCCCGACGACCGCTCCGGTTTCCGACGACTGGAGCTCCCAGCCATGGCAGACCTCAGTAAAATCGGTTGAACCGTGATCTGTGACGCTCAACCCCAATTCCTCCATTTTTCATAATCGCAATCGTAATCCTCGGGTTTTGCCCTAGAAACAGAGGGGAGGATTACGATTACGATTACGATTACGGGCTGGAGAAGGGAATTGGAGTTGCTCGAGAACGAGGCTGAGGAGGGTCGTTTTACTGAGTTCTGAATGAGCTTGGTAGAACCACCGACTTGGAGATGGGCTTGATCTTCAGGCACTCGGAGCGCCTTCTGAACCTTGAGGGCTTAATGCGAGTGTAGAGGGAGTTATCACGTCGGTCACTTGGGCATGCAATTCTAGAAAATCCAGCACTTTCGAGCTCACGATTTGGTCGGCAATCTGATTGATGCCGCCACTATCCATGAGTTGTTTGGCCATCTTTTCGAGTTTGACCTTGTTTTGCACCGCCATAGCACGAATCCTCAGGTTGATCTCATCCCGTTCGGCTCTGATATTCTCGACCTCGGCAATTTTACCTAAAATCATTCCTACCTTCAGGCGATCTTTGGCGCCTGTGTTGGCCGCAGCGTAGATCTCATCCTTGTGCTTATCGATGGCTTCGGGGGTTATTCCCCGTTCTTGATTTTCGCGCACGATGTCGTAAACGACGTTGTTGGTCTCGTTGACCACTACCGACTCGGGCAGTTCGAACTGCACATTGGACGTCAGGGACTTGATTAATTGATCGCGGACGCCGCGCTTCTGCCGGAAGCTGAGCTCCTTCTCGAGGTCCTGACGCACGCCCTGGCAAAGGTGGTCGAGGTTTTGAGCTTTGAAAAGCTTGGCGAACTCATCATTCACCTCCGGCAGCAGGCGCTCCTTCACTTTCAACACTTGAACTGTGTAATCCCCATCCTTGCCCACTAGGACGGCAACCGGGAAGTCAGATGGGAAAGTGACTTTGGCAACTCTGGTTTCGCCTTCGGTGGCACCGATTAATTGCTCAGGGAGGCCGGGGATGGCACTGCCGCCGGGGGCTATGTGCATCCAAAGATTTTCCCGCTCAGCCAAGCCGCTGAGCGTCGAAGAGAAGTCGGTCAGGGGCTTTCCCTCGCATGTTGCCTTGTAATTGACGATGACATAATCGCCCAGTTGGACCGGTCGGGAGACATCGTTGTAAGTGGAATTCTGCTCCCGCAGGCTGTTCAATGCGCGTTCCACGTCCCCGTCGGTCACCTGTCCCACCTCACGCGTGACGGCGATGCCCTTATAAGGAGGGAGGTTGAACTCAGGGAACGATTCGAGGGTGACCGTGAATTGGAAGGACTGCCCGCGACCGAATTGGATTTCCTCAACCTCGGGAGTCGCAGCTTGGCGGACGCGGTGTTCTTTGAGGGCTTGGGTGTACGCTTCGCTCATGAGGTTTTTTTTGACCTCGTTCTCGATCTTGGCGGCGAAAGTTTTGACGATGAGGTGCAGAGGCACCTTGCCGGGGCGGAACCCCGGGAGGACGGCCCGGTGCGCGAAATGGGACGTCGTTTCCGCGAACGCTTTGTCCACCGTCTGCGGATCCACCTCGACTCGAATCAATTTTTTACAGGGCCCTAAGTGTTCAACCGTTGCGTTCACAAACAAACCTTTCTCATCGCGACGAAAAAGCTTCGCGGCCAGCACAAGCCTGGACAGCACAAAGCGCGGTCGGCCTGACTGATCGGGCCGAGTTCAATCGACAGGGGGACAGACCGTAGAAGTTGGCATCGGACACGTCAAGTCCACGTTTAGAGGTTCGATGTTTGGCTCGATTGAGGCTTCCACTGACGCAAGGCGTCTTCGAGAGCCTCTTCCACGGGCCGCATCATCACCCCGGTGGCGAGCAGTTTCGTTCCATCAAGAACACAATTCGATCGGGGAGTTTTGGCCGCAAGACGATAAAACTCCTCGTCGTCCGCCCAGAATTCGAACTCACGCCGCAATCCAAGAATGTCCCGTGCATGGTCAACAACCTTTCGCGTCGTCGTCCATCCCGGGTTGGTCATGTTATACACTCCGAAAGGGGCGCGCTTTTCCCAAAGGGACAGGCACGCCCGCGCAAACTCACCCCGGTGCGAAATCGAGTTTATATTCTCATACACTTTCGAGTAACGCTGGATTTTGCTGAGGTAATTTCGAGGGCCGTCAAATTCATCGAACGGAATCCGAAGGCGCCAGACAAAGAGCCCTTCAAAGCCGGCCAACACTTCCTCGGCCAAAGCCTTGGAAGCACTATAAAAACTGCAGGGCGGCCGGCGAAATGAAAAGTTGGGCTGATCGGTCTCGACGAACCCCTGGACGCAGGAAGGATCGCGTGCCACGAGCGCCGCCACATCGGGCTTCATGAGGTCTGCTTCCGTCCGGGTGACACCCTTGTCAACGATCTTTGCACCCGCATAAATGCAGCCTGAGGACACATGCCCCCAAGGCACTCCCGTGGCCTCGCACGCCTGGGCGATCGTTTGAGGAAACAGGACGTTCCCCATCAACGTATCAGCCCGGTGGAGCTCACAAGCGTCCACATTCGGCTTCCCCGTATACCCGGCGGAATTGATGACAAACGACGGTTTTGTACGCTTCAAGACCGCGACCATATCTCCGAATCGAGTGTAGTCCACGTCCGCGCGGGACAGGCTCAAGAACTCGAGCGAACGACGATGCAGCTCTGTGTGGAAAGCCTGTCCAATGTAACCGCTTCCGCCTAAAAGGAGAATCATAATTTGAAAAACAACAGAGCTTCGGGTGCCGTGGCAAAGCGAGGCCACATTCATGTTGCGCGGCTGGCACCCGACTCTTTCACGACTTTTTCCAGGTAGGCGCGGTATTCGCAGGAGGGCAAACGCGACACGGTTAGGCGGAGACGCTCCAGGTCCAGGAAGCCCTGACGGAACGCCGCCTCCTCGGGGCATCCGATCTTGATCCCCTGCCGTTTCTCGATGGTTTGGACGTAGGCTGAGGCGTCGTGCAAACTCGAGCTTGTGCCCGCGTCCAGCCAGGCGAAACCGCGGCTGAGCCTCCAAACTCGCAGCGCACCCCGGCGCAAGTATTCCTTGTTGACATCCGTAATCTCCAATTCCCCGCGAGGGGAGGGTTCCAGGGCGCGGGTGATGGCGACCACTTGGTCGTCGTAGAGGTACAATCCTGGGACTGCATAGTTGCTGCGCGGCGAAATCGGCTTTTCCTCGATGGAAACGGCTTTCCCTGCCGCATCAAATTCCACAACGCCATACCGTTCCGCATCGTCCACTTGATAACCGAAGATGGTGGCGCCCGTACGAAAGTCCTTGAATGCCTGGAGGAAGGAATCTCCCCCATAAAACAAGTTGTCACCCAGGATGAGAGCCACGGGGTCGCCGCCGATGAAGGTCTCGGCGATCAGAAAAGCCTGTGCAATGCCCGCCGGCTTCGGTTGCTCACGATACTCAATCGTCACTCCCAACGAGGTCCCGTCGCCAAGTAATTGACGAAAACGGGGTAGATCCTGAGGCGTGGAGATCAGACAAAACTCGCGAACGCCGTTTTCAAGAAGCGTCGTCAACGGGTAATAAACCATGGGTTTGTCGTAGACAGGCTGGAGCTGTTTGCTCGCTACCAGGGTCAAAGGGTAAAGTCTCGATCCGGCACCGCCGGCAAGGATGATTCCTTTCATATACATTCCACAAAGGGCTCGAACAATTTCCAAAACCAGAGGGTGCGCGAAAGGGACGCTGGAGGGAAGCAGGAAAACTCGGAAGAGGCGCCTCACTGCGGTGCATCACAGATTTTTCGTGGTCGCGTTTCCGCCTCGTAATCGTAATCGTAATCGTAATTCAATGAACCGCCGATTCGACCACAAAAGCCGATCGGCTTGATTAAAGCCAACTCGGATTACGGGTTGCACGAGGGAAACCCGGGATAGGATTACGATTACGATTACGATTACGATTACGGGAAGATCTGGAAAAATCGGAGATGCGCACCGAGGAGGTTCATTTTTGAGAAACGATTTGACCGCTACACTCGCTTTTCTCTAACATGGGTCTTCAATCAACCCTTAACCGGAAAAAGGAAAGTCTATGAGTTCTGTTGTCCCTCTGATTAGTTCTGGTGTTGCAGGCCCTCTCGGCGTGCTGCATCTGCCCCGTCTTTGGCAAAAAGCGTCTCTCGAAGCCCGCAGCAAGCTCGCCGTTGGTTATCCAGGCTGCGGTCAAGGCTACGATCAAATGGTGCTCACCGCGCTGGGATTGTGCCGCGACAGCACGCTGGCGTACATCGCGAGCAACCGCCCCAGCTATCCTCAGTTCGAGACCTGGGTGGCCGCCCAACCGGGTGTGAAATTGGATGCCGCCACTGTGGAAGGCCTCAACTCGTCGATCCGTGGCTACAATCACACCGACGCGACCCGCCAGGGCATCCTCACTGCGAATGGGATTCCCGACGACGGAAAGGCCTGCAAAGACGCGGTCAATCTGAACAACCTCGACGATTGGTTTGAGTTCTGGACGGCCGAGCTCAAGTGATCCAATCGCCCAGGCTTGCGGCCGCCAGCGGTTGGAGGCGTGGGCCCTTCGAAAACAGCCCGGAATTCAATCTCCAGGCTGTTTGCTTTTGTAGGCTCAGAACCCCTGACCCGGCACCTTGGATTCAGCGCCGCAACTCCGCGCGTGACAAGCGGGGAGCTTCTTGCAAATCATTGACCCCGAGAGACGACTATTGTCATCATGAAGAGCACCCTGAGTTTGATGAGATCCAAAGAAGAAACCCAAGCAACACCAGAGTCGGTCGCCGGAAGGGAGCCCCAAGTTCCAGTGAAAGAAGTGGTGGTGTTCAAAACCGCCATCGGCGAAATGGTGGCGGAATTATGGCCTGAAGTAGCCCCCAAAACGGTCCAGAACTTCAAGAAATTATCCGGGCAAGGCTTCTTTGACGGCACGGCATTCCATCGAATTGTCAAAGGGTTCATGATTCAAGGCGGCGACCCTTTGACAAAGGACGTGGCGAGCGAGGATCGTTTCGGTGAAGGAGGCCCCGGCTACACCCTGAAGGATGAGTTCAACCCCGGGAAACATGTTCGGGGTGTTCTATCGATGGCTAATATGGGCCGTCCCAACTCCGCCGGCTCGCAGTTTTTTATATGCCTTGGTGGAGCCTCCTATTTGGACAACAAATCCACGGCTTTCGGAAACCTCATCAAAGGAGAGGATGTGCTCTTGAAGATCGGCGAGACCCCTGTCATCCCGACTAAGGGTGGCGAAAACAGCAAGCCCGATGTCCGGGTGGAGGTCGAAAGCGTGAAAATTGTTGCCGCAGATTCGATCCCATGATCCTGGGATCGGAATCTGATCAATCTGGCTCCCGATGTCTTCTCATCTCATCCGTCCATGGCTGCGGCAGACGACCAAGCTGCTTGCGGATTATCGCATTTTCACCATTCGAAACGACATCAAGACTTCGCCACGCACAGGCCGGGAGCATGATTTTTTTGTCATCGACTGCCCCAACTGGGTGAACGTGGTGGCGGTCACGACGGATCATCGTCTTGTGATGGTGCAGCAATTCCGCCACGGCACTGACACGGTGGACTTGGAGATCCCTGGGGGCGTGATTGATTCTGAAGACGCCTCGCCCGTCGAGGCGGGAGTGCGGGAATTACGCGAGGAGACCGGCTACGAGGGCCGTGGCGCACGATTGATCGGAAGCATCTCGCCAAACCCGGCGATCATGAGCAACCAATGTTTCACACTGCTGGTCGAGGATTGTGAACTCAAACACCCGACAGAGCTCGATGAAGGCGAAGACATCAGCCTCCGGTTGCTGGATCTTGAGGAGATCCCGAATCTCGTGGCGCAGGGAGCCATCCGTCATGCCCTGGTGGTCACCGCGCTCTACTATTTTGAGCTGCATCGGAGGGGCTGAATAGCCGCCTCATTTGCGTGCCTGTCGCGCCTCGTCCTTCTTCTCCTCCTTCTCCACCAGAAGCTTTTTCCGCTCGCTCACCAACTGTCGTTGGAGTTGGTCCACGGCCTCGAAGTCGCGTTTCATGGCCGACTTGTCGATTTCGGCCTTTAGAAAAATTTCACGCTCGGCGATCCGCGCGGAAAAGACCGAGTCTATCTCAGAAATGGTTTTCTTTTGTTCGGCGGTCAGTTTGACGGTGGGACCGGTCTTACTGAGACGTTCCATCGCAAGTTCGTAGGCGGATTTCATGATTTTAAAAGTAGATCTCAATCTCCCCATTTTCCACACGCACGGGGTAGGTTCGGACTGGGCGTTCGGGGTTGGAAACGCACGCGCCGGTCGTGATCTCGAAGCACCATCCATGCATCGGGCAATAGACCCGGGTGTCTTCGATGAATCCGGCGCCCAAGGGTGCCTGGCGGTGCGGGCAAGAGTCATCCATGGCGTGGAACTGCCCCAGGAGGTTGAAGAGGGCAAACCGGCGCCCGCCGATGTCCACCGACCTCCCCTCGCCGGGGGCGAGGCTGCCCGCGCTGGCGGCAGGGTGGAATTTCTGAGGGGCATCGTGGGCCATGAAGTGGGGGCGGTGAGCTCCTCTACAGGGCGGGGTTGACGGGATGTGAACTCGGTTGATCCCCAGGCGTGGCTCTTTTTTTCCAAGGCATATCTGGAAACTTCTCGGGCAACTTCATGGGCGCGGCTTGGGACGTGTTCACAGCGAGATCGGGATCGGGATGGTGCTCGGCGGAGGGCGCTGTCATGTTGCCGCGCCAGGAGGCGATACGCGCCTGCAACCCGTGATGTTCGGCGGTGGTCTTGTCCCCGAGTTTCATGTGAAATAAGGAAAGGTTCGTGTGGACCAACTGTTCCGTTGGACGCAGTTGCTCCGCCTTCTTCCCCTCGACGATGGCTGTCGCATAATCCTCCAGCCTATAATAGGCCATGCCCAACGCGAGCTGAGCATCGAAACAGCAGGGGTCCAATTTCAGGATCGCCCTGAATTTTTCGATCGCCCCAGGGTAGTCCCCACGGCTGAAATCGAACATGGCATCGTCGTATTGTTCTTGGATGTCCCGCATTCTGAATGATCACCAATCCGCTTATCCCGGACGGTTCTGGTTGACAATGGAGGATATCCCAGGATTCTGCAAGCAGCACTCATGTCCAGCGCAATCCGGTTAGTCTCAACGGACTTCGACGGCACGCTCTTCGCGGAGTTCGAGAATCCTCCTGTCCCTTTGGATCTGGAGATTCAGATCGAGCGACTGCAAGCCCTAGGCGTGAGCTGGGTGATCAACACCGGACGCGACATGTCCAGCCTCATGGAGGCGCTTGGCCGCGCCAGGCTGCGCGTTCATCCCAATTTTTTGGTGCTCGTCGAACGCGAGATTTACCAGCGCGAAGGCACCCGCTTTGTCGCTCTCGAGGAATGGAACCACCGCTGTCACGATGAACATGAGGCGATTTTTTCCCGCGTTCGTCCGGACCTCGATTCGTTGATCCTCTGGATCGAACAGAATTTCGACGCGACCCTCTACGATGATCCGTTTTCTCCCTTATGTCTTATCGCGAGAACAAACGAGGATGCCGAGAAAATAGTGGCTCATCTGGAGGCTTACGCAAAGTCCATTCCGATGCTGACGGTCGTGCGCAACGATGTATACGCGCGGTTCAGTCACAAAGCCTTCAACAAAGGAACGGCGCTGGCGCACATCACGAAGCGCCTTGGTTTGACTGCGAAATCGGTCTTCGCTGCTGGGGATCACCTGAACGACTTGCCGATGCTGAGACGCCAGTACGCGCACTTTCTTGCGGCCCCAGCCAACGCCATCGAGGTGGTGAAAACCGTGGTCTCGGCCCAGCAGGGTTACGTGAGCCACCAACCCTGTGGAAAAGGTGTCGCCCGCGCCCTGGAGTTCTTCCTGGAAGTCAAGGGGGCGAAGTTGCCCCCAGCGCCCTGACCCCCGACCCCCTGACCGCGCCCAGAAACTCAGGCATCGTGGCCTCTCCGGCGGCACTGATACCGTCCCGTCGCAACACCCGCCAAATGGTGAGCCACAGGATGCGTAAATCCAGCCAGACCGACTGATGATCGACGTACCATACATCCAGGGCGAACTTCTGCTCCCAGGAAATGGCGTTGCGCCCATTGATCTGAGCCCACCCAGTCAGACCTGGGAGCGCTTGGTGACGTCTCGCCTGTTCGGGCGTGTAACGGTCCAAATACTGGACCAACAAAGGACGGGGTCCCACGAGGCTCATTTCCCCTTTCAAGATGTTGATCAACTCCGGCAGTTCATCGAGAGAGGATGACCTCAGCCAGCGCCCGAAGGGTGTGAGGCGTTGCGCGTCGGCCAGGAGTTGGCCTTCCGGATCCCGCGCGCCCGTCATGGTTCGGAACTTGAGCACCTCAAAGACCTTGGCGTTGAGTCCTGGCCGCCTCTGACGGAAAAGAACGGGGCTCCCGAGTCTAAGACGAACCAGACCCGCCACCAACCCTAACGAGGGCACCCAAATGGCCGCGCTCACCACCAGCAAACAGAGGTCGAATAAGCGTTTCATAATCCCAGGCGTGTCATTTGATCTTTGGTCAGGACCAGCCAGTTGCCTGGTTGCAGGCCCAGGTCAGACAACCACAAGTCCCCCATGCGCGCCCGCAAAAGACGAATCGTCGGATGGCCCACCGATGCCGTCATGCGACGAACCTGCCGGTTGCGGCCTTGGGTGAGCTCCAGGGCAATCCAGCAGTCGGGCACATTTTTTCTGAATCGCACCGGCGGATCCCGCGGTGGAAGAGCAGGCGCCGGACTCAGGATCCGGGCTCGGCAAGGTCTGGTTTTCTCTCCCTGAATCACCAACCCCGCGCGCAGCTTGTCGAGGGTGATTTCGTCAGGAATTCGTTCGATCTGGACCCAGTATTCTCGAGTGTGCCCGGCTTGTGGATTGAGCAGCGTGTCCGTCCAAACAGCCTCATCGCTGAGCAACAGCAACCCTTCGGACTCCGCATCCAGACGGCCGATTGGGTAGACTCGCGGAGGGAAGCCAAATGCTTTCAAAGTTCTCCATGGCGAGCCATCAGGTGTGAACTGGGAAAGGACGCCGAAGGGCTTGTGAAAGGCTATCAGCATGCGCATTCAACCTCATCCGTGTTCAGGATGGCTCGGGAGTGTGAGGAACCCAAGCCGCCTGGATCGATCAAGGTTTTGAACGGCTCCAACGGCATCGGTTCGTCGTGGCTCAAGAATTTGTCGCAGATGGCAAAGAAACCCGTTTCGCTGGATGCCCGTCGGATCTCGTGAAGAAATTGGCCGCCGGGGTCAACCCCAAGACCCAGGTAGTTCATGTATTTTTTCATCTTTTGCACCAGCGCGGATTCGCGCACATTCGGCGGTTTGACCTCGTGATAAAGCTCCGTGATGTAACGCGAAACCTCTCGTCCCGTCGGCAACCGGGGCGTTTCGCCCAGGAAGGCCATCCGTGTTTGTTCAAAGATCCATGGGTTCCGGATCGCGCCCCGGCCCACCATCAGACCGCGGGCGCCCGTGTCACGAAGAACTTTGACGGCCTTGGTCGCGGAATCCACATCGCCGTTCGCCAGCACCGGCAGGGTCAGGTTCTTCACAGCGTGCTCAATCAGGTCGTAACGCACCGGGCTTCGATACATCTGTTGAACGGTGCGCGCGTGAACCGTGACCAAGTCAGGTCGATGCTTTTCGAAGAGGCGCAAAATTTCATCGAAGACGTCGGGAGTTTCAAACCCGATCCGCGTCTTGACCGTGAAGGGAATTTCAATCGCCTGACGCAACGCTCCGAGGATCGTGTCCACGTGCCGTGGATCTCGAAGCAAGCCGCCTCCGGCGCACTTGCGATACACGATGGGCGCGGGACACCCCAGGTTGAGATCAATCGCGGCCACGGGGTATCGTTGCAGCTCTTTGGCGGTGCGGACCAGGCTCGGAACATCGTTGCCAATCATCTGGGCGATGACCGGTTTTCCGGTTGGGTTGCGGGTCACGGATTCGAGTATGTCCCGCTCCAGGTTCGATGTCGGATGCACTCTGAAATACTCGGTGTAATACACGTCGGGGCCGCCGTATCGGGACATCAACCTCCAAAACGGCAGATCGGTGACATCTTGCATGGGTGCCAGCGCGAGGATCGGGCGGTCAACTGCGAGGAGAGCCTCGCGAAAACTCCCGGGGGCATAATCGTTTTGGGGGGTGGCGTTCACGCGAACTGGGGGTGGGCGCTCAGTTGTTCCCACGTTGCTGGCGCCAGCCGTTCCTGGCGATAGACCGGCTCCCGGAGAGGTTCGGCGCTCGTGGATCGGGCGGCGCGTTGGAGCCAGGCGTGGTCCAGTGGAAATCGAATTTCATCCCGGCAATTCGAGGCGATTGTGGTCTCCTCCTTTTCTCCTGTGGCCTGCCCCTTTCCGACAAAAAAACCGGCCAGCAACAGGGTTACCCGAAACATGGTGCTGCGCGAGTAGGTTGGCATCAAACAGGGGCGGGAGTCGGCGAGGAACGCGCGCAGGTTCTGAAAGAGCGCCAGGGTCCACATGTCGGGGTTCTTGGCTGGTGAAAACGCGTCGAAAAGAATGAGATGTGGCGGTTCCATTTTGGGCTTCAACCTCAGCAAGGCCGGGAAATCGGCGACTCGCAGGCTCCACCGCAGGGATTGGGCGCCGTTCGCAAACTGAAGGACTTTTGGCGAACCGCCTGCACCGTCGTTCTCGGTGCGGAGGATCCGCTCGAGGAGGTCCGCGTAGCCTTGCAAATACCCCAGCTCATGCTGATGCCGCAATGCGAACCATGCGGGTTTCGTGGTTTTATCGAAGCTCAGCACGCACAACCGAGAGGGTGTTTGGGCTGTTGTCCTCAGCAGGGTCAGCACGTTGGCCGCCGCTCCCAAACCCACATCCCACACCACGAATTCCTCGCCGGTTGCGATTCGTGCCAGTCGCTCGCGAACCCCGGTTTGGCCTATGTAGAGAGCCTCCGCTTCGGCGGCGGGCCCGATGACAGGATGGAACGTCTCGCGCTCAAATGATGAATGAATGCTATACGCACCGTTGGCCAGTCGCACAAGCCGGTATGGCGACAGCTCTTCCGGAGTGCCTCCAACGAGAGCGTCACCATCCCGGCCATCAATGGAAAACTCAGAGGTTAGGTTCACCGCTCTTGGGGGATTTGATTGAAATGCTCATCGATGCCTGAAGAAGACGTAAGCCACGCCCCACAAAATAAGCAACAGCAACAGGAAGAATCCGATAAACCGGTTTCGCGCCACCCGTTTCTCATAACGCAGCGGCCTGAGGCCCTGGATCGTTCCCGACGCAAGGTAACTTATCAAACGGGGATTGTGGGCATCCGGACCCCGGAATTGACGCAGCAGCCGTTGCCAGGCACCGGCAAGGTCATACTTGCGCACCCCCAACTCGTTGAACTGCTCGGGCGAGTGGTGCTCGGGTTGTGATGTGACCCGTTGCAAGTTCACCTTTTCGAACACCGGCGACTCGGCGGCTCTTGGTTCGGCCGCAGCCTGGGGCAACGGCTGGATCTCCGGGGAAGGGCTGACGGCGTGTTGCCCCTTTGAAACCTTCCCGCTCAGGCTTCTAATCTGGGCCTCGAGGGCGGCGATCTCGGCCTCCAATTGTCGGGCTTTGTCGCTGATCGGGTCGGGCTTTTGTTTGAAGAAACCCATGACTTCTGGGAAGGGGCTTGCCAAATCGTTCGTCTGGCTCGGGATTACCTGCCTCGCGCCAGCAGAGCGCCCAGCAGCACGATGACCACGACCCCCGTCACCAGCACCGGCCATGTGAAGGCCAACCCCAGTTGGGTCAGCTCCAGAAAACGTTTCCTTTCCCATGGCAATCCTTTTGGCGGGAAGGCTGGAGCTGCCACACCTCCGGCAGGCGGCGCCGGCCCCGCCTGCGGCGCGTTGCTGAGCCGGGGCCATTTGATGCGTGCCGTGTTCCATTCCATGCGGGCGTTGTCCACGAGCGTCAGAGCGCGCGTCAGTTCCTGGCTCCAATTTCCCGCCGTCCACTGGTCTTCATGGATCGATTGCACTTTGGCTAGGCCATCGCGAAGCCCGGAGAGCGACCGGCTCATCTGTTCCGCTTCCTGGCGGGCCGCGAATTCAGACTCCTCAAGCGTCGTTATCCCCCGCGTGAGCTGATGCACCATCTCCTCGCGACCGGTTTGAAACTCGATTCTTCGACGGCGAGATTCCTCAAGCGCCGCGCGTTCGCGCTCCAACTCCTCCTGAGCCCGCCGCAAATCGCTCAGCTTGCTCTGTGTCTCGCTGACTTTGGTCTCGAGTTCCTCGCGAGTCGGCGGGCGGCGCGTGGCACCGTGGGATGGCGTCGACATGGACGGGCCTGACACTGCCCCCGCAACGGCCTCGGGAGACGGAGGCGCATACGAGGTCGGAGCCGATGCCTGAAACTCGCGGTCGATGAAATCGGTGTCATCGAATGACATGGGGTGAACAGTAGTGTGGTCGGATTGAAAACGCCATAGCAACGTTTGAGAGCATTCGGAATCTCGTAATCTTCGACGTCCCCGTGAAGAACCATCCGAGTTCACCTCCGGGGGGGATCATCTCCAATTCCGGAACATCTCGCTCACCGCAATACCTACGCCAGCAACCCCTTCACCGCTTCGCCATGAACGTCTGTGAGGCGGAAATCGCGGCCTTGGAAGCGGTAGGTGAGCCGCTGGTGGTCGAAGCCAAGCTGGTGCAGGAGCGTGGCGTGGAAGTCGTGGACGTGGACCTTGTCCTTCACGGCGTTGAAGCCCAGCTCGTCGGTCTCGCCCCAGGAGAGGCCCGGCTTGAAGCCGCCGCCGGCAACCCAGTAGCTGAAGCCGTTCGGATGATGGTCCCGGCCGTCGTCGCCGCCCTGCACCATCGGTGTGCGGCCGAACTCGCCGCCCCAGACGACGATGGTGTCCTCCAGCAGGTTGCGCTGCTTGAGATCCTTCACCAGCGCGGCGCTGGCGCGATCGGTGACCTCGCAGTTGCGTTTGAGGTCGGCCTTGAGGTTGCTGTGCTGATCCCACGATTCGTGGAAGATCTGGACGAAGCGCACGCCCTTTTCGATGAGCCGGCGCGCGAGCAGGCAGGCGTTGGCGTAGGTCGGTTTGCCGGGTTCCGCGCCGTAAAGCTCCTGCGTCTCCTTGGACTCCTTGCTGATGTCCATGACCTCGGGCGCGACGTGCTGCATCCGGTAGGCCATCTCGAAGGCGCTGATGCGAGCCGCGATCTCGGGGTCGCCGACGGTGGCGAGGCGTTTGGCGTTGAGCCGGTTCAAGGTGGTCAGCGAATCACGCTGCAGCTCGTCGTCCACGCCCTTGGGGTTGCCGAGATAGAGCACGGGGTCGCCGCCGGTGCGGAACAGCGTGCCGCCGTGCTGGGTGGGGAGGAAGCCGGCACCCCAGTTCGAGGCCCCGCCGCTGGATCCCTTGCCTCCCGTGCTGAAGACGACGTAGGCGGGGAGGTCCTGCGACTCGCAGCCGAGGCCGTAGGTGGTCCACGCACCGAAGCTGGGACGGCCGAACTGTTGCGAACCGGTGTTCATCATGATCTGCGCCGGGGCGTGGTTGAACGCGTCGGTCTGCATGGACTTGATGAGCGTGATGTCGTCCGCCACGCCGCCGAGATGCGGCAGCAACTCACCCAGCTCCATGCCGCTCTTGCCGTGCTTCTTAAACGCGAACTTCGGCCCGAGCAGCGTGGCGTCGGGGTTGATGAAGGCGGCGCGGTAGCCCTTGAGCAGTTCGGCGGGCGGCAGGGTGCCGTTGAACTGGGTGAGCTGCGGCTTGTTGTCGAAGAGCTCCAGATGGCTCGGCGCGCCCGCCATGAAAAGGTAAATGACGCGCTTGGCCTTGCCGGCGAAGTGGCCCTGCTTCGGCGCCATCGGATCCGCCAGGACGGACGCCGACGGCTTGGCACCCGCGGCCACAAGCTTATCGCTGAGCAGCGAATGCAGGGCGATGGTGCCGAGGCCGACGCCGCAGTCCTTGAAGAACCAGCGGCGGGAGAGGGCGCGGCGTTCTTCCTCGATGGCGTGCTGAATGTGGGTCAGGCGGCTCATAGGATTATTCTTTGGTGATGGCTTCGTCGAGGTTCAGCAGGACGCGGCTCACCGCCGTGTAGGCCGCGAGCTGCGCGGGCGTGGAACCGGCCGAGAGCTTCGGCAGCTCGTTCTTGCCGGTGGCGAGTTCGAAGGGGTTCACCCAGCCCTCGGCAATGCGCCGCTTCTGGCGGTTGAGCAACCCTTTCAGCTCGGCGCGCTCATCCGCCGTCGGCGGTCGCGAGAGCACACGGCGGAACGCGTAGGTGAGGCGAGCATCGTCGGATTTGCCACCTTCGGCGAGAGTCTTCGCGGCGAGGCCTTGGGCGCATTCCATAGCGACGGTCTCGTTCAGCGTCATGAGCGCTTGGAGCGGCGTGTTGGACTGGGTGCGGCGGACGCACGAGAAGTCACCGTTGGGCGCGTCGAAAGCCGTGAGGAACGGATACGGCACCGAGCGGTAGCGGAACGTGTAGAGGCCGCGGCGGTAGCGATCGGCGCCCTGCGCTTCGTTCCAGGTCTTCGGGCCATAGGAGGAGGGCGGCATGAACAGGAAGGCCGGCGCGGGCGGCTGGACGCTCGGGCCGCCGAGAACTGGGTTCAGCATCCCGCTGGCAGCGAGCGCCACGTCGCGGACAATCTCGCCCTCGACCCGGAATCGAGGTCCACGGGCGAGGAGGCGGTTGTATTGGTCCTTGGTATAGAGCTCCGGTGTGACATGCGACGATTGCCGGTAGGCCGCCGAGCTTACTATGAGCCGGTGAAGGTGCTTGAGGGACCAACTTTGGGCTTTGGGCTTTGAACTGTGAACTCCGGACGTTGGCTCCATGAACTCGCACGCGAGCCAGTCGAGCAGCTCGGGATGGCTCGGCGCGGGGCTTTGCAGGCCGAAGTCCTCCGGCGTCTCGACTAGGCCGGTCCCAAAGTAGGATTGCCAGAACCGGTTCACAAGGACGCGCGCCGTGGTCGGTGAGCGTTTGTCCACGAGCCATCTAGCGAACGTCAGCCGCGAGCCGTCGGCCCCCTCCGGCAATGGATGCAAGAACGCCGGCACGCCGGGGCTGACCGCTTTGCCGGGGTTCAGCCAGTCGCCGCGCTTGAGAAGATGGGTCGGCCGCATCTCGTCACCGGGGCCGGTCGCTTTGCGAGCGACCAGCACGGACGAAGGCGCGCCTTCGGGCCACTGTTTCCAGAGCGCCTCGATCTTGCCGTTCACATCCTTGAACTCCGGGACGGCCGCCCGCCAATGGCTGAACACAGTGGCGATCTGCGCGGGCGAGCGCTGCCCGCGCGGCGTCTTGAGCACCTCGCGCACAGTTGTCGGTAAAGGATCGGCCACGGCGTTCGTATCGGCGCACACGCTCAGGCGGAAACGACCAAGGTTGTGGGTCTGGTTGTCGTCCGAGTTGTCGCCGCCGTGTCTCTGCACCAGCCCGAAGTGCAGCACGACCCCGTTGGTGAACCTCAACGGCGTCTCCGTGATGAAGACCGCCTTGCGCGGCACGTTGCGGCGGCCCGGCCCGGCGTCGATGCCCCACGCCGTATCCTCCTTGCCGTCGATGGCGGCCGCCACCGGCCCGTAGTGACGCTTGTCAGCCCCGTCCTTCTTCTTCCGGGAGTCGGACTGGAACTCCGGCTCTAACGCCTTCTCCGCGTTGGCGAAGTCCGCCGTCGCCTTCACGAACTTCACGGTGATCTTGTTCGTCGGGTTCTTCAGATCTGCCGCCTCGACCTTGAACTCGCTCAGCGCGGACATGCCCCAGATGGACCGGCCCGGGCCGCCGCACGGAAGGTTGGGGTCGGTGATCTGCTCGAAGCGGAACGCGCCGATGGACGCGAGCGCGTTCGTGCCGCGGAAGTTCGCCGTCCACTGAGTCGGGGCGTAGCTCGCCGCGCGGATGGAGCCGTCGGGGTAATCGTAGAAGCGTTCACCGCGTTCACCGACATGCGCAATCGATACGACCTGCCACGCGGGCTGGTCGTCCTTCACGGAATCCTCCCACTTCGCCAAGCGATCTTCCCATCCAGGCGTTGTATGGCGGAGCCCTTCCTCCAGGTCCCGCATCTGGCGCAGGAGGTCGGCGCGCTTCATCTGCTCGGCTGGTGTGTAGGCCACGTGCGATGACTCGTGGTCATTGTTCAGGAAGGCGAAGAGCCGGTAGTATTCCTCCTGTTGGATCGGGTCGAACTTGTGCGCGTGGCACTGCGCGCACTGGATGGTCAGGCCGAGGACGCTTTTGCCGATGCAATCCATGCGGTCGAACATCGCATCCATGCGGAATTGCTCGGGGTCCGCGCCGCCTTCCTCGTTGAGCATCGAGTTGCGGAGGAACCCGGTCGCGACGAGGTCGTCCGGCCCTGGGTTCGGCAACTGGTCGCCAGCTAATTGCGCGATGACGAACTGATCGTAGGGCAGGTCGCGGTTCAGGGCGTTTACCACCCAGTCGCGGTAGCTCCAGATGAAGCGCGCCTTGTCCTTCTCGAAGCCGTCCGAGTCGGCGTAGCGCGCCGCGTCGAGCCAGTGGCGGCCCCAGCGTTCGCCGTAATGCGGGGACTTGAGCAGCTTCTCGACGACGTTCCCAGAGGCACCAGCCGACTTGTCGGCGAGGAAGGCGTCGACCTCGTCCGGTGTCGGCGGCAACCCGATGAGGTCGAAGTGGAGCCGTCGCAACAGGGTGGTCTTGTCGGTCTCGGGCGAAGGCTTGAGCCCGTCCTGTTCGAGCCTGGCGAGGATGAACTTGTCGAGGGGAGTCTTCGCCCACTGAGCGTTCTTTACAGAAGGCTCGGGTGGTTTCACGGGAGCCTTGAAAGCCCAATGGTGCGCCGCCCGGTCCTCCTTCGTGGTGGTTGGCCAATCGGCACCCTGGTCGATCCAGGCGCGCAGCAGGCCGACCTGCTCGGGTGTGAGCTTGTCACCCTTCTTCGGCATCTGTGCGAGCTCTGGATGGACGCCTGCCGTCACCTGCACCAGCAGCGACCCCGCGCTCTGGCCGACGACGAAGGAGGGCCCGTGATCGCCGCCCTTGCGCGCCCCGTCGGCGCTATCGAGCCGCAGGCCGTTTTCGGTGCGCTTCGGCCCGTGGCAGTTCAAGCACGACCGTTCGAAGATCGGGGCGATATCTTTCTCGAAGCCGACCTTGGTTGTCGCGGCGGGCGGCAGTGGGGCAACCGCCACTGCGGTGGCGGCGGACACCACGCAGGCCAAGGCCACCGACAGAGCGCGGAGAACACGAGTTTTCATCGGGGACAAATGAATCCAACAACTGATAAGAATCTGCCTTTGCGACGCTCCAGAGAAAGAGAGCTGTGCCTTTGCGGGGACGTTCATTTGAAAGCAGTTTGCGCCGCCGAAGCCGATGGGGCAAGCTGTTTAGTAGTTCCACAGCCCGGCTACGTGCATTCACAGGGTGTCGGTTGGGGAGGAGTTCGATGTTTACCTCCGTCCGCTGAACAGGGTGCAGACGAGGGCGCAGGTTGGCGACGGGTCTTGCCTTCCCCCTCATTGTTGCTAAACACCTATCAGCCCATGAGTTCATCCCGACCCAAGTTGCGCG
Organism: Akkermansia muciniphila; assembly: GCA_945865375.1. Taxonomy (GTDB): domain Bacteria; phylum Verrucomicrobiota; class Verrucomicrobiia; order Limisphaerales; family F1-80-MAGS106; genus F1-80-MAGS106. The sequence continues at coordinate 20,334 of CAMBEJ010000018.1, read as the reverse complement.
GCGTGCTGCCGGTTTTTCAGACCCCTTACCACGCCGATGAGACGCTTGACCTGGGCACGTTGGAAAAGGAAATCGAATGGCTGTATGATCACGGTGCCGACGGGATCGTCATGGCGATGGTGTCGGAGGTATTGCGCCTTTCCAGCGAGGAGCGTGAGGTGCTGGCCGAGGCCGCGTGCGGATTCGGGCGCGCCCGCGGGGTAGTCGTCATCAGCGTCGGGGCGGAATCCACCCGGCTTGCTGAGCGCTTTGCCAAGCACGCTGAGGCTTGCGGTGCTGATGCGGTGATGGCCATCCCTCCTGTGTCCGTCGGCATCGGCGAGAACGAGTTGGTCGGTTACTACACACGCATTCTTCAGTCAGTTCGGGTTCCCGTTATCGTCCAGGATGCAAGCGGGTACGTCGGCAAGCCGATGCCCATCGAGATGCAGGCCCGGCTCCTCGCCGAGTTCGGCCCCGACCGGGTGCTCTACAAGCCCGAAGCCTCCCCCATCGGCCCGAAACTGTCCGAACTCCGCGATGCCACGGAAGGTCGTGCCGGGGTTTTTGAGGGGACCGGCGGCATGGCGCTCGTCGATTCCTTTCATCGCGGGATCGTGGGCACGATGCCCGGGGCGGATCTCATCCGCGCGATCGTGCCGCTTTGGCTCGCGCTGCACGCCGATAACACGGCGAAAGCCGACCGGATCCACGGACCACTCGCGGCGTTGATCTCCATGCAGACGAGCCTGGATGCCTTCCTCGCGGTCGAGAAACATTTGCTGGTGCGTCAGTCGGTGTTCAAGAATACGATTGTCCGAGGTCCTGTCGGTTTCCGGCTCGATGAAGAAACCCGAAGGGAGGTGGACCGGCTTTTCGATCGGCTGATGGACGCGGCAGGCTGAAAGATTCTGAATAAGAGTCGATGTTTGAGGTTTGACTGCGCTGATTAGGTCTGTTGAACAGACGCCGCGACACCCATGAATCCGAGTTTCTGAATCAAAAGCCGCCCATTAGAAATCCAAGCTCCAACTCCAGCTTTGCCGGCCCGACGAAGACACGTTTCCTGGTTCTTGCCTGGCTTTGCATCGCGGCCGCGCTCGCTTATGTGAGCCGCAACGCCATCGCCGTGGCCGAGAGCACGGTTCGGGGGGACCTCGGGCTGACGAAGGAGCAGTCTGGATGGCTCATGAGCGCATTTTTTTTCAGCTATGCGCTGTGCCAGATCCCTGCGGCGCAATTTGCGCAGCACACCGGGTCCCGGCGCGCCCTCCCGCTGTTTGCGATCCTGTGGTCCGTCGCCACGGCGCTGACGTCGTTTGCAGGCACGGTAGGGGGAGTCATCGCTGCTCGTGTGGTGCAAGGCATGGCCCAGGCGGGGCTTTTTCCGGCTGCCACAGTCACGGTCGCAAAGTGGTTTCCGAAGACTGGACGAGCCTTCGCCACAGGGTCGCTCGGCAGTTGCATGTCCGTTGGAGGCGCGCTGTGCGCGTGGCTCACGGGGGTCCTTCTCGAATCGTTGGAACCGCGCGTCGCTCCTGGCTGGAATTGGCGGCTGACGTTCCTGATTTTCTCTCTTCCAGGGTTCGTGTGGGCCGCGTGTTTCTGGAGATGGTTCCGCGACGATCCGGAAGAACACGGGTCCGTGAATGAGGCGGAGCTCCATCTGATCCATGGAGATCCGACGCCAGGAGCCACTGCCGCTGGATCAAGCGACAGCTTGGGTAAGGCGAGCCCCTCTGCGCGAGCGGCAAAGCCGTTGATCGACGGGTCTGTGTCCGGCTCCGGCAGGACAATCCGCCCATCCTTGGCTCAACCCAATTCGTTGGCAGCAGCGGCACAGAATGAGCCTGTGCTGGGCGCAGCAGAAGGCCGCAAGGCCGCGGTCCCCACACCATGGCTCGCACTTTTCTCTAGCCCGGCGTTGTGGTGGATTTGCGCGCAACAGGCGTTCCGCGCCGCGGGTTACATGTTCTTCACGAGCTGGTTTGCTACTTACTTGCAGGAAACACGCGGCGTGAGCGTCGCCAAGTCGGGCTTTCTCAACATGCTGCCGCTGCTCGCGGTCGTGGTGGGCGGGGTGTTGGGAGGAGCCTTGTCCGACTGGTTGCTCAAGAGAACTGGCAGCCGTGACGTGTCGCGCCGCTGGCTGGCGGCGCTGTGCCTTTTCGTATGCGCAGGCCTGATTTTCTGGTCTCTGGTGCTCGACGACGCGCTGGCAGCGGTTCTCGTCATCAGCGCGGGTTCGCTCTTCGCGGCCCTCGCGGCCCCATGCGCCTACACCATCACGATCGATATGGGCGGAGCGCAGGTGGCCACGGTCAATGCCACGATGAACATGATGGGCAACTTCGGCGCGTGGGCTTTCCCGATCGCCGTGCCCTGGTTGCTCACGCGCTTCGGGGGCTGGGACGCGGTGGTCCTCGTCTTTGGTGCTCTCTACGTGGTCGGCGCTGTGTTCTGGCTGCTCCTGAAACCTGAGGGAACCATTGTTGACCAGGCTCTCGTCAAATGACCAAGCCTGTTTGCAGGGTCGTCTGCTGCACGATGAGTTTGAACATGGATCCGGTTGAGAGCCGGATTGTGTGCTCGCCTCGCAGAGGGACTTTTTCACCTTGCGAAACGGCCTTGCCATCCACCTCGGTGAGGTTGCGGGTTGAAGCCAATGAGGTCAAACACCACGCACCATTGTCCACGTTTAGCTGCGCATGACGCCGATGCACCGTGCCCACGGGCAGGAACTCATCCCGGGCAACCGTGCCTTCGCGGCCCAACACGTCACCGGGCTCGCACCGAAAGGACTTTCCATGAATCACAAGAACCAGGACCGGATCCGGATCCAGGAGGGACGGCACGACGCTTTGCTCAGATCTGATCGGAAGAGGTGCCGCACAGCCAGAACACAACATGGCCCACTGCTCGTTCAGGTGACCGCATCCTGAACACGGAACCAGTGTTCTCCGATTCTCTGGAGGTTCGCCAGTTGAGACGGCGGGAGGCGGCTCCACGGATGCCTGAGCGCCCGATGGCGCAGGTGCGTGCTGCGCGCCGCACCGCAGCCCCGTCCCCCAGTTGAGCGCGGCCCCGCAGGCACCACACAAAACACTCTCTTCGGGTTCGGTAGCACCGCAGATTGGACACTGGATCTCGGGAGCATTCATGCGCGGAAAACGGCGGATTGGGACGGGTGCTCCGATGTGGCGCACGAGAATCCTCGACGGCGCAAACCGGCTTGCAGCCGCGCCAGATCCCCCGGACGTGGAATTCCCGCCATCCAGATTTCATCCTCGCCGACGCAAACATCGAAAGACCTTTGTTCAGGCCAACGTTGCTCGTTCACGGCTTCACCATAACGTTGACAGCCCAGCGGTGTCAGAATGTGAAATCGCTGGTTGTCGGACCCGCGCCAAATTAACGAGGCCGAAGTGCCAGCAAGATACGGTTCGCTGATCACCGCGTCCGCATCCGAATCGAGCGTGACCCAGGGATGTTCACTCTGGATTCGACTCCATGTGTGGCCGGTGTACACCATGATATCGCCCCCAAAACACGTGCGGACGGAGCGGAGCAAAGCACGAAGCGCTTGGGGTTGATCGAAGGGTTCCCCTCCCGAGATCGTCAACCCATCCGCTTCCGCCAGTCTGGGCAAAAGCCATGAAAGCACATCGGCGACGGCCACGGAATGGCGGGGCGTCGTGGTCCATGTGTCGCGACTCACGCATCCCGGGCAACGAATGGAGCACCCTTGAAACCAAACCCCGGCTCTCCTGCCGTAACCCAGGGTGGTGAGCGGGAAGTGCATTCGGTTGATGTCAACGGAGCTCACAGGATTTTCCAGAATGGCTTGTTCTTTTCCGACACCGGTTTCGAGGACACGGAATCCGCCCCGGGCGGCGTGGCGGGTTCGTGCTTTCCTTGAGCGCCGGTGAGTGCCACATCGGCTGCCCCGAACGTGGCGGGGGGTGGCACCTTGTAATCGAGCACACAACGAAAGCCAAGCGTGTCGCTGTGCTCACCGCCGTTGAATCGCCGTCGAATGCTCGTCCAGCAGTTGTCCTGAGTGGTGTGATACCACGAAGCACCACGCACCACCTTGAGATCCAAGTCCACGTCGTAGGAGTCGCCGCACCACTCCATCACGTTGGATCCCAGATCGTGGAGCCCCCATTCATTCGCGGAAAAACTGCCCACGGGAGCCGTGAAAGGGTAGGGATCAACTTCGAGGGCGGCCCCCAGATTCGCGGTGTCTTTAGAGGGAGGCCAGGCGGTTCCCCACGGAAAAAGTCCTCGCACGGCACCGTTCCGTTCGCGCGGCGTGGTGCCCGGTTCTCCCTTGAGTCCGGCCATGCGACTCCATTCCAAATCGGTGGGCAGACGGTAAACGTCACGGGGCCCGATGCGCTTTAAGGCCCTCTCCCGAACGGTCAACCAGCGACAAAAATCGGACGATTCTGCCCAGGTGATGAGCACCACGGGATGATCGGGCGTTTGACTGAACGACGGGGCCTTCCGCAGACGGTGATCTTCTTCGGTGAAAACCTTGAAATCGCTAACCCGCGTCTGCCACATGGACCAAAAGGTGCGCGTGCCGGGCACCGGCAAGAAACGCATCCCCAAGGTGTTTTGAAAATCCAGGCGGTTCGCGAGCACGGCGATGACCCCTTCGATGGGAGGACTGGCTTGCTCCAAAATAGCGGAGATGCCGGGATGCGACAAAGGCAGATCGGGGTGCATTGCCAGGAGTGCGGCGCCTAGCTTGTGATCGGACGCCAGGAGTGTATCGCCTTGAATGTCCCTTAGTACCGTGGAAATCTGCTGCTGCTTCACTTCGTTCTCCACCCATCGGACAACGTAACCCATGACCCAGTGTTTGGAGGCCTCGGGCCAATGGCGCGCGAGTTGCTCCGCTAGCTCGGAAGGCTGCTCACAGCTCATCTCTAGAAAACGGTAAGGTTTATGAGCTGAGCCTGGCCGCGGGTCCGAGCCCGAATCGTTGAAGACCGGGATGCTGCGGTCGCCCGACAACCATCGCCGCACCTCGCTGCCACCCCACCGATGTTTGTAATTGCGCGTCAGCAAACCCCGGATCAAAAGGACCCAATCCGTTGGCAACGACCCGGGGACGGTGATCCCGCGGCTCACAAGCTGGAAATTGATCGCTTGCTCGGTCATCCCCGCAAAGGGATGGGCGCCCATCAGCATTTCAAGCGTGATGACTCCCAGACTCCACCAGTCCGAGGACTTGCTCACCACCCCGGTGGTGGCCTCCGGAGCGCAATAAGCGGGGGGCCGGCTCATCGTGGTAAGGTGCAGCGAAAGATCGCTCACGCTTGAAATTCCGAAGTCCGACAGAACCACCCGTAGCGGGTCCAGGCTCCGGACCAAAATATTGGAGGGCTTCACGTCTCGGTGCAGGACGCTGAAGGCCTGCAAATGCACCAATGCCTCGGCAATCTGAGCGATCAAAAGACGGACCCGGGCCTCATCGATTCGACTCTCACGCCCGAGCAGATCGGCAAGAGATCCGCAGGGGAGATACTCTTGGATTTCGTAATGACGATCATCCACCTCACCATGCCGGATGAGCTTCACCACATGCTCAGCGCCAAGCCCCGAGATGACGCCCAAAATTTCCAACTTGGGACGCACGCCGCAGCGGTACAACTTGAGAACTTGGCGCACCGCCGTGGCGGGATGCTCCAAGAAAAAGAAGTCGGCCTCACCCGAGGAGACCTTCATGGGGGCCGCCACACGGTACTCCAAAAAACTGCCGCCGGGCCGGGGGCTGCAAAAGGGCGCGAGCGATCCCAGTTGGAGATTCTCGAGAATCGTGGTTTTCGCCACGCAACAATCCGCGCCGACCGTGCCCGATCGAGTGGTCACTTTTTCAGTTTCAAGGACTGTAGGTTCCTCATTTATCAGCGCTTTGAATCCTGTTCGGCAGCCACATTCCCACGCGGCGGTTCATGCCGCCTAACCCGCGCCGGATCGGCCACCACGCGCACGGGGTGCTCGCCAGGCGGCCGTTGCATCGTCAGATCGGATTCCCATCCGCGCCGCTCCATGATCTGACGCAGCTTCCCGTGATCCCCACACCACGCAGCCTCCCGCTCGCGATCACGCAATCGCTGTTGCTCAGACATTTCAAGACTCCCTGAATAACGCAGCATGGCGGTCTGCACCCGGTCAAGGGAGGCGTCCGCCACGATCTCGATCGCGTACTCTTTCTCATCACCCTTGTGAACCAGCAACCTGCCGGAATCGGTGAAGGCCGTCTCCATGTTTTCGCTGGCCTGATAGCCGAGCTCGCGCCGGGCGTCCAGGAGCGCCAGCCGTTTGGCCTCGCGCTCCCGCCGCGCCCGGGCGCGGTCCAGAGTCTCCGCGTGTCGCTTCCTGAGTGGACCCAGGTCGGAGAGGGCCACCCCTGAAAGCAGGCCTTTGAGCTCATCCGTCAAAGGATCCATCGCGAGTTCTTGAAAAGGCGCGACCTGATCGAGCATCGACTGGACTTCTGCCCGAAATCGGAAGAGACCCCTGCGCTCCCGAATCTGCTGGATACCTTGGATCATCAAAACCTCCCCGCGCACACGCCGTGCTTCGGGATCGGCCACTGACTCGATCTCCCGGACCTGGGCGCAGAACGCGAGGTAAAGGTCCGCAGTGGGGAGTGCGGCCGCTTGTTTCAGCAAAGGATCGAATGACGCCATCGAAAAGCGGGCGGGATCAGTCCCCGCAGGTTTGGAGGCGGGCACAACCGGCTCCCGTTTGGCCCAGTACTCTGAAAAGGAGAGCGGGCGGGGTGTGGAAGTGTGCTCTCCTGCCGACGTCTCCAAGGAATGTTGAACAAGCCCTTCGAACTGCGCGCGGCCCTTTCGAAGCGCCTCCCGCAGGGTGCCCAAAAGCGTCTCGGCGCGGGCCAGTGCCGCCGCGTCATCCACGGCGACTCCAGCCCATGCAATGGAGGTGGGACACGTGACCTGAAGCAGGTGCTCCGCTTCCTGCTCGGATTGGCTTGTTGCGGCCACATTGATCCCCTGCCGTTTCTGGTCCGAGGCGAAGTTTTGGAGTGTCGCCAGCAAAGATTCGTGTTCCAACCGGAATCGGTCGAGTTCCGAGCCCACGATTCGGTGGCGCTCCCGGAGCTCAACCAATCGAGCCGCGACGCGATGCCGTGCTATTTCGATCTCTTCGCGAGCGCTCGCAACAGTGCGCCCGTAAGCCTTGGCAGCCTCGTCGTCCCGGTTGTTCTGGATAGCCTCCATGGCTTGGCTGGCTGCGATCAAGGGCTCTGGGAGGGTGGATTGCACGATTTCACCCAACCTCCCAAGCCGGTTGCGAAGGGACTGGAATTCAGCAAAAAGCCGAGGATACTCCAGATCGAACTCGCCACAACAATCCTTGTTGTGTTGACGCCGCGCTGCACGCCGGAGGCGGCGCAGCTCCATGAGTTTTGGCCCGCTCATAAGGTGCCCTCGGCGGGCAACGCGGACCGACCCGGTTCGAGTTCGAGTTCGAGAGTGGGAACACCGTCGACCTCACCCACTCCGTGGATTCTGACCGTCGCCCCTGCGGTGGCGTCCGAGTCGAACAACGCGCGGGCGAGCGGGTTGATCAACCATGCCTCCAACTTGTTTCCGATGCCCCGGCCACCATGGGACAGATCCGAGGTGCAACGGCGTATCAACTCCTGATCCACTTCCGGCGTGATCACGGCGTGGATGTGCTGCCGGTCGGCAAGCAGCCCCAGGATGTGGGTCACCATCTTTGAGTAAATCTCTCGGGCCACATCGGGCCGTATGAAGTCGAACACCACAATGTTCTCTCCTATCCGGTTCAAAATCTCCGGCCTGTTCAGGTGTGTTTTGAAATGATTTTCTATCTTCGTGCGGACCCTTTCTTCCACCACCTCGTAGGGATCATCGGGCGTCACCGTGGGCACGCGGTTCCCCTCCTTGTCGCGGCGGTAGATGCCCAGGTTCGATGTGAACACAATGACGGACTCGCTGAAATAAACGCGCTCCCCGCGCCCCGAAGCGAGCACGCCATCGTCCAGAATTTGCAGAAATTTATCCAAGATACGCGGGTGGGCCTTTTCAATCTCATCAAAGAGCACCACTGCAAATGGTTTCTCGCGAATGGCGTTCGTCAGCTCCCCGCCGGCGTCGTATCCGATGTAACCCGGGGGTGCCCCGATCAGCCGCTGGTCGGCGTGCTCCGAGGAGAACTCGCTCATGTCGAATCGGATGTAAGCGCGCTCATCACCAAACAGGAGCTCCGTGAGGGTTTTCGCGAGCTCGGTTTTGCCAACCCCTGTGGGGCCAGCAAGGAAAAGCACGCCTCGGGGGCGTCCAGTGGCCTTCGACGCCTGAGCGCCGGACAGGCTGGTTATGGCGCGTTTCACGATGTCCAACGCCTTGGTCACAGCCTGGCGCTGACCCTTGACGCGCCTTCGGATAAAGGGCTCACCATCGCGGATTTTCCGGCGGTCAATCTTTTTCCAAGGATCGTCGGTGACGCCCAATTTATAGCGGCGCACCGCTTCGCCGATCTCTTGAAATGAGAGACGCTCCCGCCGCGCGAGCTGGCTGATCGCCACCAGGTCGGCGAGCAGCAGGCCGTCGGTCTGGTCCACGAACGCCTCGACACACGCGGCGCAGGTGCTTTCTTCGGCGTCACGAAATCCACTCAGGCTCGGGGAGAGCGCTCGCGCCAAAGCGCCACGCTGCAGCGAATCGGGTCTTGGGATGGCGATGGAACGAACTCTGGGGTTGTCAACCACCAGTCATCCAGGGACGTCGTTGTCCCGCTCACAGATCCAAAACAAGACGTTAAAATGAGCCTCCCGCACCCGCCTCGTGACGGGGGGGCTCGCTCCCAACCCGAGCATGAGCGCCTTCGTAAAGAATCGTTCTCGCGCTCGGTGAGGGCCTCAACCCGCACGCTCAAACGCGAGGCGAAATCCACAAAGACGGCGGTCAAGTGCTCAGGGGATCCTAGCACTCGATCTAGGATCGATATGGCACGCTCCAGCGCCTAACACCGGTGAAACCCGCGCTCATCGAACTGGACATCGCATAGCTTCTCGAAAAACGATCGCGCCAGAACAGCATCTCCCGCCTTCGATGCCATCACGCTCAAGCCCTCCGTCAGGTTGAAATTGAGAAACCAGTCGTAGCCGCGGAGGCTGAGGATCTCGACAAGGTATTGGGTCAGCGTGATGGGCGTATGTTTCCCCGGTGAATAGGGAAAGGGAAACCGGTCGCGCACATTTCCTGACAACAGAAACTGAGCACGAATGGGAATAAACCGGAGCACATCACGGGCCCAACGCGGGGAAATGGGATCCTTCAGGAACCCGTCTTCTTCCAAACATTGCGAGCTGATCCACTCCATAGGGTTGAATTTTGCTCTTGAAGAGTCAACTTAACCCCTCTGATTATGGTTTTCAATTCCCATCCGCTGAAATAGTCTCTCAGGCCGATCATGATCCTGGTCATCGATAACTACGATTCGTTCACTTATAATCTCGTGCAATACCTCGGCGAGATGGGAACCGCCATGGAGGTGCGCCGCAACGACCAGATCAGCCTGGGACAAATAGAGGATCTCAACCCTGATCGCATTCTGATCTCACCGGGACCGTGTTCCCCTCGGGAATCTGGATTGTCGAACGAGATCATACGCGCCTTTGGTCCCAAAAAGCCGCTTCTGGGGGTCTGCCTTGGCCATCAATGCATCGGCCACGTCTTTGGCGCGGAGGTCATCGTGAACTACCGGATGATGCACGGGAAAACTTCTTCGATCCATCACACCGCCCGCGATTTGTTCGAAAATATTCCGAGCCCCTTCACCGCGACCCGCTACCACTCCTTGGTCATCAAACGAGACACGCTGCCAGCCTGCCTGGAAATTACTGCCGAGACCGATGAAAAGGAAATCATGGGGGTGCGCCACCGCGAGTTCCCCATCTATGGCGTGCAATTCCATCCCGAGAGCATCCTGACGCAGCACGGAAAAGTAATCCTCAAAAACTTTCTGAATCGCTGACTGAGCACCACAGCCTGAGCGCTTACTGGGTAGGACTCAGATCAACTCGAGGTCACCGGCGTCGATTTTTATGGCGGCGGCCTGACCGATGAAGTCGAGCCGCAGCAACACCTCCACGAGACCCTTGCGGCTCTCCACAAGCCCTTCGCAACCGCGTAGCGGGCCCGACTTGATCATCACTCGCGTGCCCAGCTTGATGGTGGGCACGAGATACACTTCCACATCCGACTCGATGGCCAGCAAGATATCGTTGAGCTGTTGCTCGAACAATTCCTGTTCCACGACATTAAGCAGGTTCGCGACGTAGTCGCTTTGATAGACACTTTGCCGGCCGAACTGGTTGAGCTGGAGAAACACATAGCCCGAGAAGAGCGGCTTCTCAAAAACCAGGGTTTTTCCACGGTATTTCTTGACGCTGCGCAAGGTGGGAAGCGTGACCAAAAACCCTTCACGCAGACAATAGTCATAAACCTTCTTTTCACACCGCGGGCGCGTGTGAGCAACATACCAGGAGAGCGGGTCCACGCTCGTTTCACTGCCTAAGATGGGCGTCTCTACCATGGCGGCAGACGGTGTCAAAGCCGAACCCCGGGCGCAAGACCATGTTTTGCGCAATTTGGCTCGTCATCGCCTGAGTAACGCCCCAAGAATCCAGGATGCGCATCATCGGCGGCACGGCTGCAAAGCGAACCCTCAAGGCCCGAAAAGGTCTTGCAGTCCGGCCCACGACCGATCTGGTGCGTCAAGCGGTGTTCAACAGCCTCGGCGACCGGGGTGTCGAAGCCGCGGGTCTGGAGCTCTTCGGCGGCACTGGTGCACTCTGTTTGGAAAGTTTGAGCCGTGGCGCAAAACAGGCGATCTGCGTGGAGCTCTCGCGTCGGCATGCGCTGGGAATTCGGACTAATTGCGAGGCTCTGGGAATGCCAGCCCACACCCTGTCCATCTGGGTGAAGGACGTCTTTGCCTCCTTGCCCGCCCTTGCAGCCAAAACCGAATGCTTCGACCTTATTTTTGCGGACCCACCCTACGGCGAAAAAAATATTGGGAAGCGCTCCCGCTCCGACGCGCAGAAGCTGCTCGATGATCCGTCGCTGCCCCGCCTGCTGAAATTAGACGGGTTTTTTGTGCTGGGCCATGCCAAACGAGATCAACTCGAGGTCACTCCTGCATGGGAGGAAACCAAATGCCTCCGGCATGGGGATTCGATCATGCTTTTCTTGCGAACCGCGAGACGGAGCGAGCCCTCTGTCATCGAGTAGAAAGCTGGCCCTTGCCAGATGGCCCCGGCTAGGTTCGACCGCGTATCGCCAGTGCCTCTGGCAACCGGCGAAAAAAGTGAGAGTCTCTATCCCGGCACCCAGCTCTAGTCAAAACTTGTATTCCACACCCGCCACCAGTTTTAGGTCGTTCTTGTCACGTCCGTGGGCGGATCGACTCCGGTAGGTATCCTGCGCAAACACCCGCAAACCGAAGGACTTGGTGATGTCCGTGGACACCCCAATCTCGGCGTTCGCGACATAGTCCGTAAAATCTTCCACACGCGGTGAGAAATCGAGGCTCTGCCAGAGACGCGCCCGGGCGTTGATTTTCAGCTCATAACGCTCTGCGAGACGCAGGGTGACGTAGGAACGGTTATCTCCGCCGAGCTTTTCAAGCACGTAACCCGGTCCGACTTGCGCCCGCAGGGTATTGCGATCGTTCTTCATGAAGTAGTAACCGGCCCCAGGGCTCAAACTGACCCGGTATTCCACGTTGGCAATCGAATCATGCAACCCTTCCGCGTGGGCGTAAACGAAAGCTCGCTCCGACACCAGACGGTTGTACTGAGCAAACCCGCCAACGTTCTCGGCGCTTTTAAGACCATGGTCTTCACCGTAAGTGGCGCTTGCACCAAGGCCTATTTCATTTTTTGCCCACTTCTTGTCAGCGTTGATGTTCGCTGTGCCCAGCACGGTCTCGCTGTTGCCCCGCGTGAGTGTCACCCCTGCGGCCGCGGTTGTTTTCCAAACAGATTTTTCAACCGCCGGAGCATCCGCCCCGCGTCCGAACGGGGCGAATGCCGCCACTGCAGCACACGCCACCAGCCTGGCTTTTTGAAAGAACCGGAGATTCTTCATAAGCGGCTTTCCAGGGATGATGGGGTGATCGGATTGCCCGGGATGATCACTTTTTCTTGAACAAATCACCCACGGCTTTCGCGCCCTCGGCTGCGGCTTTGCCGGCAATGGCTTTCTGTACCACCGCCTGCAAATCGCTGACGAGCTTCTGCTGGTCCGAGGAGAGTTTGACTCCGCTGAGTTGCTTGAGGATGTTGGCGGCGTCTTCGTATTTGCTTCCAGCAACCATCTTTTGAGCCTGGTCGATCAAAGCCTGGGCTTGGCCTTTCGCCACATCCAGAGCCACGCTCGAAGCAGCGGCCAAATTGTTCGCGGCTTGGTCCGCAGCAGGCTTTTGGGCCTGCACCGATTGATCCATTTTTTTTGCGGCGTCAGCCATCGGTGCTTGGGCCGACGGCGGAGTTGAAACCGCTTGACCCACAGGTGGCTGTGATGCGGTATCCTGTTTGTCTTTGCAGCCTGTGCTCAAAAGGGAAGCAAAGGCCAAGGCGACGAGTAGAGAACCAGTATTCATATTTTTCATAATGACCGAACACAGTGTACTGCAAACGCGACCTGTCAACCAGGATTTAAACTAGCCAAGATCGCTCTTCGCTGTTTTCTGTGGAGTGGAAGCGACTGCTTCCCGAGTTCATGAGTCGCCCAGGGATAGGGACGTTGCGCTGCGACGTCCCTACCCTCAAATGCCGCCTTGTCGGCGTTCCATCGCAATCGCTACCTGATTCCACTCAAAACAGCGAAGAACCGCCAAAATCGCGTGATCCTCGCTCGGGAAGCGTTTTGCGCTCCCTTGCCGGTGCTCTCTTCCACGAATCCCCCCGGGCGTCGTCACCCAAAATGAAGCCGCTGCTATTTGGCTTGAGTGGCTGCTGTCACCAAGTCGAGCAGCGCCGCTTCTTTCTCAGGGCCTTTGATGAAGTCCAGGGCGCGCAGGTAGCGGTTTTTGTCGTCTTGTGTCGCCGATTTTTCACGGATCAACTTGACCAACAAAGCCGGGGCTTTTGTGGCGCGGCTCCGCCATACGATGTCGCGTCCGACTGGCGAGTTCCACTGAGCTCCCACAGCTTTCAACCAAGCGTCAAAGCAGGATTCCTCCTGGCCTTGAGCGCCAATACCGAGGGCTTCAAGAGACCAACGGTCGCTCGGAGAATGCTGTTTCGCGAGCGTGACCCACAAAGCGGGGACTTCAGGAGAGGCGTTCTTGCGCAGTGCCAAGGCGCACTCTCGGCGGACCTGGGACGAGGGATCGTAAGCGAGGGCTTTGACGAAGGGAATGACGTCTAACTTCCGGTCGCGAGCGATTCTCAACGCGGTGATTCGGATGTCTGGATTCGCGTCCTTAAGCCCAATTTCCACGTATTTTTGCTCCTTTCCAGGGATTCTGGCCAGCAGGTGCAGAGCACGGGCTCGATGGCGAGGATTCTCGCTTTTCCAGGTCTTCAAAAGCGAGCTTTCTGCCTTCTGGCCCATCGCGTGCAGCTTGGTCCACGCAAGGTAACGCGCTTCTTGATTGGGCGAAGCGAGGGAGGCCACACAGTCCGAGGCTGAATCGAACTTGAGTTTTGGCATCACTGGCTTCTTCCCAATGGGCACAACCCGGTAGACTCTGCCCGTCATGGTCGCGAGTTCGCGGTCAGCCATGTTGTGCCCTCCCACTCCAGCGTCGTTCCAGTCAGCCACATAGATCGATCCGTCAGGAGAGGCGCAGACATCCGAGGGTCGAAACCAGGAATTATTGTCGTCCGTGCTGAGAATGTTCACCGTTTGAGCTTGGTAACCCGCGCCGACGGGCTGGACCGGGTAGGAGCGCACCACGCGCGGACCAGCGTCGCAATGGATCATCTGGTTTCTGAAGATCTCTGGCAGGAGCGACCCTTCATAAATCATGATGCCTGTGGGTGATCCCGCGCCGGTTTGGAGGACGTTGGGCACCACCCCTGGATCATTGAGATGCCAGTGTCTGAGTGGGATTTGATCTTCCCAACCGGTCCGTTTCGCCTGCCACCCGGCCCCAGTCATCTCGTCCACGTAGCCGTAGTTCCCATGCTCCATCACGTAATTAATCCGGACCCCCTTGTTGCCATCGTCATCGTTATCCGATTGCCACAGGGTGCCGAAGGAATCCACGGAGACCTCGTAGTTATTGCGGAAGTTATGGCCCAACACTTCGAATTCGCTCCCGTCCATGTTGCACCGAAACACCAACCCCTGCCGATAGGGCTTGCCTGTGGTGGCCACGGTGTGGCCCTCCACATCCGTCACAAGCTGTCCATCAGGGCGATGAATCTCACGTCCATCGTTCCCCATGTTGAAGTAAAGCTTCCCATCGGGACCAAACACGAAAGCATGCACGCCGTGGTCGTGGTCCACCCCTTTTATACCCGTAAAAAGCACCTCTTTTTTATCCGCTTTGCCATCGCCGTCCGTGTCGGTAAAGACGAACACATCGGGCGAGCGGGAGACGATGACCTTGTTGCCGAGCACGCAGAGGCCCAGCGCGGCGTTGATGTCGTTGCCTTGATAAAAGGTGGTCTCCTTGTCCGCCACGCCATCCCCGTTGCTGTCTTCAAGGATGACAATTCGATCCCCTTCTGGCCGCAGATTCCCCCACTTTTGGAATACCCTGTAGTTGGCGCCCTCGGTGACCCAGACCCGGCCTTTGTGGTCGATATCCATGTTGGCCGGATTGCGCACCATGGGTTCGCTTGCAAAAAGTGACACTTCGAGCCCGGCGGCCACCTTAAGGGACTTCAATTGCTCCCTGGCGGCCTCCGGCCCAGACCGTGCCGCCTCGGCGGCTTGAGTCGGACACGGCCAAGCGGCGCTCGAGAGAAGGATCAAAACGGACGGCAGGATGGTGGAGTTGAATGATTTCATGAGAACAAATTTTCCCGTTGCTGCTTTCAGATTCGAGTCCCTTCGCGTGATTCGCGGGCACTCATCCGAATAGTTACTTCTTTTCATCGAGGTTGGCAGCCAGTTGCTCGGGTGTCAGCACGGAATGTACCCCGTTCTCGGGAACTTCCTTCCTGGCTATCCAAAGGATCCCGTTCAACACGACGCGGCGGAAATTCTCGTCAGCCCAGTTGCGATGGAAATGGCCTCCAGTGAAACCAAAACCACGACCGCCGCCCGGACGTTCCGCGACCCACATGAGATGCTGAGGCTCACCCTTGGCGACGGAAGCCCGCACTCCCGGGTTGCCACTGTGCGGGCCGTCCTCACGGTTCAAAGTCTTTATCGATGCCACGGCGGACAGGATCGGTGTCACCCCGCGCATGCCCTCACGGAACCGCATGTGGTAATACCATTCGTCGTTGATCTGGAAGGGCTGGACCCCTCGTGTCACAGGGTGCTTGGGAAGTGACGTGAACGCGGCTTCCCAATGCGGATTCACGGACCAAAATGTTTCGAAGTACCCTCCGGTCCACTCGAGCATCGCCTTCCCGGCATCCCCTTTTGGCACCTCCACGGCGTAATGGGCGCACCCAATCCCAACTCCTTTTCGGGCGAGATCGTTGAGGATTTTCAAACGATCGGGCTTGATGGCCGGGTGACCGCCTCCCCCATCGGCATACATAAAAATCGCATCCGCACCTTGAAACGCACCAGGATCCTGCGGCCATCCGTTGGGGTGCACCACGGACGTCACCCCTTGCACCTGGTCAAGGCAATGTTTGAGCGCCAAGCAACCGGCCCTGAACTCGTGCTCCCCCTTGCCGTGGCTCACAGAGCCTGCGAGCAGAACAATTCTCTTATCCGCGGCCGCAGCACCAAGGGCAAGCAAGAAGCCTGCGCAAAGGGGTAATAATCGTTTCTTCATAGTTCAATCTCTGTCACTGTCGCTTCGCTGTCCAAGTCCCTTCGCCCAGTTCGCCAAATGTTACTTTGCCCCGCATCGCGCCCCCATTTTCCAGGGTCCCCGTGTAGGTGACCGGGATGTCTTCGCCCTCTCGCGAAACGGTGAAGTGCATGCGGAAATCCTTCTCCTTTGACACGCCTCCAGTCACTTCGGCCTCGCCGAGCAACCCCTTATAATGGCCGATCAGGTTCTGGCCTGCATGCACGATTTTAAATTCAGGCGTTCCTTTCCCGTTTGGTGTTTCGACTTCGAACTGCCAGGTCCCGGTCAGATTCACGGCACCCGCCGAGGTGTTCTTGGGGTCCAGATTTTGCGGCATTTCCGCGGGTTTGATCGAAGACGACACGCCGTTTTCGGGGACCTCCATCCTGGCGATCCACAGCAGCGCGTTCAGGACTACTTTCCGACAGTTTTCATTATGCCAGTTGACGTGTTTGTGACCGCCTGTAAACCCGAACCCGCGTCCGCCATCAGGACGCTCATAAGTCCACATCATCGTCTCCTCACGGCCAGCAGCGGCCACGACGTGTTCGTAGGGGCCGGCAGGATAGACATAAGGGCCTTTGCGGACTTTCTCCGAAGGTTTCGCAACCAGGATGGGCGTGATGCCGGACATGTCCGGCTTCCATCGCATGTTAAAATACCATTCGTCCACCAAAGCAAACGGTTTGACGCCGCTCGTGACCGCATGCTTTGGAAAGGTGTTGAACTCAGGTTTCCACATGGGGTTGACCGAGTACTGGTGCTCATAATGGCCTCCGATCCAGCGGTGCATCGCCTCGCCCGGATCGCCTTTTGGGACTTCGACTCCGTAATGCGCGCAGCCGATTCCCACACCTTTTTTGACAAGCGAGTCGATGAACTTCAAACGATCGGCCTGAATAGCGGGGTGCCCACCTCCCCAATCCGCGTAAATCAAGACGGCATCCACATCGTTAAAGGCGCTGGGATCGGTGGGCCATCCATTGGGGTGGACCTCCACTCTGAGCCCGGGAACGCCATCAAGACACTTTTTCAGCAGCAGTGATCCAGCCCGAAACTCATGATCGCCCGGACCATGACTCACCTTGCCCGCGAGGATCAGAATCTTCTTGTCCGCAGCCTCCGCCAGGGACACAAGGCACACGGCGCACGCCGCAGCCAAAACGAGGCGGATGAATTTCATAGGGATGGCGGGGTGCGGTTACTTGAGTTTCTTGATTTCAATGTCCTTGAACTGAACCGTCATCGGAGGTCCGACATGGATCTGGAGGGCCATCACGCCGGTGGTCAAGCGTTTCTTCTCGTCCTCGTCGGTCACATCCACCGTTGTGTTCCCATTGATCTGATGCACAAAATGATAACCCTTGGCCGTCACGACATAACTGTTCCAGTCCTCATGCTTGATGGCCTCCTGGAGCTCCGCGGACGTCTTGCCGGTCGTGCCTGTCACCTGCTTTTTTCCATCGGCGCCCCACGTGACTTTCTGCCCGCGCTCCGCCATGATTCCACGCCCGCCAGCCACCCCCATCTCATCATAGAGGATCCCCGAGTAGGTCTTGCCCGCCTCGAAGTCGGCCTGATACCCCCCGACCCGCCATTGCTTCGGATCCGTGACTTTGCTGCGGTATTGGATCCCGGAATTCCCAGCCACGATCCTGTATTTGAAACGGAGCTCAAAATCATCGGGGACCGTGTTGGTGTAGATCAGGAACGTGTTGACCTTGATGGGATCTTCCTGGCTCGTCACCCCGGTAATGGTGCCGTCTCGCGCCGACCACAACTTGGGATTTCCATCCCAACCTTTGAGGTCTTTCCCGTTGAACAGACTCTCAAAACCATGTTCGGCGGCGGAGAGCGAGACGGTGGTGAACGCCAGCGCGGTGGCGAGAACTGCGGTTGATAGAAGTTTCATATTCCTGATCCGTAATCCGTATTAGGTAAGAATGTGCGTGTGTTCCGATGAGATTGGTTCAGCTACAAAGAGGAGACGCTTCAGGCCAGGGCTTTCTTCAAGAATTCGATCCCTTTGACCGCAATCTCCTCGGTGGTGGGCTCCATCCGACGCCATATGGCTGCCGCGCGGGCGATGACTTTCACGTCCGTGGTGAAGGATTCGATGACGACGTCCCCTTCGTATTTCACAGCCTTGAGGGCGGAAACGATCGGTGCCCATTCAATGTGGTCATTGCCAGGCGTCCCCCGGTCGCTGCCGCAGGCGTGGAAATGTCCGAGGTGGCTGCCGGCCTTTCGGATGGCCTTCGCCTGGTTCTTCTCCTCGATGTTCATGTGGAACGTATCCAGGTGCAATCTCAGGGCAGGACTGCCCACATCCGCGATCATTTTCAACCCTTGATCGCAGGTGTTGATAAAGTCGGTTTCGAAGCGGTTCAAGGGTTCGAGGCAGACTTGGCGGCCGTTCTTTTGGGCATATTTTGTCAATGTTTTCAGGTGTTTCACGACCGTTTTCCATTGCTGCTTGTACTCCTTTTCGGGAACCGCGTCGGCCCGGCCTACGGCGGAATAAACAGGGCCGATGAGCAACGGGCAGTTGAGCACCACCATCTGGTCTATGAGCTTCAGCATGTAATCGAGGCCTGTCTTTTGCTGCTCCGGTGTTCCGCGTAAATCGCGGTCGGGCCCCATGCACGCGCAGACCGAGCCGCAGACCAACCCATTCTTGTCGAGCTCGGCTTTCACGTGGGCAGGGTCGATGTGGGAGGGATCTTCGACGGGTATTTCAACCGTTTGAAAGCCCCACTTCTTGAATTGAGGGAAGAGCTTGGTGCTCTCGTTGGTGAACGGAGATACAAAAAGAAACGTGTTAATGCCGAGTCTCATAGTGAGGATGTTTTTTTGGAGGCTAGACGAATGGGAACGGGAGTCAAAACGATTTCAACAGCTCTTACTGAGGTTTGAGGATGGAAATTGGTTTGGCACTAGGCTGTGGAGAAACTCCTCGCACGACAGGCACAGAATCCCGTCCCGCAGCAAGCGATCGGAGCCACGATACAGGAACACGCGCCGACTTTCGGGGTAGTCCTCCCCGAAGTTATTCAATCCGCGCAGGTCCTCGGGCCGGATCTGGCTGGTGTTCTTCACCTCGATGGCAAAGATCCCGCTGTCACCGTAAATCACAAAATCCACCTCCGTCTGCGAACGTGTCTGCCAGTAGTAAAGCCGATGGCCGCCTGTCGAATAGTCGCACCAAGCTCGCAAATGCTGGGCCACCAACCCTTCCAGCGCGGCCCCTTGCACCTCTGCCGTCGCGTCCAGGGGACCCGTTGGCCTGTTAGCGCGGAAAACCCCGGTGTCGAAGTAGAAAAACTTGGGATGCGCCGCCAGTTCGCGCCTAGCTCGTCGGCTAAATACGGGGAGGCGATAGGCCAGCAGCAGATCTTCCAACACCCCCAGAAACCCCTCCACCGTCTTGCGGTTGACCTGACATTCCCGGGCTACGTTGGCGAGATTGAGCACGGCTGCGTGCGAGAAGCTGATGGCTTCCAAAAACCTCGCAAAGCTCCCCACATTGCGAACCAATGCCTCCTGCTGGACCTCCTGCTGTAGATAGAGCCCATTGTAGGCGCGGATCAATGCCTCGGGTTCTTGCGCTCCATAAACCACTGGCAACATACCGAGGCGCAGGGCCTCCGCCAGATGGAACCGCTCTCCCAGCTCAGCTGCCATGTAGGGATGCAAAGATACCTGCGCCGCCCTCCCTCCCAGCAGGTTCACTCCCGACCTCCTCAACTTGCGGGCACTGGAGCCGGTAAAGATGAATTGGGTTCCTCGTTTTTCTTCGATCATAAGATGAGCCACTTCCAGCAACTCCGGCAGCTTTTGGACCTCATCCACCACCACCTGTCGCAATCCGGGACGCGCCTCAATCTGCTCCCTCAGTCGCTCAGGTCGCGCGGACAACAAACGCAACGTCTCAGGCTCCAACAGATCAACCCGCAACGCTTCGGGAAAGGTCTGCTGACACCACCACGTCTTGCCGGTGCCGCGGGGTCCCAACAGGAAAAAATGATCCTTTGGTGCATTAAGGAAACGCAGTCGTGATTCCATATTGAGACTCACAATGGCATCAACGTTGCCTTTTTGCAATTCTTAACACTTCCCTCGGTTCTTCGCTGTTTTGAGTGGAATGTAAAGGTTGCGGAGTGGGGATGACCCGAGAGGGTTGAAGGAACTTAGCCAGGGGCAAACGAGTCTGCGAGTGCCGCCCCTGGATCCCAGCCCCAATGTCAGTCGCCCCGGAGGGCCGATGGATTGGGTCTTAGAAACCAACCCGAGGAATACCGTGAGTTGTTGAATGGAAACCGTGTGATTGTTGATGCACCTGACTTT